>JADJPZ010000003.1:600000-873313 GCA_016713025.1 Saprospiraceae bacterium | reverse complement strand
TAAAATACCATTAGTCACCGCGGTTCAACCGCAATTTTGGACGTGGATGGCTGAATATTATTGTTGTACCATAGGGGAAGTCATGAATGTGGCCATGTCAGGGCTAAAATTAGAGAGCGAGACCAAGGTAGTTTTTAATGGCAATCTCGAAGACATAGGATCAGACGCTCTCTGATGACGAATATCTCAGCCGAGGCCGTATCTATCCAAAATGAGCTCACCATCCTCCAAATCCAGGAAATTCCAGATAAAAAAACGGTCTTCCTGATATTAAGAAATCCATTAGACAAAACGAAGATTATCTCCATCAAGGAAGAACCTAATCGAAAAATTCAACCCCAAACCGCCAGTCACCTGAATGAAATATATGTATCTGTACCTTCAAAACTGAACGATGCATTTGATCTCGTGGCAAGAAGTGAAAACACAACCAAAGCATTGCTAGCCTTGTTCAAATATCCAGAAATAAAATTACATTCAGGCTGTTTCTGATATCCGCAACTTGCTAATGTCGATACTCCGGTCATCAATGTTACGGTCAAAAAGGATATTTTCACTATCTCAAAACAGGTTTGTGAGTCGTATAAAAACAACGGAGCTTATCACCCTGAAACTGATATACAAATCACCAACTCAGCCACCAGCAGGAAGATGGCTTGAAAGATATCGAGCATCATTTTGGACAAACAAACCTGTGTCTTTCATGGTATTACCGAAGTGGTAAAACCAAAGTCTATACCGAACTCATCAAAAAGGTACTGGCAGAGTGAAAAGCAGGTATTGTATCTCTTGCTGGAAATAGCACTGACCAATCATATGGTTGATCGTTTGACAGAAGTTTTGGAAGTGACATCCTTGTGTATCATAGCAGGATGAACAATCAGGAACGGTAGAACTCTGGAATGCTGTAGATATTAGGTGAAAAAATAGTCATTGCAGCCAGAATCGGACTGTTCCTGCCATATATCCATCTTTGGGCCTGATCATCGTGGATGAAGAACATGATCCTTCGTTCAAACAGTCAGATCCCAACTGGGCGGTACAATGCACGGACGCTGGTATTTTATGAGCCGTCTGACTAATTCAAAATTATCTCGGCAGTGCCACGCCAAGCATGGAGTCTTTGCCAATACTGTCAACGATAAGTATGGTTTAGTAACTATGAATGAGCGACATGGAGATTCAGTATTACCGATAGTACAGGTGGTTGACCTGAGAAGGGAATATAAAGATAAAAGGTTTAAAGGGCTATTCAGTTCAGAATTAGTGGCTGCGATAGAAGATGCTTTGGAAAAGAAAGAGCAGATCCTGTTGTTTCAAAACCGTCGTGGTTATGCTCCAACACTGCATTGTCACATTTGCGGCTGGAAGGCGGAATGCACCAACTGTGATGTGCATCTCACAGTGCATAAAGCCTTCAATGAAGTGAGATGCCACTACTGTGGCACGAGAGCAAAACTACCCAAATAATGTCCTGCCTGCGGCAATCATGAGTTGCATGGAGACAGGATTTGGCACAGAAAAATAGAGTGACGATATCAGGAAACCTTCCGACGGCTACTGTAGCCAGGCTGGATCTTGATACCGCAAAACAAAGTTGGCTTTTGAGACTATTATCCATGATTTTGAAGAAGGAAAAATCGACATCCTTGTAGGTACTCAGATGATTACCAAAGGGCTGGATTTTGGCAATATCGCTTTGGTTGGAGTACTCAATGCCGATGCACTATTGAGATATCCTGACCTTAGAGCCAATGAAAGAGCTTTCCAGCTACTCACACAGGTATCCGGCCGCAGGAAGAAGGGCTAAACAAGGCAAAGTGATCATCCAGACATTTGATCCTGCCCATCCGGTGATTGTAGAGACAATGCATCACATGTATGACCGATTTTTTGAAAGAGAGCTCAGAAAGGAAAATGTTTTTGTATCCGCCATACTTCCGCATGATACAGATCGAGTTTTTACAAAAATGCATCTACATGTGCACATGCTGCAGCTGTTTATGCAGAAGCTGTAAAACAAATAGGAAGTCGTCTCATTGGACCTGCTACACCGGGTATAGCCCATAAGGGGTCAACATATATACAGCAAGTCACCGTCAAAATGGAAAAAGATCCAATCGCAGTAAAAAGTAAAAGCCATCATCATGGCAGAAAGGGATAAACTGCGACATATCAAGGCTTGTAGCACTGTAAGGGTCAATGTTGATGTGGATCCTTATTAGGAACGTGGAGAAATGGAACGTGGAGAAATGGAACGTGGAGAAATGGAACGTGGAGGATGGAACGTGGAGATGGAACGTGGAGGATGGAACGTGGAGGATGGAACGTGGAGGATGGAACGTGGAGTGATGGAACGTGGAGGATGGAACGTGAGAGATGGAACGGAGGATGGAACGTGGAGGATGGAACGTGGATGATGGAACGTGGAGGATGGAACGGAGGATGGAACGTGGAGGATGGAAACGTGGAGGATGGAACGTGGAGAAATGGAACTTGGGGATGGAAAATTTTGGGAGTGTAAGAAAGATTGTGTAAACTAGTATCAAGGAGTTGGCTTCCATCTGTGGGGTACCCCCACAGATGGAAAATTTTAATATGTTTGTGCGACCAAGTACAGACACATTTTTAACCTAACAAATTTAATAGTTATGCAAAGTAACAAATTTAATCTTAATCTCTGAATTTCTTCAGGATGTCAAGTCTCTTAATGATTTTGATAATGTTATGAATGGCCTTTACAAAGATGGCATTCAAGAACTTTAAAAAGCTGAACTAAGTCATCATTTAGGCTATTCAAAACACTCTGCCGATGGGATTAATTCAGGTAATTCCCGGAATGGGTCTTATAAGAAAAAGATACGCACTACACAAGGACAGGTAGAGTTGGATATTCCACGGGATCGTAACGGTGAATTTGAGCCTATCATTGTTCCCAAGGGCCAAACTACCACTGAGAAAGTAGAATCTGTCATTACATCTCTTTACAGCAGAGGTATGAGCACCGATGACATAACAGCTCAAATTCAGGAAATTTATGGCTTAGACGTTTCTAAAACCTTTGTTTCAGATATTACAAACAAAATGATTCCGGCTATCCAGGAATGGCAAAACAGACCTTTGGATAATACTTCATTACATCGTTTGGATGGATTGTATTTGTTTTAAAATCCGGCAGGATAATAAAATCATCAACAAGAGTATTTATATCGTTACAGGACTGAAAACCAATGGGATCAAAGAAGTTTTGGGCATCTGGATGAGCGCCAACGAGTCTGCCGCGTTTTGGCTTTCTGTCTTAAATGAGCTCAAAGACAGGGGCGTTAAAAGATGCTCATTGCATGCACTGACAATCTTACAGGATTCACTCAGGCCATTCAAACTGCTTTCCCCGATACCGTATCCCAGCTTTGTATCGTTCATCAAATCAGAAACTCTATGAAGTTTGTCCCATGGAAAGATAGAAGGGCCTTCCTGGCTGATTTAAAACTGTTTATGCCGCTTTTAAATATGGAAACTGCTCCATTGCTTTTGAAGCTTTAAAGCAAAATGGGGGTCTAAATATGCCTATGCCATTAAAAAGTTGAAGCAAACTGGTCAAATCTATCTCCCATGTTTCAGTATCCTACTAACATTCGTAAAATTATGTATACCACTAATACCATTGAAGGCCTCAACAGAGCCATCAGAAAATTTACCAAAACCAAAACACTTTTTCCAAATGATCAGGCAGCCTTGAAATCTGTATATCTTGCTATTCAGCAAATTCAAGTTAAATGGACAATGCCAATTCATAACTGGCATATTACTCATAATGAAATTTTAATTATCTTTGAGGATAATTTGATTCAGCCATAATTCTTTGAAGTTTTGTTTACACAAAATATTTTACAGCCTCGGAATTTTACCTTTCCACTCTGAAAGCTTCAACAGGAATTTCTGTTTTTCCTTCTGGACAATTTGTTTTACCAATAATCCAGTAGCTGCCAATGATATGCCCAACATGGCGTGGCCACCCGCAATAGTTACATTTTGATGATGCGGGCTGTTGCCTAAATACGGTAATCCATCCGGCGAACAAGGACGAAGTCCACTCCATACTTTTTTCCACTTGTGCCTCCGGGAGTGTGTAAATCAGGATAATAATCATTTGCCGCATCTACTATAGGTTTGACCCTTTTCATATTGATATCGCTATTGATGCCTGTCAGCTCCATAGTACCACCTACCCTAAGTGAATTGCCTAGTGGCGTCATGCTACTCTCGCATCTACTAAAATGGAAGGATGGGCCAAATTATAGGGCCTGTTATTATAGGTGACACTATATCCTTTTCCAGCTTGAAGCAAAAGACTGATACCAAGCTTAGCAGACAATATTTCCAGCCAAGAACCTACTGCTACTACCAAATGATCGCAAGTGATTTTGCCCTTATCGGTTATTACCGCTTTAACTTGTCCTGATTCTACTTCGAAATCCCGGACCTCATGTTGATATAAAATTTTTACACCTGCATAGGTCAGCCATTGAGTGATGGACGCCATCATGTGTAATGGATGAAGATGACAATCGATAGGAAAATAGACGCCCCCAATTACATCTACCGTGACAGCCGGTTCCATCTTTTGTATTTCTGACTGAGACATCACCGTCGCTTCCATTCCGTATTTTTTTGCTTCTCGGGCTAGTTCGGCTTCGTGGTGGCCGGTTTCTTCTGTTTTGTACAACATAAAGCAACCTTTGGTCTCCAATGAAAAACCCTTATTAAGATCATTGTTGAGATCGATAGTCAGTTTTCTGGATAATTGCAAGATATTATTGAGATGCGGAGCATTTTTGCAACAGTTTTTTCGTTGGCATTGGAGTAAAACTTTAGTCCCCATTTTACTAATGATGTGTCGAGCCTGGGCTTGATATAAAAAGGACTGGAGGAACTCAGCATCCATTTAAGCCCCTGAGCCACTATCCCCGGTGATGCCAAGGGTATAAAATGACTGGGAGAGATATATCCTGCATTTCCAAACGAACAATTGTTAGTGCCATCACTTTTCTCGATAATGGCAACTTCATGTCCTGCTTGAGTGAGGTAGTATGCTGTTGTCATTCCTATGACTCCGGCTCCGATTATGGTAATGTGCATTAAGTATTCTGTGTATTATTCATTAAAAAAGAAAGTGCTGATATATTATTATTTTATATCAGTAAAGATTTCTTCCAATTTGTAAGTCAAGTCAGGGAGTGTATATGATGTCACCTCATCATCCTGCGCGTAGGTTTTGATACGACGGTATTTATTGTTTTCAAGGATAAATACTTCGATGAGCTTTTCCTGAGGCATAACTATCCAATATTCCTTTACGCCTGCTTCTTCATATACATCATATTTCAGTTGAAGGTCCTTTTTACTGGTATGTGGAGACAGGATTTCTATAATCCAGTCCGGCACTCCAAAACAACCTGCATCCTCAACTATTTCAGGATTACAAATCACACAAATATCAGTTTGAACCACTGTAGTGGCTTTATCTCTTTTCTTATTGGCGATAGGTAGTATGACATCAAACGGAGCTATGAATGCTCTACATGTCGACTTTCTAAGCAATTGCCACATAGGCCCATGCAAATTCCCGGCAGCAATCTGGTGTGATGACCTTGGTGCTGGGCTCATTCTGAAAGATCTTACCGCGTATAAGCTCGACCATTTCTTCAAATTCAAATTTCATATAGTCGGCATAAGTATATTCAATACCATATTCACCCGCAGGCTCACTGACAACATTTTCTTTAATATTTTCAGACATATGTTTAAGATATTTTCTGAACACAAATATAAGACTGTTTTACATCTCAAAAGATAGATATCCGGTTTATAGGAAAATATATTTTTCAAATCACCTGAAATCCACCGGCATATGGATCGTCTTCAGGGTCAACAAGAATGGTATTGTACCCATATATTTTTGCCCAGCCTTCGATACCGGGAATGATGGCATCAAATGGTCCAACTTTGGTGAGTCCTTCGATTGTACCTGTAAACTTACTGCCAATAAAACTTTCGTGAACAAACTTATCGCCTTCTTTCAGTTTTCCTTTTGCGTACCACTGTGCCATTCTCGCCGAAGTACCTGTGCCACATGGTGATCTGTCGATGGCTTTATCACCATAAAATACCGCATTTCTGGCGGTAGAAGTTGGATCGATAGTGGCACCCGTCCACAATACATGGCTACACCAGTTGATATCGGAAATCTCGGGATGCTGAAATGTATATTTTTGGTTGATATCTGTACGTATTGCCCTGCTCCAGGATATGGAGTTGATCGGCTGTATATTTTTCAAATCCGGGATAATTCTGCTGCGGATCTATGATAGCATAAAAATTACCTCCGTAAGCGACATCAGCTGTTAATTCTCCAAGATCCGGGCAAACTATTTTTAAGTCTGCTTTATACAAAAACGAACCAACGTTCGTTAATTTGACAGATGTCACTTTACCCTTTTCATTTTGGTGATATACTATATGTACCAACCCTGCCGGGGTTTCCATTTTTATTTTGCCAGGATTACGAGGAGTGATAAGTCCTTCTTCAATGGCTATGGTGATAGTACCGATAGTACCGTGTCCGCACATAGGCAGACATCCACTGGTTTCTATGAATAGGACAGCAACATCATTTTGCGGGTCATGGGGTGGATACAGTATACTTCCGCTCATCATATCATGACCGCGGGGCTCGAACATGAGGCTTTTTCTGATCCAGTCATGATGTTCCAGAAAATAAGCTCTTTTCTCCACCATATTATTTCCAGTCAGGTCCGGACCACCTCCTGCTACCACACGTACAGGATTGCCACACGTATGCGCATCTATACAGAAAAACCGCTTTTTTTGCATCATTTATTTTTTATTCAGTTCAGGGTATATTTTTTGCCGGGCAGTGATCGCACCAGGCCCTTAAATTCGAGTTTGAGCAGCAGGCTTGACACAGAGGATGGGGACATTGCCATCTTATAAGTAAGTACATCAATTGTGATCTCTCTTGCATCTCTGATGATGGTCATCATTCTGGACTCGTCTTCTTCCAATTCGATAAACAATTGTTGTTGAACTACTTTTTGGCATCCAGTTCTTCCCATCTCATGACATAAGCAATATCAGAAGCGGATTCTATCAGATGCGCTTTATTTTGCTTGATGAGTTTGTTACATCCTTCCGAACGTTCATCATTGACAGGTCCGGGCAGAGCAAAAACATCTCTGTTAAAATCATTGGCAAATTCAGCTGAGATGATTGATCCGCCTTTTCGTTTAGACTCTATTACTACTACAACATCGCTCATGGCAGCAATGATTCTGTTGCGCATAGGGAAATTTTCTCTATCGGGAAGGGTGCCTGATGGAAATTCTGTGATGACACCTCCGTGATGCTGTATCATTTTTTTAGCCAAAGATGTATGATCAGAAGGATAAAACCGGTCAAGACCATGACCGAGGACACCCACAGTAGGTATGTCTGCTTCAAGGGATTTTTTATGCGCTGTAACGTCTATTCCATACGCTAAACCACTGATCAGCAGGATATCATAGGGTTTGAGTCCTTCGACTATTTTTTCACACATGACTTTCCCGTAGTCTGAAGGCTTTCTGGTACCGACAATGGCTACTGTCCGGTGATGGTTGAGTACTGCGCTGCCTTTATAATACAATATCAATGGACATGATTCGATTTGAAGCATACGTTTTGGATAGTTCTTGTCCAAGTAAGATAAAAGAGTTATGTCATTTTTAGCAATGAACTCCATCTCTTTTTCTGCTTCAAGCTGCAAACTGACAGGATCGAAATTTTCAGCTATGATAGGTCCTATACCGGGTATTTTTATCAGATTTTTTTTACTTTCTTTAAACACTGCTTCTATGCCTCCACAATAAGAAATAAGGTTTTTCCCTATGACAGGTCCAACTTTTGGTGTTTTTGTAAGTGCTATGAGGTATAAATACTCCTGACTGGTCATTGTAGAGACTGTGCTGCGGCTTTAAATCTTGCGGCTTCTGCTGCGTTTCCGTTTATTTCATACGCTTGCCCAAGGGCTATATTTACCTGCTTGTTTGCTGGTTGAATTTCATAAGCATATTTGAGAAAATCAACTGAATACTTCCTTCTCATATCGTTAAACTGCATCAATTCCTGACCCACTTCAAGATAAAATGGAAATAACTCCTCATTATGGCTTCCTTTTAAATAATCACTAAATTCTTTAATAAAACCAATATCAGGCCGACGCAGGATAACAGGTCGAATGCCTTCAATGTACTTTTTGATATCTTTGTCAAACTTGTACCGCTCAGATACTACACCCAGTACCATCAGATTGCCATTGAGGTAATCCGGAAGTATATCCACCGCCTTTTGAGCATATTTTTCTGTCCTGTCTATAAGTTTTCTTTTTTCTTCAATATTTTCTGTCACCTTGAATTTTTCAAAAAGCGCAGTTGCTAAAAATGAATTAGCGCGAGCACTATTAGAGGATATTGCTACGGCGGCCTCATTGAGTGAAAGTGCATCTTTCCACACTGGCACCCTAACAAATGTCTTGGCACCATACCCCATAATTGCAATTAAAGCTATAGCCAGTCCTGCTTTGTAACCATACTTAGGAGACAAAGCCGGGAGATGTTCCATTAAAAAATAGGCAACAGCAATACAAAACCCTGCTGAGGCCATAAATATGAATCGTTCATTCATAAATGTGCCAAGGTTGATCACAAAGTTGGACACGATCGTGAGAGCAAACAAGTAAAACCAAATGGAATATGAGTAAACCGTCTTTTGTCTCCATCCCTTGAATGCCAGGATGGCCAAACTAATATAAGTAAATAATGAAAGTAAGGGAATAGGTTTAAATACGCTGATCTTCGGAATGGCATATGGATAATAATCATGAGACAGTGGATGTGGCCAAACCATGAGTTGAATGTACTTGAGTAACGTGTACATGATACTCCCCAGTTTTTGGTCAGGTTTCATGCTCAGAAATGGGTTATTCATGATGTCTTTGATCTCCTGACTGAATTTTGGGACACCTGCCATATTGAATCGAAGCACAAGATACAAGACTGTAGTGATCAATAGCCACATTACTAGTTTCCCGAGCTTGCTCCAGTCAGGTTTGCTAAAAAAGTATATGCTCAAAGGAATGATAGCCAAAAAGGTGATGGCATTCTCTTTTGATAGTAAACCTAAAAAATAGCTTACCATGCTTATCGACAGCCATTTTAGGCTACTATTGTCTATAAACCTCATTGCTCCATAAAGAGCCCCCAATGAAAACAACATGGCCATGATTTCATCTCTGCCTTTGATATTTGCTACAGCTTCAGTATGTATGGGGTGAGCGATAAAAATCAATGCACCAACAAATGGGACAGAAAACCACCATTTGTTACCGGTGAAATTTCTAAACATGGGCGCCAGCACCATCCATAAGAGAATGCCTGTCAAACCATACAATAAAATATTGATAAAGTGACTGAATACCGGGTTTTCCTTTCCGAAAATACCATATTCAACTGCAAAAGTGGCAATTGATAAAGGACGATACCGGTTACCTTGGACCAATTCTTTTTTCTCTCCGAAATATCCCGTAAAACTCTCCGTGGTAAAGATATCCCAGACACCACCGAAACCTTGTTTTGTAAACTTGTTTTCCTGAATAACAATCAGATCATCCAGCACATACCCATAAGAAATGCACTGGAAATATAACACATAACTCAGCACCATGATCACTACCGAAACAGGAATCCAGCTTTTCAGTACATCACTATTAAAAAAACTTCCCTTGGTATGGGCAATAGGATCTGCAATGACAGCCTGAACTCCAACTATCTTCCCCTTATTTTCAGTGGGTTTTATTTTACTTTTTGCCATAGAAAGAGATGTTTGTTACGTGTGTATAACAAATTTCACAAATTCATATTTTCTTCCCCGCTATCCCTGCCTGGCTATGTAGGCAGGCAGGCTCATTCCCTAAAGTGACGACCCACACAATCCAACCACATTTTTACCGTCTACTAAGAATAATACCGAAAACTTACAATTTGATAAACACACTTTGTTACAGAAACTGCAAAGATTCGCAAATTTCATTTATTTTTGCGTATCTTTTTAATTTTTCTAAACAACTTCCATGCTCCAACGCAGAATTATCTTCTTATTTTTTTTCACGCTGATTTATTTGAATGTCCTGGTGAGTCAGTTAAATATAAAAGTTGGATATACCGGAGGGTTTACTTCTGCTCACGATCTAAATAATATCGTTAGGAAATTTAATGAAGATTTTATAGGAAAATATGGCGGCAGACTTGATGACGCTTTAAATGAAATAAGATCAATGCACGGCTTGGAGATAGGATTGAGATACAGGATCAACAGAGTGGGTTTTGAGCTTTCATGGCACAATATGAGCGATAAAAGTGATGTATTTGGTCAATTGAATGATAAGACGAGCTTCCAGGACAAATGGTTTGTGAGCCTCACAGAATACTCACTAGGAGTGGAAAACTATTTTGGAAAGGTCGGCTATGGTGCTTCTATAGGCCATAGAACAGCAAGGGCAAAAACAGATATATTTGGAGCACCAAGAAAAAAGAAATCTGTGACTTCGGAATCAGGATATGCCAGTAAGTTTTATCTCCTGTTCCAGTTTCCCGGAGAGAAAGTAGGTATAGCCTTCAAACCCTATGTGCAGGTACCACTCAGCAATCTGGATATGAGCAGTTTTGATCAGGAGCTTAATGTCCAGCTGGACAAAAACTATGTAGCTGCCAAACCTCTTGATGAAAGGTTTTTTTTGTACGGAATTTCAATCGTTCTGTATAACGGAAGACAGTAATTATTTTTCTCGAGTAAAGTATTTTACTAAATTCTCGTCACAAACGAGGCCATTCAGTCATCATGTCTAAAGTTAAATTTACTTGCATTCACTCAAACATGAAAATTTAAACACACTCTTAATTGTTTAATGCATTTTTAATTTCCTTCTCAAAATCACAATCTTTAAAATAGAAAACTATATCTATCAAATTATTCCTTAAGAGTGTCTAAACTTTTACCTAAAAATCTTAAATGAATTTCCTATTCCAGACCAAAATTACTGCAAAATAAGGCACTACGTTCATTTTTGACTTCGCACCATAGCGATGCTACAGCATAGCTGCACACGGTATGATTTGTAGTCAAAAATGCTTATTTTATTGTACTTTTGATCTTCATTACGGAACTCATTTTAGATATTTAGGTTTTATAGATTTACAACTAAGAAAAATTTAAAGCATACTCTTAATAGTTGATTTACCTGAAAGATATATCATTTTGAAAAATATTTTTCAAATCGTTGTAATAGGCAATACGTCGCTACCCCAGGCAGCACTAGTTTAACCTTTCGAAAAAAATAATTTCAATTTGATTGCGAATTGATTTTATTGTGGAGTTCCGTTAGCTATCCAGCATTCTATCAATTTAATGGAAGCATCAGGAAGTTTACTTCCGCCTTGAGGCATTTTGTCGGCACCACTCTCATGCTTGATAGACTTTAAAAACTTACTATTAGCAGCACCTGATTTTGTGCCATTGTAGCTGCTCAGGTCATACCCTGCAGCCTTTGTCGAAGCACTGTGGCAACCAGCTGATGCGCAGGAGGCATTCATAATAGTGGCAACATTGTTAGTATATGTGGAGACCACTGTAGAGCATGATGCGTTACTTTCAGTTGTACTGTCTTTTGTACATGTGATAAATGTAGTAAGAATGACCACAATCGAGAACGTTTTAAGAATGAATTGCATAATAGGATTAGATTTTAATTGATAAACGGGAAAAGATCATATGTATTGTAAGGAACAGAAAAAGATTTTGTCCTCAAAATAAATTAAAAAAAATAGGCCTGCCTAATGAAAAGCAGTCCTATTCTTATTTAGACAATGGTGATTGGTTAACTATTTAGATAGTATAATGATGCTACCTGGAGGTATACCCTTAGTTTCATCAATGTTGTTTAGGCTGATCAATGAAGCAAGCGGAATGTTTTTTGCTTCTGCCACATCTGCCAATGATTCTTTTTACCTAATTGATATAGTTTGAATCGCTCTCTACCCTGAAGTATGCCTTGTGGTAAATTTTTATAAATACTACTATCTTTCAGGTTATCCCTGGTCATGACGATCTCTTTTGTCAAAAAAGTTATATAGTCTTTAGGTGACCTTGGAACAGCAATTGCAATACGTGTATCAACCAATTCTGGTCTTTTTTGTGAAAGGGGGTTGTATACCAGCTGACCTACTGATTTATACTTTTCAATATATGCCATCATTTTATGGTCAGGCAAGGTCAAGGTGAAGTATTGATCTTCTTTTGGCTCCGGAATATAATCTTTTACATACACTGGGTTAAGTATTTGCAATAGGTTATAATCGATTTCAAATTCTTTACTCAATTTCTGTAAATCGGTCTTTTGAAAAATTTTAACTGTAGAAGTATACCTGAGTTCATCGGAAACCTGAATGGGATTAAGATCATGATGGTAGTAATAGTTTATCAGATACATAGCCGCAATAAATCTTGGAATGTACTTTTTAGTTTCATTTGGGAGATGTTCTGCAACTGTCCAATAATTTTTACTTCCTCCAGATTTTTTTATGGCTTTATTGAGACGTCCGGTTCCACAGTTGTATGCAGCTAATGCTAATGTCCAGTTGCCATACGTTTCATATAGTAACTGAAGATAATCAGTGGCTTTTTCAGTGGACATTATAATATCTCTCCTTTCATCGATATGTCTGGTAATATTAAGTCCATACATCTCGGCAGTTCCTTCCATAAATTGCCACATTCCGGATGCCCCTTGTCTTGATTTGGCTCTGGGCAATAAGGCTGATTCAATGACAGCAATGTATTTGAGATCTTCGGGTAGATTTTTCTCTCTCAGTACGTTTTCTATCACTGGGAAATACATGGATGCTCTTCCAAGTATAACCTGGCTGTCATATCTCCATTTTTCAACAGAATAGTTTACTTGAGTCAACACTTCTTCAGTGATGCGCATGTCTATGATAGTGTTAAGACTTTCTAATCTTGTGATGATTTCAGCATTATTGGGGGATTTTGTAAATGCCGTTATCGATACAAAGTTAAGAAAACACACTATCACAAAATTTTTTGTGATATTCATTAATGTGTTCATGGTAAAAATTAAAGGGTCGTTTTTGGGTTTAAAAAAATTATTTCAGATCATCGTCATTCTGTTGGTTTAACTGCTGAATGATGATTGTAAATAATTCGGGACGCAAAGGTATGACTAAAAGCACTTTTAAATCAGCCTAATATAATTGTTAACAAATTATTATCTGTAATTAACTGTTTTTCAACTATTGTGCCAAACTTTATTCTGAAATATTTTTGGGTGTATACCCTGTAAAATTGATAAGTGTAAAACCTGATAAGTAAACGAAGCCTTCTTATGTTTATTGCCAAATAAAGTGGTAATGGATATTAATGAGTTTGTAAAGGATACATAAAAGTGTGATGTTTTGCCCCTATACTAAACAAAAAATTGAAAGCAAAAATTTATTATCAAAATTATTTAATTTACAATACAATATAATTTAAAAATTTGCAGAATATTTTCTGTTCACAATAATAAGTTCGTAGGGAAGATTATGGACAAATACATTTAAAAATTCGGATTATTATTAAAATCAGAAAAATTCAAAAAATCTTTCTACAATCGTTTCCACAATCGTTTTCTAACTTCAAAACTCCAGACTTCTTGCAGATTAAGAGGCGGTAGATTTGAAGACCATGACTAAATTAGTACCCTGAAATATCGCAATAGACTCATTAAGGACGACTAACAATTTTTGTATAGCTTGGTTAAATCTTCCTTTATCACGTTGGATGCCTAAAAAAATGTGTGTATAACAAATTGCACAAATACTTAAATTCCCTCGCTACCCTCATTCCCTAAAGAGCCTGTCAAGCTACGCTTGAGACGATCCACGCCAATGCTTTCAATATTAGTGCTGGTCTCCACTTTAGGGGTTGGGGGTAAGTATAGGCAAATGTAGCAAGTTAATTTTTTTCACAAAAGTGCAATATGTTATACACACTAAAAAAATCAGTGTTGTATGCTATTAAGACTTAACAATACGTATTCTAAAAATACAAACAAAATTCAGACCAAGTACCGGATTTTACCCTTCATACAAGCCCACACTGCCCCCTACCCAATCCTTGTCTTTGTTGTATTTTACTCCTATCATCTTTCCTTTTGACAGGCTCACCAGATTGACTGCGACATGGGGTCTCTCGTCTTTTTCAGGCCATACCATAAGCATTCTTAACTCTACTTTGACCGGATCGTTGGGTGATTGCAGTACCGGTTCGTAATTGACTTTTTTCTGAAGGATATAATTGGATTTGTCTGATATGGCTTCGATATCTTCTTTGGTGACATCTATGATCACACCCGCACCTGCAAATGAAAACAATGGTTTAAGCACATAATTTTCAAGGTCTGAAGGAATTTCTTTCAGTTCGTTTAAAAAAAGTGTTTCAGGAACAAACCTGCTCTTGAGATAGGGCATGATATACTTGCTGATCCTGAAAAACCAGTTGGGATGGCCTACCCACTTCACATCCAGGTCATCGGTAAATTTAAACTGCATCTGCAGATCTGTCCTTTGGTGAAGTTCATCAAATATGACTCTGTTGTAGATTTTTTCGATCTTCTGTTTATCCCCATTTTTGTCTATGTAGTACAGGCTTCGACCCTCCTTCATCACTTTGGTGACACAGACCACAGGAATGCCCAATTCTATAGATGTAGCCAATAGGTCGATATAAGTATTTTGTAATTCGGGTTCAATTTCAAGCAAAACTACGTTTTTGGGATCCGAGTCGCCTACGATGATATCATACATTAGTTTTTTATAAGATGATTCATCATATCCATTGAAGTAGGGAGTTAGATTGGCAGGCAGATCATAGTATTTTTTGTAAGCTATCGTAGCCATGTACTGGAAAAAGTAGACCGATGGAAATCCCTGAATTTCAATGAGCATAGGAAACGGGTCTCCATTTTGATCCAGACAAATGCCAAAATCCATCTGAAGAAAAGTCGTATGATCATCTTCACCTGGCACAATGATATTTTCATCGTAGAGTGCTCCCTGTGATATTTTTTTTCAGGTCTGGTCGCAGGATCAAATCCGTGATTTCCTCACATGCCTCCAGCAACCTTTCTTTCAATATTTTTGGAATAAAAAACGGCGTTTCTGCTTCCCTGAAGTTGGGTTTGTGGTTATACATATCCTGCAGCCCTTGTTTGAATACTTCAAATCTCTCTGCTGTAAAATCCGCATTAAATTTCTTTCTGATTTCAGGTATCATACCAATACTGCATTTCTGGCATAAATAGAGTCAAGAGCATTCTCAATAAACAATGGTAAAATGGTATCGTGTGTGAGTTCGATCTTATCAGGATCATCTATGTGGTCCATCATCAGATCATACTTGGCCTGACCAAAATTTTTGATGACCTGCTCTTTAACCTCAGGTTTTTCAAAATGTATTTTCATACCTATAGGGTCGGCCTCCGGATGAAATTGAGTGCCTATAAATTCATCAGAAAATCTTACGGCCATGATGGCTCTTTCGTATTCGACATGTGTTCTTATTTTCTCAAGTGCCAGGATCTTGGCCCCATGCATCCTGAAGACATCCAGATCAGGTTGTATCAGCTGATAATCTCTACTATCAACTGCCCACATTGGATCGGGCAGATTCTTGAAAATAGCATCGTTTTCACCATATCTTGTTTGATGTACGGGCATGATACCAAAAGATGTGGACTTCCTGGGCACTATTGTTCCCAATTCAAAAAAGTGACATGCCATCTGAAAGGAGTGGCAGATAAAAAAAACATATTTTTTATGATGATGGTTTTCCAGATTGTAGTCCCAAAGATCTCCGACTAGTTTGTACCATGCTTTGTCCCAGATACCGTCACCCACTAGAGGATTGCCAGGTCCGCCACTGGATATATACACATCATAACTCAGGTCCGGAACTTCGTCTTTACTACGAACATCAAATTCATCAATTTCAAATGCGCTGCTATACATGGCAGTAATATCTCTGATACATCGCATACCCTGATTGGGTCTGCCATCATTCATATCAAGTATTGCCAATCTAAGTTTTTGCTCCATTGCGATATCTGACTATTGTAATAAATGCTGAAAAGCAACCTATTTTTTAGGTGATGCTTTTTTAGCAGGTGCAAATATATCACTTATAAATGTACCCCAAGTAAGATTATTCTGATTTGCTTTATGATTTTTTGCTTTTTCTATCGCCATCTCTGCTGCATTCTCTACTATCCAGTCAAAATTGGCCTGACCAACAGAGTTGATATCAGCATCCGGAGCAGGATTACAAAAGTCAATGGCTATCGGAATACCATCACGGATGGCAAACTCCACAGTATTAAAATCATATCCCAAAGCATGACACAGCTTGATGGTATAATCTCTGACTGTGGCTAATAGTTTTTCATCTTTGGTAGGATTATCCACTACATATCGCAGATGATGAGGATTGCGTGGTTCATATGGCATGACATGAACTCTGTCACCTGCCAAATAGTAACATCTGAAATAATGGTCAAATACAATTTCCTCCTGAAGCAGCATGACCAACTGATCTGTTTCTGCATGCTTGGCCCAAAGATCTTCCGGGCTTGTCACTTTATATACACTCTTCCATCCACCACCTGAATGTGGTTTCATGTAAGCGGGAAATTTGATATAGTCAAATATTCTCTCCCAGTCAGTTGGAAATTTGAGATTACGGAAAGATTGCTCAGAAGTATCATCCGGTCTGTTGAATGATGGCAGGAGTACTGTATTGGGTACCGGAACACCTACGGTCTTGGAAAGGCAATTATTGAAAAACTTTTCGTCAGCGCTCCACCAGAATGGGTTGTTGACCACAGCAGTACCCATCAAAGCAGCATTCTTGAGATATGCTCTGTAAAAAGGCACATCCTGAGAAATTCTGTCAATGATGACAGCATATTCTGTTGGATCTGCTTGCTCGACGACGTCAACTTGTACCGCTTCAGCCGTGATACCTTTGACCTTTTTTGAGTTTACTCTATCAATAAAAGCTTGTGGGAAGGTATTTTCCTTGCCAAATAATATTCCTATTTTCTTCATGGTGACTTGTTTTTTAATTTATGATATATTGTGTTCGTTTGGCAAAGTTAAAAAAATCTTTCAATTGCATTTCTCCAATTATGATAATAATTCAGAATTATTTCTATCTGAAAAAAAATAATCGTTGTTAAAAATTCTGGCAACATTAAGAAATACTATATTTACATAATTATATGGTCTGAAATTTTATCTCATCCATTAGTATAAATAGAAATCATAACCTCATTAACAAATAAAAAATGGAGATTGCTGAGTGTTTTGTTACAAAGACTTTTTCTACTATATCCATCACTAGAAACAGCCAGACTCACATTGTGAGAAAGCTTTTAAGTCGAGTTTTCATCCTGGAAAACAACTCCTTTATAACCGACGCCATCAAAGATAAAATCTTTCAGCCCTTTTTTATTACCAAACCCACCGGGCAGGGGACAGGCTTAGGATTATCTTTGGCTTATGATAATGTGAAGGCGCATGGAGGTGAGATCGCAGTCGAATCCAATACAATTACTGGTACTACATTCACAATTAATTTAAACATTTAATCACTTTAAAAAATCAAATAATGAAATTCTTAGTAGTAGATGATGAAAAAGATGTTGAAATCCTGTTTCGGCAAAAACTCAGAAAGGAAATCAGAAGCGGAGAGATTGAAATAGAGTTTGCATTTTCGGCCCAGGAGGCCATGGATATATTGCACAGTCAGGATCCGCCTGACGTAGTATATATATTTTCAGATATCAATATGCCTGGTATGTCAGGATTGGATATGCTTGAAAAAGTCAAAGCAGAATTTCCTTTTATCAAGGTAAGTATGATATCGGCTTACGGAGACAGCGAAAACTATGACAGAGCGATGAACTCGGGAGCTTCTGGATTTTTTACAAAACCTATTGATTTTGACAGGCTTAAATCTGAAATTGATGAGTTGATAAAATCATACTAACATCTCTGAAAATATGATAAAAAAATTTGAAAATATTTGTTTTTAGTTCCTTGATGACATTTTATTTTTTTGCGCAATGTCAGGAGCATAGAGATCGGTATATAGACAGTCTGTTTAAAAAATCCGAGTATTACGGGACTAATAAAATTGATAGTTGCATAGTCATAGGAAATCTGCTCATCAATTATTCCACACAAATTAATGATGCAGAAGGTATCGCGTTAGGATATTTTTGTTTGTCACGCTATCAGGATAGAGTGGGAGATTATGCCGCTGCTGCCGAATATGCGACGAAGGGTTTAGAGCTATATGAATCCATGCATGGCTTGGATAAAAAAATTCTGTTCAAACTCAATAACCAACGGGCCATCTGTTACAGATTGATTGGACAGCCTGAAATATCATTGGAATTGTTTAACGAAGGGTTAAGCATGGTTGATAAATATCACTTATCCGGTTATGATGTTTTATTATTGAATGCCCACCTTGCCAATGTCTATCTCGACTTTCAAAAATATGATACAGTAAAAATGTACTGCGGATTAGTAAGGGATACTATTCCTACTATCAGAAATACGAATATGCTTGCAGCAAGAAATAATGCCTTAGGCAGAGTAGCGATGGAATTGGGTAATTTTAGAGATGCCCTTCGCATCCATAAACAAACTGTCGCATTTTGCACTCAATTTAATAATCAGTTTTTCCTTACGTCAGCCAACCAACAGATAGGTCAAATATTTTTGCAAAACAACAACATCGACTCTGCAGTCATCTATGCCAAAAAGTCGATAGACATGGCTATACAAAATCAATCTCACCGGCACATATATACCGCGGGTCAGGTATTGGTGTCTTGTTATGAAATGTTGGGGCAAAGGGATAGCACACTGAAATATTTGAAACTCCAGACAAAGGCTTATGATTTATTATACGGCAAGGATAAGGTAGCTCATTTATTGATGCTGAACAATAAAATTAAGCTTAAAGAAAAAGATTCCACTATTAAGCTTGAAAAAGAAAAATCAAGAAACAGGATTGTATTGCTCACTTTAATGTTAATATTTATATCTCTTGGCTTGTTATTTATATACTCTCGTAGCCGGCAAAAGTCAAAATTCAATAAAGTACTGGAAGATCAATTTCATAAAATAGAAATAAAAAATGGTGAATTGGAACAGGCTTTGTCTGAACTCAAATCCACACAGGCCCAACTCATCCAATCCGAAAAAATGGCAAGCCTAGGAGAACTCACCGCCGGCATTGCCCATGAAATACAAAACCCATTGAACTTTGTCAATAATTTCAGTGAAGTAAGTAATGAATTGATAGAAGAAGTATTTGAAGAACGGAGCAAGGAGAAGGGAGCTAGGAACGAGGAGCTGGAAAATGAAATTTTGACTGATATCAAAGAAAATTTAACCAAAATCAACCACCATGGCAAACGAGCCTCCGACATCGTCAAAGGTATGCTCGAGCACTCCCGCACGAGCACAGGCATTAAAGAAGCCACCGACATCAACGCCCTATGTGACGAATATCTACGCCTTGCCTACCATGGTTTAAGAGCAAAAGACAAATCCTTCAATGCCACCATGGAAACCCATTTTGACCCCAACCTTCCGAAGATTGATGTCATCCCACAAGATATCGGCAGAGTCCTGCTAAACCTCATCACCAACGCATTCTATGCTGTCAACGAGAGCCAATCTGTTAAATTTGGCAAAGCAATCTGGCGATGCGAATTTGACAGATTTTACATACGAGCCAAAAGTATCTGTGAGAACAAAAGGGATGATCACCCCTTTAGTTATACCGTTGATTTTATAATATTTGGCGGTGTTTTTTATTACCAAGTTCAAACAAATTTATATGTTTGCACTTGGTAATGGTTTTGATCTCGTGCGCAACTCTTCAATTGAGTTTTGAGACTCTTCCATTGCCTTTTTTATTTTATTTTCTGCTCTTCGAGAAACTGGTGCGTTTTGCATCTTTTCTAGCTCTGCCTTATAATCTGCGGTTTCTTTTTCCAACTTCTCTATTTGCTGATCTGCGTCTACTGGTTTGTTTTTTTGTGTTTTAGGTTTTGATGAATCGTATGCCTCTTTGTTTGTAAGCATACCATAGATCACTCTTGTTAACTTGTTCATTATTACACCTAAAGCATCGTTATAGGTCTTACCTTTCGCTCTTTGATTTGAATATACCTCTTTAAAATAAGGGTCATACATAATCGCATTTTTAGCTACCATGTATATTGTACCCCTATATGAACTACTTCCTTTTTTGCTCATTTTAGGTTTCTTTGATATATCACCACTTGTATGGTTTTCTGGGTGTACTCCAAAATAGCAACAAAGTGATGCGGCACTGTTAAATCGATTTATATCTTCTATTTCTATGCTTAATGACACTGCTGACTCGATGCCGCAACCAGGAATTGTGACTAATAAATCCGCTAAGTCGTTGGCTCCGTGTTTAGCAAGCTCTGATTGAAGTTCTTTGATCTGGGTGGAGAATAAGTTAATAGTTTGGGCCAATGTTTTAATATTTAGCTCAGTAAGTATCGTATTACCCGACCCTGAATCTAGCTTCACCGCTTTTTGGATGGCCTCAGCCTTCTCCATGGTTAACCCTTTGATTTTAGCCAATGAAGCTGTTTTCGCATTTAATATCTTTGCCTTTGATGGATACTTTTGAAGTACTTTATACATGTATTTTGGCATGCCATTTTTACTAAAAGTTAAAAGACCAGGAATACAACTATACACTACTTTCTCAAGTTGGTTGATATTTCTCGTCTTTTGTTTAATAAATCCTTGTATAGTTTTGTGCATCTGTTTCGCAGTATAAAAATGTAAGGATCTAGGCTTGGCTTTCTCTAGTTCCTCATAATTTTCAGATACATGCCTAGCTATAATTTCACTACTGATGGCGTCATTAATATTGCGATGCATATTCTTTTTTTGACTCATGATGTGTCCGCAACGGATTAATCCTGAACATGATGATTCGCTTATCAAAACTTACCAATTGATTATACCAATTGTTTTCATACCCACCGGTACTTTCAATAGCCAAATAAATTTTATCAATAGACAAAAGTGCCTGTGATAAGACTTTTTTTGAGTTCATCAAGACCGGATTGATTATCAATAAAATTCATCCTGCGATTGGTAAATTCATTACCCTTCGAAATTAAACTGAAATCACAATAACCTTTACTTGCGTCCAGTCCTCAAATCCAACTTTCATACATAAATTACTTTAAAATGTGTTAAAAAAAGTGTCAAGCCTTACATTCCCTTATATTATACGATATCAATGTATCAAGTTATACCTCATGATTAAGCTTGGCGAAAGGGACACTAAAGGACGATATCTAAGTATCAAGGGGTGTTCCCCTTCAACCGCCAAGTTATAAATTATTTGTTTATCTTGAAACCATTAATTTTTAAAATGCAAACATATAAGGGCCCGGGGGTGAGCAGAGCAAAAATGAAAGCATTCAAATCTCTATCTCAGACAATGGCTCCGGCATTCCAACACATGTCAAAGATAAAATCTTTCAACCCTTCTTTACTACTAAACCCACCGGGCAGGGAACTGGATTGGGCCTTTCTCTCGCTTATGATATTGTGAAGGCGCATGGCGGGGAGTTAAAGGTAGAAACGAATGAAGGGGAAGGAAGTGAGTTTATTATTTCATTACCTGATTGACCATAGTTGAAAACCAAAAATTACTTAAAATGAAAAAATTAATAATTCTTCTTGCCTTATTTAATATCATTTCATTAAATATTTGTTCCCAAATAAGTCCGTTTTTAGAGAAATACTATCAAAAGCTACAGCATCCGATAGATGACACAACAAAAATTTTAACCTTGGCTCATTTGGGTTATTTATATAGAAATATGGATATGGATTCTTCCATTGTATATAATAATAAAGCATATGAGCTGTCCAAAAAAATTAATTACCCTAAAGGACTGGTGCTAAGTCTTATTAATACTGCCTGGGTTTACAGATTTTCAACAGATTATGTCAATGCTTTCAGCACAGTAAAAATTATTGATTCGATAGCGACAAAAAATAATCTGCAATCTGGCATCATAGGCAGTAATATAGTAAAAGGGTTATTAAATATTGATTTAAAAAATTTTAAACAGGCTGAAAGTATTCTCTCAAAAGCATTAATGGAGGCAAAAAATATTAATGATTACTCTCAAGAGCATTTGGCTCGTTTGTTTTTAGCTGACCTTTATAACTTACAGGGTATGAAAAAATCAGAACTACAGGCTTCAGTCAAATTACTTCACTTGGTTCAGGAACGTAAAAACATAGGAGGAACACCTATCGCATTGTCAAAGGTAGCTCGTGCATACTTAGTCAACAATCAATTAGATAGCTCTATTCTTTACATCAATCGTACCATTAATGCAGCTATAAATATACAAAATACCAGAACCATTATGCACGGACATCAATTAAAAGGGGAATATTATAATAAAGTTAATCTACTGGATTCTGCTATTATACATACTGAAAAAGCATATAACATAGCCATTGCATATAAATATTATAAAAATGCTATGGAATTAAGTCATTTATTGGCAAATCATTATACTTCTAAAGTAAATTTTGAAAGAGCACTTTATTTTAGAAATAAGGAAAGTCAGTTTAAAGATAATGTACAAGGTGTTGAAAAATTTATGAATCTTCAAAAATTACTTATTGACCAAAAAGAACAAGTCTTTTTACTCCAAAAAAGAGAAATTGAATCTGCCTCCCTTAGGGCAAAGTATATTTTTATAGGTTTGTTGACCTTTGTATTGGCCGCTTTTGGAATCCAATGGTGGAACAATAAAAAAATCAGGAAATTAAACCATCTTGAAAAAATGCAAAGAGAAATGGCCGAACATAATTTAGAATTATTGCGCTCCACCCAAGCCCAACTCATCCAATCAGAAAAGATGGCAAGTCTAGGAGAGCTCACAGCCGGCATCGCCCATGAGATACAAAACCCATTGAACTTTGTCAATAATTTCAGTGAAGTAAGTAATGAATTGATAGAAGAAGTATTTGAAGAACGGAGCAAGGAGAAGGGAGCTAGGAACGAGGAGCTGGAAAATGAAATTTTGACTGATATCAAAGAAAATTTAACCAAAATCAACCACCACGGCAAACGAGCAAGCAATATCGTCAAAGGTATGCTCGAACACTCCCGCACTAGCACCGGTACAAAAGAAGCCACCGATATCAATGCCCTTTGTGACGAATATTTACGCCTGGCCTACCATGGTTTAAGAGCGAAAGACAAATCCTTCAATGCCACCATGGAAACCCATTTTGACCCCAATCTACCGAAGATAGATGTCATCCCTCAAGATATCGGCAGAGTCCTGCTAAACCTCATCACCAACGCATTCTATGCTGTCAACGAGAGAGCCAATCTGTTAAATTTGGCAAAGCAATCTGGCGATGCGAATTTGACAGATTTTACATACGAGCCAAAAGTATCTGTGAGAACAAAAGGGATGATCACCCCTTTAGGGCCCGGGGGTGAGCAGAGCAAAAATGAAAGCATTCAAATCTCTATCTCAGACAATGGCTCCGGCATTCCCGACACGATTAAAGACAAAATATTTCAACCTTTCTTCACTACCAAGCCAACAGGCCAAGGCACGGGTTTGGGATTGTCTTTGGCGTATGATATTGTGAAGGCACATGGTGGGGAGTTGAAAGTGGATAATAATAACGATGAAGGATCAATTTTTATAATAGAATTGCCATTAGTAAGATTAACAAATTAAAAAACAACTCTCCAAATGATTAAACATTTGAAACCTATTATACAATCAGTAGTCCTGCTGCTATTTTTTACATCTTCAGTAACAGGACAAAAAACTAAGCCAGTTGATTCTTTAACTATCTATCTTAATAACATCAAGTCCCCTGCTGACACCAATATTATATATAAGGTTTTTGAGTGGCTCTATAAATGCGAAGAAGATATATTGTTGACAGATGATGTGATGACCAAAATTAGGCAATTGAAAAATAAAGTTGACGAAGATGATTATCATGATATAGCGACGATCTATTTCTACGCTCTTATAAACAAAAATACACCTGCTTCAAATGAAAAAGCTATTGCAGTTATGCAACAATGGTTGACACAGAATGAAAATAGTAAATCAAAATATGGGCACTATAATTATTTAAGTATACTCCGGAATATCCGCCACCCTTTTAGAAATTCAGGTAAACTAAATGAATGCATTGAATACTTTACTGCGTCTGAAAAAAAATATTTGAGTGTACAAGACTCTGAAGCTGTTTCTATAGTATACACTGTGCTTGCTTCTTCTTATAATAAGTTGGGCCTGATTGAAAAAGCAAAGTACTATCAACTCAAATCAATTGCCTTCTTAAATAATAGCCAGAAAGATTACAACATCCATCTTGGCGCAACATCTTTTGGCATTTCCGGCAAAGTTAACAGGTTTGCAGTTTTAGGGAGTTATTATATTGAACAAAAAAAGCCAAACATTGCCATAGGGTATCTTAATGAAGCAATAAAATTTTACAACCAACTCGATGAGCCTATGCTGATGACAGATGTACCCTACATATTTTTACAATTGGCAAGGTGCAAAACTCTTGAAAAAAGTAACAATAGCAGCAGCTATTATGATACTGCGCTAAAGTATATGAAAGAATATAATGAACAGCCAGCAATATATGCTCACTATTATCAGGAAAAAGCAGCAGACTATATCAGTAAAAATGTTTTGGATTCAGCTTTGATCAATATCAACAAATCTATTCAACTTAAAGATTCATTCAATCTTGGCATCATAAGTTCTTATGGTGAACTGCTAACTGGTTTTTATAAAGCTACCATTCTGATTAAGAAAGGTAAAGCAAATGATGCTATAACAATATTGCAAAGTGAGAACAAAGAAATTAGAGTATTAAACAATGTCAACCTATTGATTGAAGAACTTTCTTTATTGGCTGAGGCATACACAGCAAATGGCAATACACAGGAAGCATACAAAACAATGAAAGAAGCATTTTTACTAAAAGAACAATTGGTCGCCGAACAAAATGATAACCGTTCACTCAATTTTGAAACAGAACAGAAAATGCAGGAATCGGAAAATGCCATTGTATTATTGGATGCAAAGAACAAAACAAATCAAAAAATAAAGTATTATCTATATGGTATTGTGGCTTTGCTGGCACTATTTGTAATTGGGCTGGTAGTTTTTTATTCAAACAAAAGAAAGACTAATAGACAATTGGCCTTAAAAAATGAAAGACTTGTTTACACTATTCAAAAATTACAATCCACCCAAGCCCAACTAATCCAATCCGAAAAAATGGCAAGTCTGGGAGAGCTCACAGCCGGCATTGCACATGAGATACAGAATCCGTTGAACTTTGTCAATAATTTTTCAGAAGTCAGTAATGAATTGATAGAAGAAATTTTGGAAGAAAGGAGCAAGGAGAAGGGAGCGAGGAACGAGGAGCTGGAAAATGAAATTTTGACTGATATCAAAGAAAATTTAACTAAAATCAACCACCATGGCAAACGTGCCTCCGACATTGTAAAAGGCATGCTCGAGCACTCACGCACCAGCACCGGTACAAAAGAAGCCACCGACATCAATGCCCTTTGTGACGAATATCTACGCCTTGCCTACCATGGTTTAAGAGCAAAAGACAAATCCTTCAATGCCACCATGGAAACCCATTTTGACCCCAACCTTCCGAAGATTGATGTCATCCCACAAGATATCGGCAGAGTCATGCTAAACCTCATCACCAACGCATTCTATGCTGTCAACGAGAGAGCCAATCTGTTAAATTTGGCAAAGCAATCTGGCGATGCGAATTTGACAGATTTAGATTACAAACCCACCGTATCCATCACTACCCAACTAACAGCTGATAAACATCTGGAGATAGCGGTAAAAGACAACGGCAACGGTATTCCTCAAAAAATCCTCGATAAAATATTCCAACCCTTCTTTACCACCAAACCCACGGGTCAAGGCACAGGTTTAGGTTTGAGTCTGGCTTATGATATTATTACCAAAGGGCATGGCGGGACTTTGGAAGTAGAAACAAAAGAGGGAGAGGGGACGACATTTATCACTCAGATACCAACCCATTAAATCATCAATATGAAGTCAATCAAAATTCTAACGTTTCTTTTGTTTGTATGTATTCATTTTTGCACGGCTCAGGATACAACATTGCTGCTTAAACAAAACATGCTTGATAAGGATAGTATGCAAATTTTCATCAGCGAAATGAAAGGATGGTATTTTAAACAGGGTAATGATACTGCCTGGGCTAAAAAGGATATTGAGTTGTCAGGCTGGAAAAGACTGATGCCTACCGAACTCACCGAAAAGATGGCAGATAAAGAAGGTAGGCTGGAAGGTTGGTTCAGAATAAAAATTATTCCTGATAGTACCTTTGGAGAAACATTTTTCGGTTTTAAAATAAGTACCTGGGCCGCTTCAGATTTGTATATTGATGGTAAAAAGATTGCTTCCTTTGGTAACACAGGACTCAATGGCGCCCCCTACATGGAAAACAAGTTTGCAGGCAACATTCTACCGGTACAGGTTAACTTAAAGCCCGGTAAAGAATACACCGTTTCGCTGCATGTGGTGGATTATCTATCACCATTTCCACCTCATGAATTAAAGGCTAAAACGGTTGGACTTAGAGACATGATAAGAGTTGTGGTCCCAAAGTATTATAACAGATTAGTCCCGCAAGCTATTAATGATGAGGTCTTCGTTTGGACAATAGTTGGTGCTTTCAGTGCCGTATTAAGCTTTCTGTTCTGGTTGTTATTCTTTCAGAACCGAAATGAAAAAAATCTGTTGTTTTTTTCACTTGCATCAAGCTTTCTCACTATTTTTTTGATTACACAATCCTTTGCATTAAACAATGGTATTGCTTATGGCGGCATTTCCTATGTCTGGCTGTGGGTTTGTAATCTAGTGCAAAGTACATTTTCGCTATTGTACTTCATGTCAATACCGTTCATTTTGGCCCGTATTTTTAAACGTAGGTTTTCCCGATATGTCATTATCAGCTTTATTCTTGTTATTTTTTATGTAATAATCACGATTTCAGACTTGATTGTACCTGGTCAAAAAATAAACGAAATTATAGGCGGTTTATTCCTTTTACTATTAATCATTTCCAGTGTCTATTATGTAGTTACTTCATGGAAAGCGCTCAAGGGAGCCCAATGGGCCATTGTAATTGGATTAATGATTCCACTATTCTTGTTGGTCACAATTTTATTGATTGGGTTTATTTCCCAGAGTTTTCTTGAGAAGTATATTTATACTTATTATTTAATACTTGTTTCATGCCTTTCCTTTCCTTTTTCGTTGATGATCTATGTGGTCATGCGTTTCAGAGAAATCAATCATGATGTGCAGGAAAATGCAAAGCAGGTGGTACAGATGTCAGAAGAAAAAAAGGAATTGCTTGAACGTCAGAATGTGCTACTAGAAGAACAGGTAACTGAAAGGACACAAGAATTAGAAAAATCGCTGACAGATTTAAAATCCACCCAAGCCCAACTAATCCAATCCGAAAAAATGGCATCGCTCGGAGAACTCACCGCAGGTATCGCACATGAGATCCAAAACCCATTGAACTTTGTCAATAATTTCAGTGAAGTAAGTAATGAATTGATAGAAGAAGTATTTGAAGAACGGAGCAAGGAAAAGGGAGCTAGGAACGAGGAGCTGGAAAATGAAATTTTGACTGATATCAAAGAAAATTTAACCAAAATCAACCACCACGGCAAACGAGCAAGCAATATCGTCAATGGTATGCTCGAACACTCCCGCACTAGCACCGGTACAAAAGAAGCCACCGACATCAATGCCCTTTGTGACGAATATCTACGCCTGGCCTACCATGGTTTAAGAGCTAAAGACAAATCCTTCAATGCCACCATGGAAACCCATTTTGACCCCAATCTACCGAAGATAGACATCATCCCACAAGACATCGGCAGAGTCCTGCTCAATCTTATCAACAACGCCTTTTATGCTGTAAATGAGAGAGCCAATCTGTTAAATTTGGCAAAGCAATCTGGCGATGCGAATTTGACAGATTTAGATTACAAACCCACCGTATCCATCACTACCCAACTAACAGCTGATAAACATCTGGAGATAGCGGTAAAAGACAACGGCAACGGTATTCCTCAAAAAATCCTCGATAAAATATTCCAACCCTTCTTTACCACCAAACCCACGGGTCAAGGCACAGGTTTAGGTTTGAGTCTGGCTTATGATATTATTACCAAAGGGCATGGCGGGACTTTGGAAGTAGAAACAAGAGAAGGCGAAGGAAGTGAGTTTATTGTGAGATTACCTTTTATAAACTAAACTAAAAATGGAATTAATAAAAAACATAGAAAATCTACATTCAGAAGCACGGCATATCATAGAAAGTGGACGTGCGACCGCATTTAATGCAGTGAATGTCAGTATGGTAAAAACCTATTGGGAACTTGGGCAATTAATTGTGGAAGAAGAACAACAAGGCAAAGAACGTGCTGAGTATGGTAAATATCTAATTGCAGAATTGGCTCAAAGGCTTCAAAGAGAATATGGAACAGGTTTTTCTAAACCCAGCCTTTGGAATTATAGGCAGTTTTACAAAGAGTTTCCAATTCTCTCCGCATTGCGGAGAGAATTGACTTGGACACATTACAAATTATTGATGCGAGTCCAAAATCAGTCTGCAAGAGTTTTTTATGAGCAAGAAACCATCAAAAGCGGTTGGAATACCCGTGCCTTAGACCGACAAATCAATGCTTTTTATTATGACCGTTTGTTGGCGACACAAGATAAAGAAGCCATTGAAAAAGTGGCTTCGATTGAAAATTCCCCCTTAGATTTCATCAAAAACCCTTACGTATTGGAGTTTTTGAATGTTAAACCCGACCATAAACTCTACGAAAGTGAGTTAGAACAATTGTTGATTGACAACCTACAAACGTTTTTATTGGTATTGGGTAATGGATTCTCTTTCGTGGCTCGCCAAAAATACATTCGGGCAGATGAGGAGGATTTCTTTATTGATCTGGTTTTCTACAATTATATACTCAAATGTTTTGTGTTGGTTGACCTCAAAGTGGGTAGATTGAAGCACCAAGATATTGGGCAAATGGATATGTATGTGCGGATGTATGAAGACATCCATAAAACAGAAGGAGACAACCCAACGATTGGTATTATTTTATGTTCTGAAAAAACAGAAGCGGTTGTAAAATATTCAGTATTGAGCGAAAGTCAGCAACTTTTCGCCACAAAATACCTTCTGTATTTGCCTTCAGAAGCTGAACTAAAAGCCGAGTTGGAGCGTGAACGCCTTATGGCAGATTTGCAAATTTCTAAAACCAATCAACCATGAAAAACCTCACCCTTGTCCTCCTCCTCGCCCTTATAAGCAGAATTGGATTTGCCCAACAATCCAATATTGACAGCCTAAGGAATGCACTCCATACCGCTACCCACGACTCCATTAGGTTAAGCTCATTTGCAGAGATTGCAAATTACTATCAGGCATCAAATTATGACTCTATGCTATTTTATACGACAAAAGGTTTGTCTATTGCCAGAAAAAATAAGCAGTCATTACACGAAGGATATTTTTTGACTATTCAGGCATACGCATTAAATCAAAAAGGAGAATATGCAGCAACACTGAAAGTTTTATTACAAGCATTTGAAATTTTTCAAAACCCCGCTTCCGAAAAAAATGCGTATGGTTTGGGCAATAGAACACCTGCCGAATATAGATTAATTAGATCGGGTTTTGCCCATCAACAGTATGGGCAATTAATGGAAGAAACAGTAAATACAGAACAGGCCATTTTTCAATATAAAGAAGCTATAAGAGTATCGTCATTAACCAAAAATGATTTTAGAATAGCTGCTGCTTCGACTACAATTGCAAGTCAGTACTTTGATGAAGACCAACTTGATTCTGTGGAAGTATATGCACAGAAGTCAATGAAGTTTTTCGAACAGATCAATAGTGGATGGAAGAGCTCCCCTATCTTAACTCTGGCACGTATGAACTTTAAGGCGAAGAATGATAAAATGGGGAAAAAGTATCTCTATCAGGCACTGCAAGTTGCTACCGAATATAAGGAAACTAACAGGCGTATGTTGTTACTCGTATATAGAACTCTGTCCTCGGTACATCAGAATAGTGGGGTTAAAGATTCTTCCCTTTACTATGCCAAAAAAGCATACGAAGTAGGTTCTGAGCCAGGATTGATAAATACGAAATGGTTTAGAGACGGAGGAGTTTACGAGGTATTATACAAAGCGTATTTGCTCAACAATCAGCCAGATAGTGTTTTAAAATACCAAGGGCTTACCCTCACTACAAGAGATGCGTGGAATAAAGAAAAATACAAGAACCTTGCCAACTTTCAGAGTGTGTTACTCAGCGAAGCCGCCCGTTTGCGGGAATTGGAAAAGCAGCAAATAGAAACTCAATCAAAAAATAGAACCTATGCTTTTCTTGCAGCACTTGCGGTTCTTTCTATCATTGGTTTTATTCTTTACCGCAACAATCGGCAAAAGCAAAAGGCAAATGCAGTTTTAGCTTCAACATTGACCAATTTAAAATCTACCCAAGCCCAACTCATCCAGTCTGAAAAAATGGCATCATTGGGAGAACTCACCGCAGGCATTGCCCACGAGATACAAAACCCTCTCAACTTTGTGAATAATTTTTCAGAGCTCAGTGTAGATCTTGCCAAAGAGCTGAAGGAAGAAGTTGAAAAGCTCGAAATACCTGAAAAAGATAAAGAATATGTAAGTGAAATTATTGGCGATTTAAGCCAAAACCAGGAAAAAATCAACCACCATGGCAAACGGGCAAGCAGTATAGTCAAGGGCATGCTCGAGCACTCCCGCAAAAGCTCAGGTACAAAAGAGTCTACCGACATCAACACTCTAGCTGATGAATATTTGCGGCTAGCTTATCATGGTTTACGTGCTAAAAACAAGGATTTTAATGCGGAATTGATTACAGATTTTGATACCATGCTCCCAAATATCGACGTTATCCCACAAGATATGGGCCGGGTGTTCCTTAACCTTATCACCAACGCCTTTTACGCAGTGCATGAAAGAAGTAAAAAAGGAGAAGAAGGATATCAACCTATGGTATCCGTCACCACGCAGCTAATAGCTAACAACCATCTGCTAATCGCTGTTAAAGATAACGGCGACGGCATTCCCGACTCTATCAAGGATAAAATATTTCAGCCTTTCTTTACTACCAAACCTACAGGGCAGGGAACAGGATTGGGATTGAGTTTGAGTTATGATATTGTGAAAGCACATGGTGGCAACATTTCAGTTGAATCAAAAAAAGATACTGGCACTACATTTACGATTACTTTATACATATAATTACGAACCTAAAAAATTAAAAAGATGAAATTCCTTATAGTAGATGATGAAAACGACATCGAAATTCTCTTCAGACAAAAACTCAGAAAAGAAATCCGAAATGGTGATCTCGAATTAGTATTTGCCTTTTCAGGTCAGGAAGCATTAGAAATATTAAGAGGTCATAAGCCGCCTGAGGTAATGTACATTTTTTCGGACATCAATATGCCAGGTATGACAGGACTTGAATTGTTGGACAAAGTCAAAGCGGAGTTTCCCAATATCAAGGTGAGTATGATATCGGCTTATGGTGATAGTGAAAACTATGAACGAGCCATGAGTTCAGGCGCTAAAGGATTTTTTACAAAACCCATAGATTTTGACTCCTTAAAAAAGGAAATTTATGATATTGTAAACATCTAGATTTTTTATCTTTACTAGTAACTATTCTGCATTTGACCACATTATTACTTAAAATCACTTTATGGCGTACTCTTCAACTCCTGATATTCATTATTTAAAAGTACTTTCAAAAGTTTTTGATGATATTGGTGACGCCTTACTCCAACAAATGCTTCAAGAGGGTAAGGTTTTACATTTTGAAACCGGTGATACACTTTTCAGACAAGGGGACTATAACAAAACCATGTACATAGTTCTGTCAGGCAGGTTTCGTATTATTTCAGAAATTGATAATGTTGTTCAAAAACTTGGAGATATCGCAGAAGCAGAACCCATAGGAGAGTTTGCATTTTTTAGTAATGATCCCAGAATGGCAACCGCTTATGCCATGCGTCCTTCTGTAGTATTAGAACTTGATGAAAAAGATTATTTTCATTTAACTTCTCTTTTCCCTGAATTTGCATCAAAATTGACTTCTGTTTTACTAAAGCGGGTCAAAAGCAATCACTTACAAAACCATTTACAAGCGCCTCCAAAAAATATCGCGCTCATCAATTTACAACATCAAAACGACATCAGTACCTGGATACAAGCTATACAAAAAGAATTTGAAACAACTCGTGTACGTTTTAAAGTTTACCACCATGATAATATATCAAAAGAAAATTACGATGAGGCGTTTGTGTCCATTGAAAATAACGAAGGACTAAATTTTATGGTTTGTAGCGAAAATGAGCCCGAATGGACCAATAAATGTCTAATGTATGCAGACTTGATCATTATAGCAACTGACTTTTATGCGTCCAACCAATTATATAAAATCGAAAGGGACCATCTGCTCTATCAAAACAATATACTGAATAAAAAAATATACTTACTGCTATTACATCCTGAAAATGCAAGCCAACCCGAAGGAACCAGCAAATGGCTCAAGGATAGGAAATTGGATTTACATATCCACTTCAGAAAAAATAACATTGTTGATGTAGGCAGATTTTGCAGAATAGTAAGAAATCAGGCAGTAGGTTTGGTCTTGGGTGGAGGCGGTGCTAAGGGCTTTGCACATATCGGAGCGGTAAAAGCTGTTTTAGATACTGGAATACCTGTGGATATTCTTGGGGGCACAAGCGCAGGAGCCCTTTATGGATTAGCTATCTCCTTTTGTGATTTTGATTATCAAAAAATTGAATTTCATACCGAACAAGCTGCAAAAAAGAGATTAATTTCAAATGACCTTACCATTCCAATAATTTCTCTTTTGTCAGGAAAAAAACTGGTCCATCACCTTAAATATTTATTTGGTGATACCCAGATTGAAGATTTTTGGATTTCTTCATATTGTGTATCTTCTAATTTTTCAACATCTTCTGTCAGTATTCATAAAAGTGGTTTGGCGCAGCAAAGAGTTTTGGCCAGTATTGCCATTCCTGGTGTATTTCCTCCGGTGATCATAGACAAAGAGCTCCATGTTGATGGCGGAGTGGTGGACAATCTGCCTATTGAGCCCATGTATAGCTATCCAGTAGGACATGTCATCGCCATAGCATTATCAGGTCCATCTGTCAGACTTACGGATATTAAAGAAATTCCTTCGGCAAGTACTTTGTTTTGGGATAAACTCCTAAAGCGAAAAAAATACAGGCTTCCTGGGATGACTTCCATTATCATTAACTCACTGACGCTCAATAGCACGCTCCGACAAAAACAAAATAAGTCAGAAGCTACTTTATACATAGAGTTAGACTTAAAAGGTGTTAGTTTTTTGGATGACACCAAATGGCGTGACATTTTAAAAAAAGGATATGATCAAATGAACCATTTTCTCCAAAATTTAAATCCTAAAGAAAAATTTTGGACATCTGATACATCCGGAATTGAAAACACTATTGAACAATACACAAAATAATATAACAGAAATATGAAACTATTATCTGGTATCTTTTTGCTTATTTCCTTACAGTGCTTTGCTCAGCAAAACAATATGATTACTATCGATAGCATACCTGCAAAAGGATTGTTGCTTGACCAAGGCTGGAAATATAAAAAAGGAGACAACCCTGATTGGGCAAATAAGAATTATAACGATTCCGATTGGTCTATAATAGATCCAACTCAGGAAATAGCAAAGCTACCCGAAATATTTGACAAAGATATTAAATGGCTTAGAATACAACTTAATGTAAAAAATCAACTCAAAAGCCTTGTTGGAATCGCTGTCAACCAAGCCGGAGCATCAGAAATATACCTGAATGGTAAACTAATACATCAATTTGGTAATTTTGACTCGGATTCTAACAAAGTGATTGCATATGACCCACTTGAGATACCTATACTTTTACCTATAGATACCATCGGTATTTATACATTAGCTATAAGATACAGACTGCAACCTGACATAAAATACACGACTATTTTTGGTTTAACAAAAAACAATTTATTCAAAGCCACATTAGTACACCTGGTCCATACATTGCAACAACAACGATCTTTTAATGCCTATTACAAAGGATTGGATGTATTTACCATTGGGGCGATACTTATGTTATTTATATTTCATCTTGCATTGTTTATTTATCAGAGAGATAATAAAACCTTGTTATTGTTGGCGATATACTTTTTAGGCGCTTCTATGATTAGGGTTTTGAAAATTATAGGCCAATCCGAACATCTGGTTGAAAATAGGTTTTTCACCCTTAATATGGCTAATGCACTTATAGGCGTGGTGGTCGTATTGTTGGCCATAGTAGTATATCGAATGGCAAAAGTACGATATGATAAATATTATTATATTTTGATAGCATATGAAGTCGCCTACATTCTTGTGTCTGTATCTACATACGGGAAACCATATCAGACCTTTATGTTATTGGTAGGCTCACTGTATAGTTTCTTTATTTTATTAAGATTGGTCATAAAAGGTTTGAATAAAGACATCAAAGGATTTACCGTCTTGGGTGTATTTATAGGTTTTAATATTATTGGGTTAATTTTAATTACCATTGTCATACTTTCCTTCAATTATGGTATCTCTCCTACTGGACATAATGACCTGACTATTGGTTTTTCGCCTTACTGGGTAGATATTATTTTTACGTTTGGATCTATTTCAGTACCTATAGGTTTATCCATTGTAATAGGTATAGAAAATAGGGAAACAAATAAAGAATTAAGCAATCAGTTGGCTTTAAATGAACAATTGAAAGACCAAGCCATCAAACAAGAGATAGAAAAGCAACACATTCTTGAAAATCAAAATGAGCTACTCGAAGCTCAAGTGACAGAGCGTACCTCAGAGCTACATCAGTCTCTGGAAACCCTAAAATCCACCCAAGCCCAACTCATCCAATCCGAAAAAATGGCCAGTCTTGGTGAACTCACCGCAGGCATCGCACATGAGATTCAAAATCCTCTCAACTTTGTAAACAACTTTAGTGAAGTAAGTAATGAGTTGATTGTTGATATGGTTGATGAGGTTAATAAGTGTAATTATGATGAAGTGATAGCCATTGCTAAGGATGTTCAGCAAAACCTGGATAAAATAAACCACCACGGAAAACGAGCCTCCGACATCGTCAAAAGTATGCTGGAGCACTCCAGAAAATCCACCGGACAAAAGGAATCCACTGACGTCAATGTATTATGTGATGAATATCTTAGGCTGACGTATCATGGTCTGAGAGCAAAAGATAAATCATTTAATGCAAGGATGGAAACCCACTTTGATCCCAATTTGCCTAAGATAGGAATCATCCCACAAGATATCGGCAGAGTGATTATAAACCTTATCAACAATGCCTTTTACATCGTGAATGAAAAATCTAAGCAAGGAATTCTGGGATATGCACCAACGGTTGAAGTAATTACAAAGAAAGAAGGCAACAAAGTTTTAATAATTGTAAAAGATAACGGCAACGGTATACCAAATCATATTAAAGATAAAATATTCCAACCCTTTTTTACCACTAAACCGACTGGTCAAGGTACAGGGTTGGGGCTTTCTCTTTCATATGATATTGTAACGAAAGGACATGGAGGTACCTTAGATGTAGAAAGTACCGAGGGGGAAGGTACAACATTTATCGTAACATTACCATGCACATAATGAAAAGTGTATGGGGATTTGGATAAAAAATAATATGTGTTAAAAAAAACCAATCTGACAATCAAATCGGCCGAATGGCACAAATCTTAAAAAATGAACAAGTATATTTTGTTTTTTTTCTTTCTAAATTTTCTGGTTTTATCCTCTCTAAGTATAAAAGCAGAAGACACCCTCATTTATAACAAAAATCAATCTGTAATTGATATTGGGCAGTTTGCTCGTTTTCATATTGATGGAAACGATAGCCTTACCTTGGCGCAAGTACAAACCCTCCCTGATGCGGTTTTCCAAAAAAGTGAAACACCGATCATGAATTTTGGGAACACAACTGCAAGTATTGGTGTAAAACTGTATATTAAAAATCTGACGAATGAGCCTTTGTTTATTTCTTTTGACAACGCTGAATTACAGCATATCGAGGTGTTGACTATTAGTGAGACAGGAGCGCAATTGACTCAGATAGGTGGAAATTTTGCTAAAAATTCGGACATGTTTTTTAAAAGGAGTAATTCCACGTTTAATATAGGTACAAAACCAACCCTGATTTATATAAAAGCTAAATCTCATTCCAGTTTTTATTTTCCGGTAACCATATCCACCCTAAAAACCTTGGTTGACACCAAAAACAGACAAGATATTTTTGTTAGCTTGCTAGTAGGCATCATAATGGCCATGTTTTTATTTAATCTCTTTATTTTCTTTTTAGTAAAAGAGCGAGTATACCTACTTTATTGTCTAAATGTTTTGACATCGGCTTATTCATATTCCCATTCTGTTGGCTTGTGGTATTATGTTGGGATTGATTCTCAATTTCTTACAAGTTTCGTAGGGATTCAAATAACCGGTATCACCGCAGCTTTATTCTCTTTAAGCTTTTTGAAATCAAGAGCATCAACCCCTCGCTACTATCAAATTATGATGGGTGCTGTTATTTTATTGGCTATTTTGATTCCGTTGGAATATTTAAAAATTCAACCTTTTACTAATAATTTAGTACAAATATTAGTTACCTTAGTTTGTTTTTCCTTATTCTTTGCTGGTATTTACGCCTACATTGGCGGAAATAAAAGTGCGAAATATTATGTGATTGCCTGGTCCTTTTCTCTAACAGGCGCAATCATAAGTCTATTGACAGTATTAGGCGTTGTAACTTATCATTATCTCACTCTAAATGCTGCACTCATAGGCAATTGTTTCGAATGTATCCTTTTATCGTTTGCATTGGCCAATAGTATCAAAATATATAGGGCAGAATCCGCCGAATCTCAAGCCTTAGCCTTTCATCGGCTTGAAGAAAATGAACGTTTGGTAAAAGAACAAAATAAACTTTTAGAAGAAAAAGTGCAGGAAAGAACTTTTGCCTTGGAAACATCCTTGCAAAACTTAAAATCTACCCAAGACCAACTCGTTCAAAAAGAAAAACTCGCCTCCCTCGGAGAACTCACTGCTGGCATTGCTCATGAAATACAAAACCCTTTAAATTTTGTCAATAACTTTAGTGAAGTAAGTAATGAGCTGATAGAAGAAGTTTTGGAAGAACGGAGCAAGGAGAAGAGAGCGAGGAACGAGGAGCTGGAAAATGAAATTTTGACTGATATCAAAGAAAACTTAACTAAAATCAACCACCATGGAAAAAGAGCCAGCAGCATCGTCAAGGGTATGCTCGAGCACTCCCGCAAGAGCTCGGGCACCAAAGAAGCCACGGACATCAATGCACTTGCTGACGAATGTCTTCGTTTATCATACCACGGGCTTAAAGCGAAAGACAAAGATTTTAATGCCACGATGGAAACCCATTTCGATCCCAACCTGCCAAAGATAGACATCATCCCACAAGACATCGGCAGAGTCCTGCTCAATCTCATCACCAACGCCTTTTATGCAGTCAACGAAAAAGCCAATCTTTTAAATTTATCTAGGCAAAAGGGCGATGCGAATTTGACAGATTTTACATACGAGCCAAAAGTATCTGTGAGAACAAAAGGGATGGTCACCCCTTTAGGGGCCGGGGGTGAGCAGAGCAAAAATGAAAGCATCCAAATTTCCATCTCCGACAACGGCTCCGGCATCCCCGACGCCATCAAAGACAAAATCTTTCAACCCTTTTTTACCACCAAGCCAACCGGGCAGGGAACAGGATTGGGCCTTTCTCTCGCTTATGATATTGTGAAGGCGCATGGCGGGGAGATCTCAGTCGAATCCAATACAAATACTGGTACTACATTCACAATTAATTTAAACATTTAATCACTTAAAAAAATCAAATCATGAAATTCTTAGTAGTAGATGATGAAAAAGATGTTGAAATCTTGTTTCGGCAAAAACTCAGAAAAGAAATCAGGAGCGGAGAGATTGAAATAGAGTTTGTATTTTCGGCAAACGAAGCACTTGAGATCCTCCGAAGTCGCAAACCTCCTGAAGTGATGTACATTTTTTCGGATATCAATATGCCCGGCATGACCGGACTTGACCTGCTGGACAAAGTCAAAGCCGAATTTCCCGAAATCAAAGTAAGTATGATATCAGCTTACGGCGACAGCGAAAATTATGACAGGGCAATGAGCTCAGGAGCAAAAGGGTTTTATACTAAACCCATAGATTTCGATACGTTGAAAGATGAAATTCAAGGCCTGTTAAATAAATAAACTGCAAGATTTTTACTAAAAGTCACAAAAGCAGCAAATCAAGTTTAAAAAAGGTGATGACACAACCTTCATTATTCCAACACCCATAAATACCATAAAGGAATGTTTATAACTGAAGTACTAAAACAAGAATTGACCCAATGGATAGAAACCTACTGGGCGACCTACCTTAAAGGTGATCTGGAGACCTGGGCCACATTTCTTCGGGATGATTATCGCAATATAGGCGGTACAAAAGAAGAAATATGGAACAGTAAACAGGAGATTCTGGAATATACCACTTGGATGATGGATCAGATGAAAGGACATGTTGAGTTCCGAAACAGGGAGATCGATATCATCCCTTATGGTTCGCAAGTCATGTTGCATGAGTTTACAGATGTATATATAATGATAGAAGGAGAATGGATCTTGTATGGACCATTCAGGATGTCATCCCTGTTGGAAAAGACTGAAAAAGGTTGGATGGCCTTGCATCAACATGGTTCTTATCCCGACATGAAAGCCATGGAAGGCGAGGCTTTTTCTACAAATGCACTGAAGGCTGAAAATGCCAGGCTGCTTGAGGCAGTAAAAGTAAGGACCAATGAACTGGAAATAGAAGCTTCATTGGAACGAGTGAGATCTGCAGCTATGGGTATGAAAAAGCCGGATGACATGCTGGATGTATGCAGGGTTATTGCTGCACAGTTGCAGCAGTTTGGTGTCGATCATATCCGAAATGTGCAGACAGCCATCATTAATGAAAATATCGGACAATACCTTTGTTATCAGTATTTTCCGGCTTATGAACAGCCTACCATTGAAGATACACAATATCAACAAAGTCCGGTAGAAAATGAAATGGTGAGGCAGATGATTGTATCCCGTAACGGACATTTTATAGGAAGCCTTACAGGCAAAGAACTTGACACTTGGCGCACTCACCGAAAGGAAGTGAAACAGTTTTCGGACCCGTTATTAGATCACGCGTCAGTAGTTAGCTACAGTTTTCTTTCTATAGGCGAAGGAGGACTGGGATTGTCACTGTACCGGGATATGGAAGAAAAAGTTTTGATATTATTCAAACGTTTTCATCAGGTTTTTAATCTTGCTTACCAGCGATTTAGGGATATACAAATAGCCGAAGCTCAGGCACGTGAAGCGCAGATAGAAGCTGCCCTTGAAAGAGTGAGAGCAGCATCTATGGCTATGATGGATTCATCAGCTTTAAGTGGAATTATCTATAAACTATATGCAGAACTTACAAAACTGGATGCCAAACTCGACAGGGCATTTATCATGATCGTCAATCCTGAAAATCAGGGAATCACCTGGTGGCTGGCCGGTAAGGAAGGCCTGCTGGCAGAAAATGGGTTTTTATACAGAAAAATCAGCATCCTTCACACCTGATGTATCTCGACTGCTGGCAAAATAGAAAGAAAAATGGCAGTACCTTTTTGAAGGAAAAGAGAAAAAGGATTGGGACAGATTTGGTTTCATCGAAACAGAGCTCTCTAGGTTACCCGATTTTATAAAAGAAGATATGGCTGCAGTAAAAAGCATTTATCTTTCCGGCTCATCTGATCAGTTTGGATTGCTGGTGACGGGTAGCCTGAAGCCATTACCGAAAGAACAACAGGACATCATCAGCCGTTTTACTACGGCATTTAACCAGGCTTATATCCGCTTCCTTGATCTGCAAAAAGCAGAAGCGCAAGCAAGAGAGGCACAGATAGAAGCGGCATTGGAAAGAGTGAGAGCCAGAGCGATGGCTATGCATAATTCTGTTGAGCTATCGGCATTGGTAGCTACCTTATTTGAAGAATTAAAAAAACTGGACTTAGTACTGGCACGATGCATTATTTGGATTTTTAATCACGAAACTTTTGATGCAAGAATATGGATGGCCAATTCAGAAGATAAAAAAAATACAACGAGTTATTTTATTAATAGGCTCCAACATCCTTACTATGATGCGATAATAAAAGGCTGGAAAGAAAAAGTATCAACCTGGGTCTACGAACTAAAGGGAAGCGAAAAGAAAAATATTGATGAATTATTACTTAATGAAACTGAGCTTTCACTCCTTTCTGATGAAGTTAAAGTTGGAATCAAAACTTCAGAACATACTGTTATTTCCGGGTCGTTCAATACTTTTGGATTAATTGAAGCATCTGGCCCCTCTCAGCAAACGGTTGAGCAACTCGATATACTTCACCGCTTTGGAAAAGTATTTGATTCAAGTTATACACGTTTCAATGATTTAAAAAATGCAGAAGCACAAGCAAGAGAGGCACATATAGAAGCGGCATTGGAAAGAGTACGAAGCCGATATTTGGCCATGCACAATAGCAATGATGTGGGTGAAAGTGTAGCAACATTGTTTGATGAACTTACAGCACTCGGAGTACTTACAGCACAAGACCGTTATGGTATAGGCATCATGCAGCCTGATGAAATGATGGAAGCCTGGACAGCGGCTAAATCACCTGAAGGCAAGGCTGAACTGACCATAGGTCACATCAATATGAAAGGACATGGTCTGCTGGAGAGTGCATACAAGGGATGGGTAAATAAATCGGCAACCAATCATTACATCCTGGAAGGGGACGATAAATTGAAATATTATGACACAATAAAAAGCCAGTCCGATTACAAAATCAAAAGAGACTACTATTCAGAACAGACAAAAATAGTCCATACAGACTTTTATTTTAACGAAGGCTGCCTTTATGTATTTTCAAAAGAGGCATTTTCTGACCAATCAATTGCCGTATTCATACGCTTTGCGGGGGTGTTTGCACAAACCTATCGCAGATATCTCGATTTGCGGTATGCAGAAGCACTGGCTTTGGACACTGTCAAACGCTCTTCGGTGGACAGAGTCAGGGCAGAAATAGCCAGTATGCGCACCAAGAAAGACCTGGAAAGCATCACTCCTTTGATTTGTAGGGAACTTACCATCCTGGGAATTGACTTTATAAGATGCGGGGTTTTTATCATGAATGAAAAGACAGAAGAAATTCAGACTTACCTGTCTACACCGGGTGGCAAATCATTGAGCACGTTCAGACTGGGTTACGATGCCACCGCGCAATCAAGGCAGATCGTAAGTCATTGGCATGATAAGACGATATTCAATGATCATATGGATGAAGCCGCTTTTATAGCGTATACAAAAGATCTTGTTAGACTTGGAGCTGTGGGCAGCGGTGAAAAATATGTGAATGAAAACCTTCCCAAAGATCTTTATCTGCATTTTCTTCCTTTCCTGCAAGGTATGCTATATGTAGGAAATGTTGCTCCATTAAGTCATGATGCCCTTGAGCTGGTCCAGCATCTTGCTGACGCTTTTTCTACGGCATATGCCAGATATGAGGATTTCTCAAAACTGGAGGAGGCAAAAGCCATCGTCGAGGCTGCAATGAATGAAATCAAAAAAACACAAAACCAACTGGTGCAACAGGAAAAACTCGCTTCTCTTGGTCAGCTCACCGCCGGTATCGCACATGAGATCAAAAACCCACTGAATTTTGTAAACAACTTCTCAGAAGTCTCTCTGGAAATGCTGGAAGAAATAGATGAAGAAAGGGCTAAAAACCCGGAATCGAGAGATGAAGGTCTGATAGATGAAATCCTTTCTGATATCAGGTCCAATCTCAAAAAAGTGCACGAACATGGCACACGAGCCAATGGCATCGTCAACTCTATGCTGCAACACTCGAGGGGCGGTACAGGCAAAAAGAAGAAACCGACCTCAATGTGTTGATAAAAGAGTATGTCAATCTTAGTTTTCATGGCATGCGGGCAGGAAAAAATCCGATCAATGTCGATATTGCCCTGAATCTGGATGAAAAAATAGGATGGGTACAGCTTATCAAGGAAGATTTTACCAGAGTGATCATCAATCTGTGCAATAATGCATTTGATGCCATGCGATCAAAGACATTAACCGATCAGTCCCGCAATTATCTGCCAAAATTGACCGTCACATCAAAAAAAGAAGGTAAAACCATCTCGATTTCAGTCATGGACAACGGACCGGGCATACCGGATGAAATCAAAGAAAAAATCCTGCAGCCATTTTTTACCACCAAAAAAGGAACTGAAGGCACAGGGCTCGGACTTAGTATTACTAATGATATCATCAAGGCACATGGCGGAGAGTTGCCGATTGAAAGTCAGGTGGGAGAAGGCCTGCCTGCCGTAGCGACAGCGCAGGCAGGAACATCTTTTATCATTCAGATACCAACCCTTTAAACAATCAATATGAAGTCAATCAAAATACTATCGCTGCTTTTGTTTGTATGTATTAATTTTGGGTATGGAAGCATCATTAAAAATACAACTATTAAAAGAGGCACGAGATGGAGACACCTCAATAGAATTAAAAGAAGTTTTTGAAGAAGAGGAGGTGAAGTGTTTAGAACAGCTAAATAAAGTGTATCAAGGAGCCACAGAAAAACAAAAAAATCCTCATCCCGAACATTCATTAGCATGGGCATTATGGATCACAGCAAGAATCGGAGGATGGAAGGGATATGCTTCACAACGCAAACCAGGTACAATAACATACAAATGGGGGTATGAAAAATTTCAAACTCTTATGGTGGGATACAGACTATAAGACTCTCCCCCCTAATTGTGTGTAAACGGTAGCCCTGAAGGGGAGATCAGATGTCTGATGAGTGGTAAAGGGTAGGGCGTCTCAAGCGTAGCTTGACAGACTCTTTAGGGAATGAGGGTAGTGGGGAAGAAAATATGAATTTGTGCAATTTGTTATACACAGGGCGATATCAATAGTAATAGGCGAATGCGATGCAACATTTATAAAGTTAAGTACTCAAAAGCAGTCCTCTGAAGCTATCAAAATCATTTTCCAAAAAAGTTGCGTTTTTTACCCTTGCCTTCAATATTTCCAAAGTTTCCGGAATTTCGGTTTGGATGCCTAAGGTATCATTGACAGTATCCAGAAATTTTGCCGGATGGGCTGTCTCCAGAAACACACCAAATTCATGATCCTTCAGCATTGTCATCGACTTGTATCCGATGGCACCATGCGGATCACAAATATAGTTGTAGCGGGTATATGCATCGATCATAGCTTCTCTGGTACCACGATCATCTGTCCAGAAACCTGAAACCTGACTGCTCAAGGTGCTATAATCCTGATTGTATAAGTCCAGTATTCTCACAAAGTTGCTTGGGTCACCCACATCCATGGCGTTACTGATGGTGGCTTGAGATGGTCTGGTTTGATATATCCCGTTTTGAAGATAGTCTGGCACAATGTTATTTATGTTGGTAGCTGCAATAAATCTTTTTACTGGAAGGCCCATTTTTTTGGCAATAAGCCCGGCTGTCAGATTGCCAAAATTTCCGCTTGGAACGCTGAATACTACATCCTTTCCAAATGATTTGACTTGTTTGTAGCCTTCAAAATAATAAAAACTCTGAGGAATCAGTCTGGCAATGTTGATACTGTTGGCGGAACTTAGATTATATTTTTTATTAAGTTCACCATCCAGAAATGCTTGTTTGACCAATGCCTGACAATCATCAAAAGTACCATTGATTTCCAGCGCAGTGATGTTTTTACCGAGAGTGGTCAGTTGTTTTTCCTGAAGATCACTCACTTTTCCTGATGGATACAGGATGATGACTTCAATACCCGGAGTATCGTAAAATCCAGCAGCTACAGCCCCGCCAGTATCACCAGAGGTAGCTACTAATATGGTCAGTTTTTTGTCTTCATTTCTTATAAAATACGACATCAAGGCGGCCATAAACCTAGCTCCAAAATCTTTAAATGCAAGACTTGGCCCATGCCAGAGTTCCAGTGCGCCTACAGTCTCAGAGAGTACTCGTACAGGTGCTGGAAAATTTATTGCCTTGTAAACCATATCTTGCAGGTCGTTTGATGGTATGTACTTGCCAATGATGGCATGTGACACTTCGTAAGCAATCTCCTGAAAGGAAAGACTTTCTAGTCCGCTGATCACTGAATTGGCCAATTTGGGAAACTCTTCCGGCATGTACAAACCTTTATCAGGTGCCAATGACTGCATGACTGCCTCCTTTAGAGAGACTTTTAAATTTTTATTGTTGGTACTATATAGCTGCATCATGACGCAAAGATAATCTATAAGGCCGGAACCTGCAAAATTGAAGCTTATTTTCAGTGATATGTTTAGGATTGGATATAATGATCATGCTGCTAATGAACTTAAGCCTGTCAGGCATTAGACTGATTCATCATTAACAGGATCGCAGTTGCAAACTGCGACCATCGGGTGTGATCATCGCATTTTCTAACAGTTATCAGATTTATACTGACTTTCAGATTTATTGGAAACTGTTGGATTAACCCAACAGTTGTGACTCTAATTCACCCAATCATTTATACCGACGAGAATTTATTTTTCTAAAGACGATGATACACATGTCTTTATTATTAAAATAATTCTGTCGCCATTATTAGGAATCTTTAACAATGAAAAAATATCAGGTTTCCGGTTGATGTCGTTTAGTTAAGGAGTTTTTCTTTGTTTTTACCCTATATAAATCTTTCCCTTGCAAGGGAAAGATTTCATAAAGATGCCTTAACTAAACGACATTGGATTTCCGGTTGATTACATTATGATGAAAATGTAATTGACTTAGATTTTTGAAGGTGACAAAGTAGAACTAATGAATTATAAAACTTGTCCAGATTTATCCTGTAGGATGACTGTCCAACGGGATGAAGCTGGATTCATAAATAATATGATCGGAGTCACGGGCCCATAGGGTGAGACTAAAAAAGACCAAATCTATTCCTTCTCCTCACTCTGATCCACTGACCACTTATCAGTACGGAATGGAGCCAGAGGCAGACCATCTTTTGAAAATACATTGCCTATGATCGTATTGCCAAATCCATATCTGATATGTTTCGGTGAGAAAACTTTATCGCTCCATACGAAAATTTTATTTCCCGTTATTTTAGCTTCAGCCGCATACCAATGTTCTTGTTCACCCGAGATATAAAATCCTGCGATCTTTTCTCCTTTGGAGATGAACGCATCAGGACAATGCTCAAAAGTAAGTTCCATTTTTGTACCTGATGGTTTTGCTGAAAGGAAGAGTGGATTTCTGTAAGCTATTCCTTTTCTGTGATAAGTTTCTGCCAGTGCCCACTGCGCAAGACGAGCACCTACATCATATTTGTTGGATGGGTGTATATCCCTGATATTGTCCACCAAATCGGTGATGACCACTACGCCGGTTTTGGGATGAGTCAATAATTTTAGTTGGGCTTCTTGTAGCAGAGCACCTATATTTTTATTGCCATATTTGAATGGTGCTATCTGCACCACATTAAAATAAATGTCTTTTTTCCATGCCGCTCTCCACTGATCAATCAATGTAGTCATGAGCTGATGATAGGTATCATACGTTTTGGTATTGCTTTCGCCCTGATACCAGATGACTCCTGCTATGTTAAATTTGGTGAGTGGCGCTATCATAGCATTGTATGATTTGCCGGGCTTGTGAGGCCACCATTCAAAAGCACTTAATTTTTTTGAAGCAGACGAAAGTACGGGATCACTTTCTATGGCTGTTGCGGGCACCCATGGCTCAGCTGGTGTGCCACCCCAACTGGCATTGATCAACCCAATAGGAACATTCAAATCTTTGTTGAGTTTTTTGCCAAAATAATAACCTACAGCACTAAACCACTTTAGCGAATTGGAATCACAGACCTCCCATTTGCCATGAATGTCGTTCTGTATATGATCAGAAGTCATCTTGGGCACATTAAAAAATCTTATCCGATTATTGTAGCACGTAGGTAATTCTTCTTTTACAGATTGGAGACCCTGTTGATAACTCCATTCCATATTGGACTGGCCTGAGCATACCCATACTTCACCTATCATAATATCTGACAAGCTAATATTTACTTTTGATGTATAGATTTGTAAAGCGAAAGGTCCGCCTGCATTGGGAGTTTTAATCTTGATTTGCCATTTGGCACCATTGTCCGTTTTTACTGAATCTTTATGATTGCTCCAACCTGGTTTGACATAAACCCATTCACTTGGATTAGCCCAACCCCACAGACTGACTGTATCATTCTGCTGCAGGACCATACCAGATGACATCAATGCCGGCAATCTGAGTTGACCGTTGATGACATATGAATGTATCAGAAATAAAATTGCTAAGAGACTTTTCGGTTGAGTTAATTTTGACATGTGTTTATATTTATTTTTAAAGTTAAAGATTGAATATTTTTGAAATTTCACAATAAACTCAAAGTTAAATATTATTCCGCTCTTTTTTTCAAATCATCTTCAAACAATTCTATCATCATTGGTGTTGTTTTTTAAATGCCTATCTGCATCAGTCAAAACTCAGAGATCACAATTATTTTTATCCTGCTTCAACATTTTTTTTATTGAAGCATACACAAGTATAAGAGATTTATATAGGTAAATAACTTTTATAAAACTTAATGATACTTTTAATTATTTACTTTTGCAAATCCTTTAAAATATTAAAATAACTGATAATGGAAAACAATAAAGTGAATGGCGAGAGCAAATGCCCGTTTTCAAATGGCATGCTCAAGCGCAGTGCAGGAGGTGGCACTACCAACAGGGACTGGTGGCCAAATCAAATAAAATTAAACATCTTAAGGCAAAATTCAGCGTTGTCCAACCCTATGGATGAAAAATTCAACTATGCTGATGCATTTAAATCATTGGATCTCGCTGCTGTCAAAAAAGACATCTACGACCTTATGACTACATCTCAGGATTGGTGGCCGGCAGATTATGGTCATTATGGACCGTTTTTTATTCGTATGGCCTGGCATAGTGCCGGTACCTACCGTATTCATGATGGACGCGGAGGAGCCGGAGCAGGTACACTCAGATTTGCACCACTCAATAGCTGGCCGGACAATACCAATCTCGATAAAGCCCGATTGTTACTCTGGCCGATCAAAAAGAAATATGGAAATAAGATCTCCTGGGCCGACCTCATGATATTGACTGGCAACTGTGCACTCGAGTCAATGGGATTCAAAACTTTTGGTTTTGCAGGCGGTCGTGAAGATGTATGGGAACCTGAAGAAGATATCTATTGGGGATCTGAAACAGAGTGGCTCGGAGACAAAAGATATTCAGGAGATCGCGACCTTGAAAATCCGCTTGGAGCAGTACAGATGGGTCTCATCTACGTCAATCCTGAAGGGCCAAATGGTAATCCTGATCCTATCGCAGCAGCCAGAGACATACGTGAGACATTCGGTCGTATGGCGATGAATGATGAAGAGACAGTAGCCCTTATAGCAGGTGGTCATACATTCGGAAAGACCCACGGTGCCGCAGATCCATCCAAATATGTGAGCAGAGAACCGGCTGCCGCATCTATCGAGGAGCAAGGAACAGGCTGGCACAATACCTTTGGCAAAGGAAATGCAGAAGATACCATCACAAGTGGTCTTGAAGGTGCGTGGACAACCACACCTACCAAATGGAGCAATAACTTTTTCTGGAACCTCTTCGGATATGAGTGGGAACTTACAAAAAGTCCTGCAGGTGCTCAGCAGTGGATACCTAAACACAGCATGGGTGCAGGGACGGTTCCTGATGCCCATGATCCGGCAAAAAAACATACTCCCATTATGTTGACCACAGATCTTGCATTGAGATTTGATCCCGCTTATGAAAAAATATCCAGAAGATTTTTTGAAAATCCGGACGAATTCGCTGATGCATTTGCAAAAGCATGGTATAAACTTACCCACAGAGATATGGGACCTAAATCAAGATATCTCGGTCCTGAAGTACCTGCGGTAGATCTGATTTGGCAAGATCCTGTTCCAGCTGTTACATACCAGTTAGTAGATCAAAAAGATATCGATGCTCTGAAGCATAAAATAATGGAAAGTGGACTTACTGTGTCACATTTGGTTTCGACAGCCTGGGCTTCAGCATCCACTTTCAGGGGATCGGATAAACGGGGTGGCGCAAATGGTGCACGTATCTGTCTTTCTCCGCAAAAATACTGGAAGGCCAACAACCCAACACAATTGACAAAAGTACTCGATACCCTTGAAAGCATCAAGACATCGTTTAATGATGCCCATAAGGACGGCAAACAAATCTCAATGGCTGACCTTATAGTTTTGGCAGGATGTACTGCTATCGAAAAAGCTGCTACGGCTGCAGGAGTGAAGGTATCAGTGCCATTTACACCCGGCAGAACAGATGCTACTCAGGAAATGACTGATGTAGAGTCTTTTGCAGTATTGGAGCCGGTAGCAGATGGATTCAGAAACTACAGGAAGAATAGCGTCAGGACTTCCACTGAAGATATGCTGATAGACAAAGCACAGCTTCTCACACTTACAGCACCTGAGATGACTGTATTGGTAGGAGGTATGCGCGTTTTAGATACCAATTTTGACCATTCAAATCATGGTGTCCTGACCCATAAAAAAGGAACCCTATCAAATGACTATTTCGTCAATCTCCTTGATTACAATACCGGTTGGTCAGCTGTGTCTGATGAGAAAGAGATATTTGAAGGTAAAGACAGAAAAACCGGAAAAGCTAAGTGGACTGCAACAAGAGCAGATCTGATTTTCGGATCCAATACGGAGTTGCGTGCACTGGCAGAGGTTTATGCATGTGATGATGCCAAAGAAAAATTTGTTCACGATTTTGCAGCAGCATGGCACAAGGTTATGAATCTGGACAGATTTGATATCAGTTAGATTTTAATGATCATTTTTATACAAAGAGCAGCTCATTTTTCAAATGTGCTGCTCTTTTAGTGTTCTCAGCAAGGGTAACAACTTGGTGATCAACGAAGAGCAAATGGAAAAGATTTAACCTTAACATAACACTAGGTTATTGCAATTTTTATCCAATAAAATTTTTTTTGGTATAAAGTCGATTTTTATTCTTCATTCTTTTCATGATATTTCAGTCCTTTCTCTAATTTTTCAATAGATTTAGTCATTCGTCTTGCTTGAGCTTCCAGGCTTTTTGCACCATAAACATAGTCAACGTATTGCTTTTGACTAGTAGCTGACATCTTTTCAAAATAGAAATGTGCTTCCGGGCTTTCAAGGAGACACAACCAAAAATCATTGGGAATGACGACTTCGCTGTGATCTTCATAGAGGGTGATTTGTACCGTATCTCCAACTTGTTTTTTGATCTTTTTGCGAATTTCTGCTTTTATCGGTAAGAACAGTTTATGATCTGCAGTAGGCCATAGTTTATATTGGTTGATCTCAAAGCTGTCAATAAAACCTTTTACCACAAACCATCCAAATGGTAGCCCGGTTTTGGAATGTACAGGTGGGAGTAGTACATAGGACCAGCCACCTTTCATGTCCATCTTTTGAATGACAAATTGGCCTTGGATGATCGGATATGATTTGGACATTTTAATAATTAATATAGTTCAAAGATATCATTTTATTTCTTTACCAGCCAATCCAAAAACTCTATTTTGATGAAGATTTATAAACTAAAACTGTATGAAACCTGAAGACCGACACATCAAAAATCGCAAACATTATGTACCAAGAAGCACCACAATCAAGATGGTTTAACTTAGGTGTAAATCAAGAGATTTGGGTTTTGACGATAAAATGATTAACACATTTAGCTTCCCTGACAACTTTTTTAATAGTCGAGTAGCTGAACAAAATGAACCGATTATTTAGAAGTCATTTTCATAATATTGTATATTAAGGCAATAAAAACTAAATGCACGCTTCATCATTGGTAATGTTTGAATGAAAATTTCACAATTTTTGCAGTCTAATTTGATGTAATAGTACCTGAATTCTTAGAGTTTACAGCACAGTGTAAAAGAAAACAGTTCATTATCTGCGCCTCCCTATTCCACCCATGTCAAAAACCTGAGAACTACAACCCTGAGACAATCAGGAAAGTCGCTGCAAAACTGATAATGGCATATAGTTCCGGAAATACTGCCAGTACCATGGTTTTGCCAAATAAGTCAAATCCTGAACCTATACCCGAAATACCGTGAGCACATATTTGGCCTTGCTTGATGGCAGATACAAGACATACTACGCCAAGTGCTATACCGCATGCGAGTATAGAAATACCCTGAAGCATAGTGATATTATCATTGAGTATACCACTGGTATTGATGATAAAAAAACCTCCAAAGCCGTACAGACCATGAGTACCTGCCAGAGCACTCAATAGCATGTAACTACCAAAAGCGTTGCTGTTTTTTTTGAGGGCACCTATAGATGCACTGCCTGCTATCGATACACCCACAGCACTCCCTATACCCGATAGGGCTATCATCAGTGCCAGGCCCATATATGCCAGAATTATTGCTGCTCCCATGATTTGATCATTTTTATTTTTAAATACAGTTATAAATAAAATTCGAAATAAAATCAATGTCGTTTAGTTGAGGCATCTTTATGAAGTCTTTCCCTTGCAAGGGAAAGATTTAGATAAGGTAAAAACAAAGAAAAATTCCTTATCTAAACGACATTGAAATAAAATACAAAAATCAACATTATTTTTATTTACTATCATTTTTAAAGTATGACTTATATTACATTAAGAGATGTTTTTTATCATCTGAAGTTTTCAAAACGAACCTTAATATTGTACTTTGATTTTAATTGTAACATAAATTTTTTATGGAAGACAAAATAAAAGATCTTACAGACAAAATCTATCATGAAGGTGTCGTCAAAGCTAGAGACGAAGCTGAAAAGATCATGCATGAGGCCAGACACAAAGCAGATGGCTTACTGGCAGATGCTCAGAAGCAAGCCGAAATGATCATCTCCAAAGCGACCTCGGATGCCGAAGAAGTTTCATCCAATATCAGAGAAGAAATCAAACACGCAAGTAATCAGGCCATCAATATCATTAAACAAAAGATCGGCGAACTGATCACTTTGAGTATCACTGACCGACCTCTCAAAGAGTTGGTCAATGATCAACAATTCATATTGGATACGGTAAAATTGATGATGGATCAGCGGGGCGCATCTGGAGATAGAGAAAGTATCAAACTGATCCTGCCTGATTCTCTGGACAAGGATGCCACTGATGTCATCACCAAAAAAATACACGAACTATTTGGTAATAAAATCATTATTGAACTTTCACATAAGCTGAATAGTGGATTTCGTATATCACCTGAAGGGAGTAATTATCTGATTTCATTTACTGAAAAAGATTTTTCAAGTTTTTTTTCCCAGTTTTTAAGGCCCAAAACCATCGGTATATTATTTGGAGATGCTGGCTAATCAAAGGAAATATTATTATCTTGTCACGGGTCTTCCTGACATCTACCTTGGGCAAACCTCAGGCCTCATAGGTTTTGATGAAATGCTGATGCAAATCAAAGAAGAACTCCATCCTGATGATATAAAACAACTTGAATACATTTTTCTGCCTTTTGACAATCTGAATCTGCTGAATCTCTGTTTCAGAAATAATAAGCCCTGGCATTCTTTAGCCAACTATAGCCCTGAAGAGCTGAAAAACGGGATTGAAGATTTGCAAAATGGTTTTCCGGTGTATTTGTATGAGTTTTATGACAGGTACCTGAAAGGGGATTTATTTCTGGAAGACTATATCTGGGAACATCGGTTGTCAGAAGGATTTTTTGAGTATATCTTCGCTCATACCAACGGTTTTTTGCGAGAGTGGTATCAGTTTGTGATAGATTTGCGAAATATTCTGGCAGCATTGAGTGCACGCTACCATGGGTATCCGCTTGAACATCAGCTGGTAGGCAACAATGAAGTGACAGACAAACTTCGTTCAGGTAAGACTTACGATTTTAATCTGGGGTATGATTTTCCTTATATAGATATGCTTATAAAACTGCATGAACAAAGGGATTACTACGAATTGGAAAAGCAGATTGATTTCATCAGGTGGAACAAAATTGAGGAGTTGACAGAATATTCTTATTTTGATTTTGATAAAATCGCAGGTTTTGTGATCAAATTTTCAATTACTGACAGATGGGTGAAATACAACAATGAAAAAGGAAGTCAATTGTTCTCCTCAAAAATTACTGAAATGGGACAAAGTATTAAATTTTCAAAAGAGTTTGAAGTATGACATATAAAAAGTCTGACAAAACAAGAGGCAAGGTAAAAGGCATCATTTCCAATCTGGTCATAATAGAAGCTGATGGTCCATTCGCACAGAATGAGATATGTTATATTAATGCCGGCGGTACGCTCCTGATGGCTGAGGTTATCAAAGCAGAAGGTAAGCGAGCTTTTACTCAGGTATTTGAAAGTACCAGGGGACTCAGTATAGGCGCTGACGCTGAATTTACCGGCCATATGCTGGAGGCAACACTCGGTCCCGGATTACTCTCAGGCAATTATGACGGTCTGATGAATAACCTCAATACCATGGAAGGAATATTCATCAAAAGGGGAGACTATACGCCTACCCTGGATGAGTCAAGGCTCTGGTCATACAATCCCATCCTGCATGAGGGTGACAATGTAAGTGCCGGCGACTGGATCGGAGAGGTCCGGGAAAACAGCATCCTGCATAAGATTATGGTACCATTCATGCTGGAAGGTGACTATATCATAAAAAAAATATCACCCGCAGGAGACTATACCATAATGGACAGCATCGCTGTCATCACTGATGAAGACGGAAGAGATTTTTCTGTCACCATGGTACAAAAATGGCCCGTAAAAAAAGCACTAACCTTGTATAAAGAAAAGCCGAGACCATTTACAATGATGGAAACCGGCGTAAGGACGATAGATATTCTCAATCCGATGCTGCAAGGTGGTACAGGATTTATCCCTGGCCCTTTTGGCAGCGGTAAGACCGTATTGCAGCAGAGCATCTCACGACAGGCAGAAGCAGATATCGTCATCATAGCAGCATGCGGCGAACGTGCCAATGAGGTTGTGGACTTATTTACCGAGTTTCCTGAACTCGATGATCCATGGACAGGCAGAAAGCTGATGGAGCGGACCATCATCATAGCCAATACTTCCAATATGCCGGTAGCAGCACGTGAAGCGTCGATGTTTAGTGCTATGACACTCGCAGAGTATTACAGGTCTATGGGACTTAAGATTCTGTTACTTGCGGATTCTACATCGCGGTGGGCGCAAGCACTCAGAGAGATGTCCAACAGATTGGAGGAACTACCGGGTCCCGATGCTTTCCCTATGGATTTGCCGTCGTCCATCTCCAATTTCTACAGCCGGGCAGGCTATGTATATCTGAAAAATGGGAAAATAGGTTCTATCACATTTATGGGTACTGTATCTCCGGCAGGTGGTAATCTCAAAGAACCTGTCACAGAGTCCACCAAGAAGGCAGCCAGATGTTTTTATGCGCTTTCGCAACAGAGAGCAGACTCAAAACGCTATCCTGCCATAGATCCCATAGATAGTTATTCAAAATATTTAGAATATCCCGAATTTCAAAAGACACTTTCCGATACAGTATCTGCCCAATGGTCCGACATGGTCAATAAACTGAAAAATAAACTGATCAGAGGCAGAGAAGCTAAAGAACAAATCAATATTTTGGGAGATGATGGCGTTTCCGTTGACTTTCATACTACTTTTTGGCAGAGTGAAGTGATAGATGCAGTCCTGCTCCAGCAAGATGCTTTCGATCATGTGGATGGACGTACTCCTATGAAAAGGCAGCAATATATGACTCAGTCTGTCCTTGACCTTACAGAGACACCATTTTTGTTTGATTCCTTTGACAAGGTGCAGCCTTTTTTCAAAAAAATCATAGATAAATATAAACAGATGAATTATTGTGAATTTGAGAATGAAGCATTTGGAGCTTTTGAAAAAGAAATAGCGGCATTGGTAGATGATTGTAATAAAGTATCTTAAAAGATTCTGAATATGAGCACACAAATTTTTAAGAAAATATATACAAGACTTGAAAAAATAACCAAGGCTACCTGCGTAGTGAGGGCAGAAAATGTAGGTTACGAAGAGTTGGCAACTGTGGATGGCAGAGCAGCACAGGTAGTTAAGATTTTGGATAGTGAAGTCACCCTGCAGGTATTTGAAGGTACAGAAGGTATCCCTACAGATGCAGAAGTGATATTTACAGGAAAGCCACCTACACTCAAAGTCAGCGAAGATCTTGCAGGCAGATTTTTTAATGCATACGGCAAACCCATAGACGGTGGTCCTGAAGTAGATGGAGAAGAAAGAGAAATCGGTGGCCCATCAGTGAATCCCGTAAAAAGAAAGCAACCATCAGAACTGATAGCTACCGGGATTGCGGGTATAGACCTCAACAACACCTTGGTCACAGGGCAGAAAATTCCGTTTTTTGCCGATCCTGATCAGCCTTACAATCAGGTGATGGCCATGGTGGCATTGAGAGCCAAAGCGGATAAAATCATACTTGGGGGCATGGGATTGCTCAATGATGATTTTTTGTATTTTAAAAATGTATTTGAAAATGCAGGAGCACTGCATCGTATCATCAGTTTTGTCAATACTACTGAGGACCCGCCTGTAGAGCGATTGCTCATACCGGATATGGTACTGACCGCTGCAGAGTATTTTGCAGTGGAAAAACATGAAAAAGTACTCGTTTTGCTGACCGATATGACATTGTATGCTGACGCCTTGAGTATAGTATCCAACAGGATGGACCAGATTCCTTCCAAAGATTCTATGCCTGGTTCATTGTATTCCGACCTGGCTAGATTGTACGAAAAAGCGGTACAGTTTGAGTCAGGAGGCTCCATCACCATCATCGCAGTGACCACACTTTCAGGCGGAGACATCACCCATGCTATACCTGACAATACGGGTTATATCACTGAGGGACAATTGTTTTTGAGACGAAATACAGATATAGGCAAAGTGATAGTAGATCCGTTCAGAAGTCTTTCCAGGCTTAAAAATCTCGTCATCGGTAAAAAAACCAGAACCGATCACCCTCAGGTCATGAATGCGGCTGTCCGATTGTATGCAGATGCGGTCAATGCCCGGACCAAACAGGAAAACGGGTTTGACCTAACGTCGTACGACAAAAGATGCCTTGACTTCGCACGGGAGTATGCCGACAAGTTGCTTGCTATAGATGTGAATATCGATCCGGAACAAATGCTGACGACAGCATGGGAACTGTTCAGTGTATATTTTTCCAAAGAAGAAGTAGCCATCAAAAAGGATTTTACAGATCTTTACTGGCCAACCAAATAATGATGATCATAATGGAATCGCAGGCTCTGGTTTAAAAATAAATTTTGTGTCAAATGGCAATTATTTTTCAATATAATAAAACATCGCTTCAGTATCTCCAAAAACAAATGGATACCAGATTGAAAGCATTGCCTGTACTCAAAAACAAAGAATCTGCTCTCAGACTGGAAGTAAAAAAGGCAAAAAATGAAATCCATGACATAGATCTTGTCTTAGAATCAGAAAAAAGCAAACTGCGGGAGATGGCAGGACTTTGGCAGGATTTTGACATGTCTCTTATACAGGTTGAAAATGTAATCGTCGAGTCCACCATGCTGGCCGGAGTGAAAATCCCAAAACCTGCGGACATACATTTTAAGATTAAAAATTTCGGTCTTTTCAGTAAGCCGCACTGGTATGGTGACGGTATAGAAATATTGAAGAATTTATCTTCCATCGTGATAGACAAAGAATTTCTGACTCGTAAGATGTTACTGCTGGACAAAGCAAGAAAAAAAACGACTCAAAAAGTCAATCTATATGAAAAAAATCAAATTCCAGAGTATGATCAGGCCATAAAGAAGATCAAACGATTCATGGAAGATGAAGAAAATCTGGCTAAATCATCTCAAAAGATATTAAAAAACAAACTTCAAAATACAACGGAATCATGATTGTCCCGATGAAAAAATATCATTTTTTTGTTTTTCATAAAGATCATACCGGTTTTATTGAAGGCTTAAAAAAATTGGGCGTCCTGCATATCATCCAGAATGAAGTGATGGTATCACAAACCGTAGTTGAACTCAAGGATAAACTCAAAAAAATAAGAGAATCTATCCAATATCTGCATAGCTATAAAATTGAAAATTTTCAGTACAACAGTGACAATATCATCCAAAAGCCAGAAGATATCTTAACCAAAATAAGCGACCTTCAACTCGAGAAACAACAATCTGACCTGAAGCTCCAGAATGTAAGTAAAGCAATCACTTATGCTGAACCATGGGGACTTTTCAGTCCTGAAACCCTAAAAAATCTGCGGGCTGCAGGGGTCAATACCTGCATGTTTTCGTGTGCAGAAAAGGACTTTGATCCATCATGGGCAAAAGAATATCGACTTGAAATCATCAATGTCAGACGTCCTCATATCTATTTTATCATCTTTTTGCACAATGAAGAGACTGCCGATATAAAAGCTGATCTGCAATCGTGGCCGGAGCAGCCAGTCGTCACACTCATGGCTGATAAAGACAAGATACTTGAGAGACTTCAGAAGATCAACAATGAGCTGGCTGAAATGAATGACTATGAAATTGATTGTCTCAGGCATTACGAACAGGAAGTCTATACGCTGATGCAAATCCATGAAGTCCATGACCAATCCATGCGGCTCAATGATGAAAAGGTCATGTTGCTGAGTGGTTTTGTGCCGGATTCAGCTGAAGAAAGCCTGCAACAGTACTGTGAAGACGAAAAAATCCTAACAATCCATACACCGGTCAAACCCACAGATAATCCACCAATATTTCTTAAAAACAACAGGTTTTCAGAGCTTTATGAATTTATAGGCAAACTATACAGCTTCCCATCATACTCTGAACTGGATCTTACTCCATTTTTTGCACCGTTCTTTATGATGTTTTTTGGACTCTGTCTTGGAGATGCAGGTTATGGCTTGCTGATCCTGATAGGGGCTACATTGTACAAAAGAAGGGCCAATAGGGCATTGCACTCTTTACTTTCACTTGGTCAGTGGTTGGGTTTAGCTACTGTGATTTTTGGCATCGTCACAGGCACTTTTTTTGGTCTGAACCTTTTGGGTGATAAATTTGCCTTTTTAGGTTCCCTCCGCAACATCATGCTGGATAGCAATCAGATATTTAATTTCGCATTGGTTCTGGGTTTTATACAGATTATTTTTGGACTTGGTATACAGATAGCCAACAAAGTCAAGCAATACGGCTGGAAGTATGCAGTCACCCCTTTGGCCTGGATATTCATGCTTTTTGCTATTGCAGATATGTCTATTCTGAAGTTGACAGGACCCGCATCGATGTATGTGATATACGGCGCGATAGGTTCTATTTTACTTTTTAATGATCCTGATTCAGGGATTTTGCCCAATATCGGTAAAGGAATATGGGAACTCTATGGCATTACAGGTTTTGTAGGTGATTTGCTCAGTTATATCAGATTATTTGCACTGGGAATATCGGGAGCAATCCTGGGATTGGTGGTCAATGACATTGCGTTGAGAATGTTGAGCATAGACTGGATAGGGCCAGTGCTATTTATTGTATTTCTCATATTTGGGCATGGACTCAATCTGATGATATCTACGCTTGGTGCATTTGTTCATCCTCTCAGACTTACCTTTGTGGAGTTTTATAAAAATGCGGGGTTTACAGGTGGTGGCAAGGAGTATAAACCATTTGGTGGTAAAGTTTAGCTACAATTTTAAAACCTTTTTTACGTAGGTTTTTTTATCGGTTTGAATGTTGACTATATACAAACCGGGCGATAGATGACTCACATCGGCTTCAAAATTATTTTGATTGCCTGCAATAAAACTGAAAGTATAAATCCTGCCTAGACAGTCTGTCAAATGTGCTTTTGGAGCTTCAGAAGTTTCTTCCTCCATAGTGATAGAAATAGTTTCTGAAGCAGGATTAGGAAATATCGTCAATTCGCCTGTACTTTGCTCATCCGTGTTATTGACATTGATGTACCATACATTATCAAGATAGTTGATTCTGTTGGCTATCCACCATTTCAGCCAATTCACTTCTTCGTTGTAAGATTTTCCGATATAGTAGTTGGGCCATACGTATTTGCCCATTACAGGCCATTTAGTAAAATTTCTAACTTGCGGTCCTGCAAGCAGGGATGAGATAGAGTCTACTTTTTGATTTATTTTTTCCAACGAAAACTGATTTTTCTCAAGTGTTGCCATCGTCTTTTCAAGCTATCATAAAAGTCCGGATCGTCAAGAAATTTTTTCCACCAGAAGTGAATGACCCATCCGTCATTAGGACATACTTTGTTGAAGTCTTGTATCACCAGACCTTCAGGATTCCCTTGAGTGCAATAATCTACATTGCCAAATCCAAGATTAAAGTCCCATACCGGTCCTAATTTAAGCTTTCCTCCATCGCTGTCTCTTTCTTTGTAAAAAAATGTACTCAATCTGTAGCCATCAGGATTTTTGGTCAATTCATTGATGATGATAAAATCCATAAGACTATTGACATCAATGTATTTTCGGTATCCACTGATGATATTCTTGTAGTCATTGCTTGCTATCACATCCTCTACATTATGTATATGATTTTGTATATAGTTTTTTTGAGCATCGGTAATATTGTCTACAGAAGGATATTCATATTGAAAGTATGTGTTTTTCAGTGCACCCGTGAAAGGTTTGTACCTGGAAAACCATCCTGACCGGCTATTGGAACCCGTAGTTTTGTCCAGTTTGATGATATACCCACCCGTGAGCGCATCACCTGAATTGTCAGTCACTTCCATCTTTGAGATATCTACTCTGCTTTTATCTCTTTTGATTTTTTCAATCAGGAGATATATACCCATGTAACTATTGTTGAGTACCAACTCACAGTATCTGACTCTTGGTGCATACTCCATGACAGATCCGGCGAGAATATAAGCCAATCCGTCTCTCATCAGTGATTTATCGTTATAGGTAGCATTGAGTGTCCAGTCGCTTTCTTTGGGCATTCCGAGTAAGGATACATCCAGGTCTTCTCCGGTATTATCTCTCGTTTCAAAACCGTAGGGCTTTTTGGGGAAAGACTGTGAAGTAGAACCTCTTAATTCGATACCCACTTTTCCGTTGTAATTATTTTTTGGGTCCATCATCCTGTTGATTTCTCCAGCCCCATTGTAGATGATGCCCATATCAGCAGTTATTTTGGGTTCATCAGAAATGGACTGCCCATTGGTGTTGATGGTGATGATGGGCAGATTGGACGATGTGAAATTGACCTGTGCCATACTGTAGAGGCTTGCCAATAGTATCATTGCACTGTGAAAATATCTCACTTCTTTTGTTTTTATGTAAAGGTACACTGTCTTTACTCATATCAGTACTTTTAGTTGAAATATTTATGTCTATAAATCATTTATTTAACACTAAGTATAATTATTTCAGTAACATAAGAAGCTGATAACGTGTTTTTTTATTAATATTATCTTAAAATACTTGACAGATTTAAAAAAATAATTTAACTTTGAGTTAAATTTTTAAAACTCACATAAAATGTCAGCAACATTAACAGAAAAAAAAGTATTGAAAGGCGGTGAATTCCTTGTAAAAAATTCTTCACACATGGAGATGTTCATACCTGAAGAATTTAATGAGGAGCAGCTCATGATCAAAGAAACTGTAAAAACTTTTGTTGAACAAGATATTTGGCCGCATACAGAACGTATTGAAAAGCTGGAAGAGGGATTGATACCTTCACGTCTGGATATATTTGCATCTTTGGGACTATTGGGTACTCATATGCCTGAGGAGTATGGCGGAAGCCACTTGGATTATATCACTAATACACTCATCGGCGAAGAAGTAGGCCCTTCAGGTTCGTTTTCTGTAAGTTACAATGCTCATACAGGTATAGGCATGCTACCGATTCTGTATTATGGTACAGATGAGCAGAAGACAAAATACCTTCCCAAACTTATCACCGGAGAGCTGAAGGCGAGTTACTGTCTCACAGAACCATCAAGCGGATCAGATGCACTTGCCGCAAAATCTACAGCCGTACTGAATGCAGAGGGCACACATTATATCCTCAACGGTCAGAAGATGTGGATCACCAATGCCGGATTTGCTGATTTGTTTACAGTATTTGCACAGGTGGATGGCAATAAGTTTACTGGATTTCTTCTGGAAAAAGGAATGGAAGGTTTTACTCTTGGTGCTGAGGAAAAAAAGCTGGGTATCAAAGGATCTTCTACGAGACAGGTATTTATGGAAAATGTAAAAGTACCTGTTGAAAATCTTCTTGGAGAAATTGGAAAGGGCCATTTGATAGCATTTAATGTGCTGAACACAGGTAGATTTAAGTTAGGTGCTTCATGCCTTGGTGGTTGCAAAAAAGTAGCTGACGAATCACTCAAATATGCATTGGAAAGAGAACAATTTAAAAAACCCATTGCATCTTTTGGTGCTATACAGTATAAACTGGCAGAGCAAGCTATAAAAATTTTCTACACGGAGTCAGCAATATACCGCACAGCCCAACTCATTCAGGAAGCAGAACATGAATTTCTGGAAACCGGAAAGGACTTTCCACAGGCAAAACGCGATGCTGCTGAAGAGTATGCCCTTGAATGCTCAATCATAAAAGTAATCGGGTCTGAAACCCTCGACTATGTAGTAGATGAAGCAGTGCAAATCTTCGGTGGCATGGGATACTCTGAAGAAGGTTCTGTAGCAAGAGCATACAGAGACTCGAGGATCAACAGAATATTTGAAGGTACAAATGAGATCAATCGTATGGTTATCCTTAGTACAATCCTCAAAAGTGCAATGAAAGGCGAGCTTGACCTGATGACACCAGGCATGAAAGTTCAGGATGAACTCATCAATGGCACAGCTCCTGAGTTTAGCTTTGAGGGAGCGTATGCGCAGGAATGGACTGCTGTAAATAATTTTAAGAAAATACTGATCATGCTACTAGGTTCGGCAGCACAACAGGCAATGTCCGGAAAACTTGACCTGAAAGGTGAGCAGGAAATCCTGATGAACCTTGCAGACATCATTATCGAGATATTCAATACTGAAAGCACATTGATGCGTGTACAAAAAATTGCTGAAAATCATCCTGAAAAAAATCTTGACGTATATAATGCAATATTGGAGACATTGATATATGATGCCACAGGTCGTATCACAAAACAAGCTACCGATGCCATAGCCTCATTTATTGCTCCGGAAATGCAACCTGGATTCGTATCTGGCTTAAGAAAATTTACTAAATACCCATTAGTCAACATTAAAGAATCCAGAAGAAAAATCGCAGATACTCTGGTCCAATCAGGAGGATATTGCTTCTGATTCAGAGGAAAGCGAGTGGTTTTTGATTGTATAAAGTGATTCCCATTGTTAAAAAATTGGGGATCACTTTGTTTTTTATAGCTGTTTTTTTTATACTCAAAATAAATTGGTTTGCGATATTGTATTCATTTTGAGTAAGGACGAAGCGAAGCTTGTCTTTAAAGACATTTATCGTCTTTATAATTGCGACAGAATTATTTTTATAATAAAGACATGAGTCCCATCGTCTTTAGAAAAATAAATTCTCGTCGGTATATTTTGTAATCATGGAGGGTCTGAAAGGGAGCACAGTGATATGAAAAGAAACATTGATAGGCGGTCTCAAGAGTAGCTTTACAGGCTAATGAAGGAGTGTGCATCCCTACCTTGTCTCGGTAGCAAGGGTAAAGAAGGGATTTTACAATTTGTGCATTTTGTAATACACACTGTCTGCCATTTATTCAGGAAAATTTGTTCAAAACTACTACCTTTGTGACTCAGGTCTTTAACTCATAACAAGGAGTCGGATCTGAGGGCTGATATGAACATTGTAAAAATTAAGGAAATTTTCATTAAAGAAGTCACTGTAGAGTTCAGGCAGAGATTTGCTGTCGGTGGTATATTCCTCTTTGCGGCGACTACAGTATTTATGATATTTAAATCTTTCAATCAGATCAATCCGAGGGAATGGACCATTCTCATATGGATTATTATGCTATTTGCTGGCTTGAATGCTGTGGTGAAGAGCTTTTTGCAGGAAAAAAAGGAAACATATCTTTATTACTATACACTTTTTGATCCGATAGATCTCCTTTTATCCAAGCTGTTGTACAATTTTGTATTTTTATCCATGATTTTTGTGGTCATTCTTTTATTTTTTGGAATATTTTCGGGTTTCCCTGTCAAGGATATCTCACTTTTTACTATAGGTTCGTTAGCTGGAATATTTGGTATTTCGGTGGTTTTTACTTTTGTTTCGATCATATCAGCTACCGACAACAGCAATTCGACATTGATGTCCATTTTAGCTTTACCATTGGTACTTCCTATCGTACTGCTTTTATTGAAAATCTCAGCAGTAAGTGTCAGATTGCTGACGGATACTGCAGTGATGCAGGATGTTTATTTGCTTTTGGGAGTGGATAGTATTTTATTTGGAGCAATGATCATGTTGTTCCCATCATTGTGGAAGTCTTAACACATTTAAATTTACAAATGGAGTCGGAACTTCCTTATATTATCAAATTATAAAAATGAGCAATAGAATGAAAGGATTATGGTGGAAATTGAGCGGTGTAATCATCTTTTTATATGTCCTTGCGGGTGGAATGACCATCGCTTTAAAGCCCGGAATCACCAGCGCACAGCCCGGAAATGCAGATAGCGGAGATAGCATAACCATTGCAGTATCAGGATATAATACCCATTTTTTGTCTGCGACACATCACCGTGCATGGCTGAAGTTGGATTCAATCAATGCGGTAAGTGCCACAGCCATCAAAGCGGAATCAGAAAACAATATACAATTATCATTTAAGATTCCTGATCTTTTTCCGGGAGTGGAAAGAGTACAACCATTGACTTTGATCATGGACAACGAAAAAGATGGTGTCTTTGTACAGCCTAACGCACTATTTGTGCGGGTCGGAGATAGTATGCTTGTAGAGAAAGTAGATTGGCAGAGTGCCGGATTGCATGATTTTAATACTATTTCAGGTGTAAGGTTTCCATATAGAAATATCCTCAATGAGACTATCAGAAATACTTTTTTCCATGTCGCACTTTGGTTTGCAATGTTTGTGTTGTTGATGGTGGGATTATATCATGCTGTGCAATACCTCAGAACAGGCATATATGATCATGATATCCAATCATCCTCCTTCAATAGGATTGCTATCATGTTTGGAGTGTTGGGATTGATCACCGGATCTATCTGGGCAAAATTTACTTGGAACACTTTCTGGACCACAGATGTCAAACTCAATATGACAGCCGTAGCCATGCTGATTTATTTGGCATACCTGGTGCTAAGAGGATCATCATCAGACCATGATAAAAGAGCCCGGATTTCGGCTGCTTACAGCATTTTTGCATTTCTGGCACTGATCCCGCTGGTGTTTGTCATCCCGAGGCTGACAGATAGTTTACATCCCGGAAATGGTGGCAACCCCGCGTTGGGAGGCGAGGACCTCGATAACACTTTGAGACTGTTTTTTTACCCTTCGATCATTGCCCTTATCTTGCTTGGTACATGGATGGCTGCATTACTGACCAGATACGAAAGAATCAAGGAAAAGATATTGCAGCAAGAGTAATGTTATTGCTTCCCTGCGTTATTATCTATTTATTTTGTTCTATTAGCACTTGATTCATTTTGACCACATTTACCTTCAAAGTAACGGGTACTAATGGTGTATCAAGTGTGTCGGTAGCCACATTGCCGATAGCATCCAGTACTTCCAATCCTTTAAATACCTGACCAATGATCACGAAATTGCCATCCAACCTTGGTATTCCTTCTTTGTTGTGGACTATATAAAACTGACATCCGGCAGAAAGTTTTTCAGGGTTGTCATCACGGCCTATACCGACTGCACCATAGACATGCCTGAGACTGTCATGAAATTCCGGTTTGATAAGGTATGGTGACTTACTGAAGCCTTCTGGAGTATCGGGACATCCTCCCTGGATTACAAAATCTTTGATGACCCGGTTGAATGTCAGGGTATCCCAATAATGTTCATTGGCAAGTTTTATGAAACTGGCTTTATGATTGGGTGTCAGGTCCGACAATTTAAACAGCATATCACCCATAGGAGTTTGGATCTGACCTACGTCATATGTGATTTGACTCTTTTTACCTTGAGAACAGGAACTAAGAAAAGCTATTGTACAAAACAAAAATAAATATTTCATAATATTGGACTTTAAAAGTGTGAAAATACAACGATATACCATATAAGATTTAGAATCGGGAAGTAAATTTCCAAAATATCACAAAAGTTACTGTTTACTTACTTACCTTTGCGGCTCAAAAATTAAAATTAAAATGAGTCTTCTTACAGTTGGAACAGTAGCTTTTGATACGATAGAAACCCCTTTTGGCAGAGCTGAAAGAGTCATAGGAGGTGCGTGCACTTATATCAGTTGGTCGGCTTCTTACTTCACCAATGATATTCATCTTGTATCCATAGTAGGAGATGATTTTCCGGATTCTGAGCTGAAAAGACTTGTAGAACGAGGTGTGAACTTAGAAGGTTTGAAAATCGTAGATGGTGGTAAATCTTTCTTTTGGGAAGGGCGATATCATAATAATATGAACAGCAGAGATACCCTGGTGACAGACCTCAATGTATTGGCTGATTTTGACCCCATTCTTCCTGAAAAGGCCAAATCCAGTAAGTATGTTATGTTGGGCAATCTGACACCGGCTATTCAAAGAAGTGTCCTTGATCAGCTCGATGGTACGCAGAAACTGATAGCCTTGGACACTATGAATTTCTGGATGGACATCGCTATGGATGAACTCAAAGAAGTCATTTCGCGCATAGATCTGCTGACGATCAATGATGAGGAAGCACGACAATTGTCAGGAGAACACTCATTGGTCAATGCGGCAAAAGTGATACACCAAATGGGACCGGAGTATCTGGTGATCAAAAAAGGAGAACACGGTGCATTATTATTTTGTGATGAAGATATTTTTTATGCTCCGGCATTGCCATTGGCGCAGGTTTTTGATCCGACAGGTGCAGGCGATACTTTTGCAGGTGGTCTGATGGGTTACCTTGCAAAAACCGACGATACATCAATGGAGAATATGAAGAGGGCGATCATTGCAGGGTCTGCCATGGCATCATTTTGTGTAGAGGATTTCAGTCTCAACAGACTACAAAACCTGTCTTTGCCTGAAATAAACGGAAGGTTAGAGAGATTTAAAAAACTGATGCATTTTGACTTGGGTTGATAGCTGTGTGGTTTTTCTCTCAGTCAGATATCAACGGACCAGAATCTATTCCAAAAAAGACTGATGCACATGACTCGATCATGCTCAAAGTGCACCAGTCTTCCATATTATTTATGCTTCACCAATCATCACTTTCTCCTGCTGCTCGATACTTTCGTCATGGATGGATTTGATCACTCTGGAGATAAAATCAGCACCAAGCCCACCTTGAGCTCCGCGATCTATGTATTTCTGCAATACTTCTTTCCATCTTTCGCTCTGGAGGATAGTCATATTGTTTTCTTTTTTGTATTGACCTATCTCTCTTGATATTTTCATTCTGGAAGCAAGGATATTCATGATTTCTTCATCGATCATATCTATCTCTTTACGGAGTCTGTCGAGTTTTGTTTTTTCCTTGCCGGTGTTTTTATCATCACGGATGACCAAACTCTCTATCAGTTTGCCATAATCTTCGGGAGTAAGCTGTTGTGCAGCATCGCTCCAGGCAGTATCCGGTGTGATATGCGACTCCATGATCAATCCATCAAAATCAAGATCCATCGCTTTTTGAGCTACCTTAAACAATAATTCTCTATTTCCACAGATATGACTGGGATCATTGATCATAGGTATGTCAGGCATAGCCGTCTTGAAATCGATCGCAATTTGCCACTGAGGTCTGTTTCTATAGATCTTCTCACCGGAAAATGAGAAACCGCGATGGATAGCTCCTAATCTGGTAAGTCCTGAGTTCTGAAGTCTCTCCATACCTCCGAGCCACAAAGACAGATCTGGATTGATAGGATTTTTAAGGAGTACCGGTATATCTACTCCTTTGAGTGCATCAGCTACTTCCTGTACAGCAAAAGGGTTGACAGTGGTTCGTGCACCAATCCATAAAATGTCTATACCGAACTCCAAGCAGCGCTCTACGTGCGATGCTTTGGCCACTTCTACTGCTACCGGAAGGCCGGTAAGTTCTTTGGCTTTTTGCAACCACGGAAGTCCTTTTGTTCCGATACCTTCAAATGCGCCTGGACGTGTACGCGGTTTCCATATTCCTGCTCTCAGGATGTCAACTTTTCCAGTTCTGAAAAGTCTTGTTGCCGTCTGTATGACTTGTTCTTCAGTCTCGGCACTACAAGGTCCTGCTATCAAAACAGGCCTTTTTCCATTGTTCATCCAATTCATGTTATTTTGATTCTTATTAGTGATTTTAAAATTAATTGATTATTGTAATATACGTTTTATTTTATTGCTTTCTGCCATCAACTGCTCGATGGCTTCTACATTTTTGGTGTCAATATGATTTCTGAAGTTTTGAAGATGTAAGATATAACTGTCCAATGCTTCCAGAAGAAATTTTCGGTTTTTATTAAATATGGCCGACCATGTGTAAGGATTACTTTTTGCCAACCTTACTGTACTTGCAAATCCCGTACCAGCAAGATCAAAAATCTGTTTTTCATCTTTTTCTATGTCCAAAACCGTCAGGCCAAGCATAAAAGAGCTTACATGTGAAAGATGAGAGACATATGCCAGGTGTTTGTCATGCTCCTTAGGAGACATAAATGTGGTAGTCATACCGAGACTTTCAAACAGTCTTAAGGCAGAATCCAATGCGTCGGGTGCAGATTTTTCTTTTTCACAAATGATATTTTTTTTATTTTGAAAAAGACCTTTCATGGCTGCTGTGGGGCCTGAAAACTCCGTACCAGCCAATGGATGAGCTGCCACAAATCTTTTCCTGTTGGAGTGTTTGGATACGGTTTTGCAAATATCATCCTTGGTAGACCCTACATCTATGACGGTGGTTTTATCACTTATTTGATCCAACACCCGGGGCAGGAGTCCTTCTATTTTGTTTACGGGAATAGAAATGATAATCATATCAGCATCTTTTATTCCGGATTCTAGATCCGCCAAGGAATGGACCAATCCCAATTCCAATGCTTGCTTCATGTGATCTTCAGAAGCATCCACACCCCAAACATCAACATTGAGTTGTGATTTGAGATCTTTTGCTATCGACCCGCCTATCAAGCCCAGCCCTATTACTGTAATCTTCATTAATGGTTTTTTTCTGCTGATGAGATAGTTTCTATCTGGAATCCAGTCTGAATCCTGTACAAAGCGGCAAGCATATCTTCTTTAGAACTGCACAATGATATACGGAGATACTTGTCGCCATGAGGTCCGAAAATGTGTCCCGGCGTGATAAAAACCCGGGTATCATACAGGATCTTATTGGCCAAAGATTCAGAATCAAGATCCGGATCCTTAATTTTTCCCCATACAAACAGTCCTGCTCCATCCCGGCTGTATTCAAGATCCAGCTCCGTCATGATATTGCAGGCAGCATCTTTTCTTTCCTGATATCTTGAATTGAGATCGTCAATCCAATCTTTGCCCAGTGACAATGCCACAGCTGCTGCTTCCTGTACAGGCTTAAACATTCCTGAATCCATATTGCTCTTGAATGTCATGATAGTATCTATACTTGATTTTGGACCTACAAAAGCACCCACCCTCCAGCCTGCCATATTGTAACATTTGCTAAGAGAAACCAATTCGATAGCGCAATCCTCGGCACCTTCAGCATTAAAAATACTAAGTGGATGATCATTCAGGATAAAAGTATATGGATTGTCATGACATATCAAGATGTTATTTCTTTTCGCAAAAGCTACCAGCTGATTAAAAAACCGGATATCAGCTGTTGCTCCGGTAGGCATATTCGGGTAGTTGACCCACATCATTTTCACCTTGCTCAAGTCCTGACTTTCGAGCTTATCGAGATCTGGTTTCCATCCGAGATGCTCTTCCAGTGGCATCGAAACAGGTGTCCCACCTGCAAGCCTGGTACACATTGCGTATGATGGATATCCGGGATCCGGTACTAACACCTGATCTCCGGGATTGATAAAAGCCATACTGGCATGCATCACTCCTTCTTTCGATCCCAACAAAGGCAATATCTGTGTTTCGCTATTGATATCAATATCAAAGTGCATCTTATACCATTGAGCAAAAGCTTTGCGCAGGGCAGGAATGCCTTTGTACGACTGGTATTTGTGTGCATCAGGTGTCAGAAGAGCTTGATTAAGTGTGTCAATAACAACCTGAGGAGGCATCAAATCGGGACTCCCTATGCCAAGATTGAGCACCAGAGGGCCACCATCTTTGTTCATTTGATCTATTTCAGCCAGTTTGCGGGCAAAATAGTAAGTGGTTACATCATTCAGTCTTTGAGCAGGTGCTATCATGGAGTGAGTTGATTTTGTTGTTTTTCAAGAATGGAAGTTATGTCAGCTCTTTTGTAAATGCCGGTTTCTTCATACTCAAATGTGAGGTTGATGAGGTCATCTTTCAGTCCGAGATATTGGGATATATGATCAAACTCGATATCTATATGAAAAAAATACTCTCTGAAGCTGCCTATCACAGGAAAAGACTGAAGTTTGCTCATATTGAGATTGTGATCTTCGATGACTTGCAACACTTTCAGCAGTTGTCCTTTTTTGTCCGGAATTCTGATATAAACTGAGACTTTGTCTGCGTCCGGGGCTATTTCAGTTTTGAGTTTGTTGACGATAAAAAATCTTGTATAGTTGGTCTTATTAGTTTCTATACCGGGTGCCAGAATGTCCAGATTATAGATTTCTGCAGCTTGTGTACTGGCGATACAAGCTTTGGATTTTTTATTTTTATCTGCTATATGCTTGGCACTGAGCGCGGTATCTTCGGATTCGATCAATTTCCAGTCATGGTATTGCCCTAAAAATTGTCTGCATTGGTTGATAGCCATAGGGTGAGAGGCTACTTGTCTGATGTCATGTAAAGATGCACCTTTTACAGCAAGTAAATTGTGTTTGATCCTCAAATAAATATCACCTGAAACCCAAAAGTCATTTTCCCTGAGGATGCGGTAATTTTGAAGAATCGATCCGGCAATGGAATTTTCTATGGCCATGACAGCAATGTCTGCCTCACCGTTTTTTACCATTTGCCCCAGAATATCAAAAGAGTCCGCCGGTATCAATTCTAATTTTTGATAAGGCCAATATCTTCTTGCCGCCACATCATGGAAAGATCCTTCATAACCCTGGATTGCTACTTTTAGTATTTTATCCGATTCCATCTATATTTTAAATTTTCCATTTTGATAAAATTAAAAAAGGAGCCTGTTTTTGTAACAGAACTCCTTGATTTTATAATGACACATTTACAATAAAGGCTCTGTTACTTCATCTCACAGAAATAAAAGTAGCAAAAATAAAAGCCGGCAAATGTGGAATGCATACGATTCATGCCGCAAACTTATCTGTATTATTTGTTTCAACAAAATTTTTGCAATGTTTTTTAAGAAAAAATCAAATTATGGCCAACATTGATCACCTTATAAGCAAAAATTTATAAAATGAAACACCAAATCTGAGATGGAGGTCATCTTAGATTATAGCAAACAAAAATTTTATACGTTTCTTAAAATGATTTTAAAATGAGCAAAACATTCAGATTTTCAAAAAAAGCATCAGAAAGAAGTTTTACAAAGGACATCAATGCGGGTTCAACTGCTGATATTGCTTTTCTTTTATTGATATTTTTTTTAGTGGCTACGACTATTTTGAATGATAAGGGTCTTCTCGTCAAACTTCCACCTTATATGCCGGATCAGCAGAAATCTTTAGCTATTAAAGAAAGAAATGTATTTACTGTAAAAATTAATGCAGAAAATCAACTGCTTGCAGAAGGGAAAAATTTGGAGTTAAAATTCCTTAAAGATGAAATAATAACATTTATAGTCAATCCTGGTAATAAATCCAGTCTTGCGGAGCAGCCTGATATGGCCATAGTATCCCTTCAAAATGACAGGGGAACAAAGTATGAAATGTACATACAAGTGTACAATGAAATTAAAGCCGCCTACAATGAACTGTGGGAAGAAATTGCAATAGCCAGATTTGGAAAAACCTTAGCTGATCTTTTGCCTTACCAATCGGAAGCTATAAAAAAGGATTTCCCCCTGGTGATTTCTGAAGCTGAACAGAGAGCATTTGGACAGGAGTATTGACTTGCACATCATTCCTATTGAAAGTAGAATTTAATTCTAACAGAAGTATAAATCTCTGAGACAAAGTTAAAGAATGGTTGGACTTTGTTAAATGTGAATTTTTTTATTTGCCTTACCTTTTATTTATAATATCACTTACTTCCTCTGGTGACATTTTTACTATTTTAGCAATACGAACTGTATCAAAACCATCATTTGACATAGCAAATATCATTTCCAATTTTGCTTCAAGTTTCCCTTCAAGCTTCCCTTCAAGTTTTCCTTCAAGCTTTCCTTCAAGTTTTCCTTCAAGTTTTCCTTCTTTTTTTATAGCATCGTATGTACTCATAATATCATGGTTTATAGGTGTTGGAAGTGATTTTACTAATGATAATACTTCTTTTTTGTTTGTTTTAGAAGTCCACAGTTTGTAAACAAATATATGTTTTATAAAGTTCCTGTCTGATTCATCAATGCGCTTAAGAGACTTGATATCATTTAGTTTATTTATTAGAGAAACAAGGTCCATGTTTGGATTATGACCTGCGAGGGCAATCATTAGCATCACATCTGTCACTTCATCCAGCTGTTGTTTTGTTAGTGTGTTTATAGCAAAAAGATATAGTCAAATGTAGGTAAATATTTCAGAATTTCTTCAGGGTACGCATTAAAGAGGTTTGTTATTTTTGGCACTTCCCATTCTTTTTTCCCTTGATAATAAATCATTGGGACTATAGGAATTATTTTTTGTTTATTTCTCAATTCTTTCACCCATTGAGAGAAAATATAGTGTCCGATTTGAATTAATACATGTTTATCAGGGTTTGCCTTATGTTCAAACAAAAGTGAAATGACCAATTTTTCTCCTTTCTCCTTTAGTTTGAACTTAAAAAGCAGATCGGCAAAATATTCTCTCATGTCATCGGTAAGATATGATCCATTTTCTATAGTCATGGATTCTATATCGATCAACTCTTTCAATTTTTCAGGCAGTAATTGACGAAAATACTCTTTGGCCAAGGCAGGTTTGGAGAATGTCTCTTTGATGATTTTATCATGAAAATTTTGTATGTCATCAAACATCAGAAGAATAATTGATTTGTTGAGATGATAGATTCGGTGCAAATATAATGCAATTATTTGCACTTTTTTTCGTATTTAGCTTATGATTAAATTTTCAACACTTTTAGCCAAACATAGACTTTAAAAAAGCTTTCAAAACAAATTGACATAACCGAAGTGGATTTTCATCTTACTGAAGTCCAAAGGATTACCGGAGTTTTTTCCAGCTGCAAATGAAAGATTAAATATGCCGGCAGTAGTTCCAAAATTAAGACCCATACCCGTTCCAAAAACAAAATCACTTACTGAATTTCCATCATTGATGGTATTGACCATTCCGATGTCAAAAAATGGAATCGTCAGGTAAGAGTTCTGATCAAATAAGATTCTGAATTCGATAGTGCCAAAAAAATACTTATCGGCAAATATACTTTCTTCATCAAATCCACGAAGGGTTTTGTTACCGCCGATTCGGAGTAGTTCATTGGGTCTTAGTGACTGTTGATTGTACCTCAATGCTCCGGTGAGTCCAGTCTTAACAGCTGCCCATTTTTTTATCGGTACATAATATGCAGCTGCAATATCCAACTCAAGTTGCAGTGTTTTCAATTGTAAAGTGTCATAACTATTTTCAAAACCTTCCAAATCTACGATTTGCCTGTTTTTTAAGATCTTTTTTGTCCCTGCGACAAAATTGATCTGCGCATCATATCCCGAAGATGGATTGAACCGGTAGTCCAGATCACGCAAATTGAGTCCAGATCCGACACCTGTATAAGTCACATCTAAGCTTTGAGGTAGCCGACCGGAATTTTCTATTTGTTGAGTGTTTACTTCAAGCAGAACAGAAGATCTGTAACTTCCGTATAGTTTCAGATGGTTAAATCCTCCGAAAAGATATTGTGTGCCGCCATCAAAATAGATATCGAGATTATTATTTCCATTTTTGAATAGCCTGAAATCCAGATGGCTTCCTACTGGTAGGCCTGCCAGATAAGGTATATTGGATTTTGCTAATAGCTCGAGGTTTTCAGTTTTGAGTCGCTTGAACTGGAAAAATGTATACTCACCCTGATCCAGGATATTATTGAGTTCCGCAGTAAAGTCGCCTGTGATGTTCCATTTTCGGACTCCGTTGACTATTTGCGGCAATACGCCTATCAGAAAATCGAATCTGCTTGCTGGTTTTGGGTCCGGCGAGATGATCACGGAAGCCTTATCATTTATAAATCTGACAAATGGTGATGACCGCTGCTGAACAAATGGAAGATCGGCAATCCTTTTATTTACCTTTGTTACTTTATCCTGAGAATAGAGTGCTCCTTCATTTATGTCCAGAAGCCTTCTCATATACTTACTATTGATACGCAACCTTCCTTCCAGAACTATAGAATCAAAATATATTTTCCTGCCTCTGTCCAGCTTCAGAGTAGTATGCAGTTTATCTTCAGAAAACCTGATAGAATCAAATCTTGCAATGGCAAACGGATGTCCATTATTGACTTCGTGGGAGATCAGTGATTTCAGGTATTGATAAAGTATTGTAGTGTCCACTTTTTTTTCTGCCAGCTTGATTCTCTTTAAGCCGCTGGCTTCAATGATAGACTTTTGCTCTTCGGTCAGCTTCACAGATCCAATGGCGTACTGTCGACCTTTGTAAATATCAGCAATGCAACTGTCATTTTTGCAAAGTAAGGTATCCATATGAGCTTGGAAAAATCCTGCAGATTGGAGTTTAAGGATGTAATCTCTTATTATAGAAGTGTTTTTGACAGAGTCCGTTTTTGTATGATCCATGGTAGTTTTGTTTCCATGATCATCTGTTTCATAGAAAGTAAGGTATATCTGTTTTTGCCCGTACGCATTGGTAAATAATATCATCAGACAAAAGATAATGACTATCTTTGCATTTGAAAATATTATAATATGTCTTTCACTTTCCTTCATGACACTACCAAAGTCAATATGAAATAACGAAAATACAACATGTCTGGTATATATATTCATATTCCTTTTTGTAAAAAGGCTTGTCATTATTGCAATTTTCATTTTTCGACTTCTCTCAGATTAAAAGATGATATGATAGAGGCTATCTGTAAAGAGATAGAATTACGTAAAAATTATCTTTCCAATAAGACATTGGATTCCATTTACTTTGGCGGTGGTACACCCAGTCTCTTAAAAGTGATGGATCTTGAAAGAATTTTTGAAGCCATCCATTCAGTCTATGCTGTCCGTGCAGGTGCAGAAATCACTCTTGAAGCCAATCCGGATGACATAAACCAGCAGAGCCTTGATGATTTTAGAAAAACGGGTGTCAACAGGCTTTCTATAGGCATTCAGTCGTTTTTTGATACAGATTTGCAATGGATGAACAGGGCTCACTCGGCTTCTGAAGCTCAAAGCTCGGTAAAAATCGCTCAGGATGCCGGCTATGACAATATCACCATTGATCTGATCTATGGAGCTCCGACTACCACAGATGAGATGTGGTGTGACAATATAGATCGGGCTCTACGGCTGGATGTTCCTCATATTTCAGCGTATTGCCTTACTGTAGAAGAAAATACGGCTTTACATCATTTTATCGCCAAAAATAAAACAGCACCTCCGCATCAACAAAAAGCTGTAAATCAGTTTGACATATTGATGAAAACACTGGATGAAAAAGGATTTCTCCATTATGAGATTTCAAACTTTGCAAAGCCAGGTTATCTTGCAGTGCACAATAGCAACTATTGGTTAGGTAGTCATTATATCGGTATTGGACCATCGGCTCATTCATATGATGGCGCATCACGATGCTGGAATATATCACACAATAAGAAGTATATTGATGCACTTCAAGATCCTGCCTATAAGTCCGAGACAGAGGATCTCAGCATCGCCATGAAGTACAATGAATACATCATGACTTCTGTAAGAACTATGTGGGGCATTGACTCTGATGTTGTTCGGACTTTTGGAGAAGAGATACAAAGCTACTTTTTATCTGAAGTCAGAAATCTTACTGAGAAAGAGATGATCTCCCCTGAGGCTAAAAGCTATATACTTACCCATAAAGGAAAACATTTTGCAGATCAGGTTGCCATGGATTTGTTTTTTATGGAATAACTGTTAAAAATAAAACATTCGACCACTAAGCCGACGTAGGAGGACTGGTGAGCGATTCCGAAGCCATTCGACCACTAAGCCGACGTAGGAGGACTGGTGAGCGATTTAAGGACCCCAAAACTGGTGGGTTCTAGGAATTCGGCAAGCCGGCCAGGAAGGCCTAAATTATTTCTCCTGAATCTTTTCAAAATTTGTTAATCAATGCAAATTTTGGGATTTAGTGGTAAAACTGATAGGTAACAAGCAGTGATTAGTTTCAATTTTATTAGGCTCCTTGATTAACATGATTGATTCATCATGCAGATAAATGTTTGCAAAATTTTGGAGATGTTTTGTGGAAATATGTTTGCAAAATTACACTTCTTTATTCTATTTGTGATACAAACTTATTTGAGTAAAAAATAAACTGAAAAAAAAAATAAAAATCATAAAAACATATTAAAATTATCAGTAATTTGTAAAAATAGTTATAATCAGTGTTGTAACTAAAAATTTAAATAAATCAATTTTTGGAAGTTTGTTTGCTTTGTTTCTGTTTTTTGTTCATCCTAAAAATATGGCATACAAATTGGTATTTACATACACGGACAAGAGTCTAAACGAATTTTTATTTTTTTATAACCGTTTATCATTTTACACACATGGCAACGAGAACTGTACTTGCAGACCATCAAAAGATGTTTACAGAAGGCATTAAAGCAATCTTAAACGAGCTGAAAATAAATTTTTTAAAGATAGTAGGAATAGCATACAGTTATGAGGAATTGAATAAGATGATAGAAATGCCTATCGACCTTTTGATCCTCGAGTTGGCAATGATAGAAAACAATGGATCTTCTTTTATATCAGAACTTAAAAAGAATCAACCCAATGTACGTATCATCATTCTGAGTAATTATGGCGAACCGCATTTAGTCAGGGAGGCATTTATAAACGGAGTAGATGGATATGTATTAAAGACCAATCATTCGCTTGAGTTGGCTCAGTGCATAGATCAGGTACTGGACGGCAAGACTTATATGGCAGAAGGCATCAGGTTGGCGCCTCAGTTGGATAAAAATAAAAAACAAGTCCTTCCTGAAAAAAGGAGAATGATAGAAGACAGATTTTTGCTCAAGCAAAAATTGACGTCCAGAGAAAAAGAAATCTTAGCACACATAGTTCAGTTTAAAAATAATAAAGTCATAGCACAAGAGCTTTATATAAGTGATCAGACAGTATCAGCGCACAGAAAGAGCATCATGAAAAAACTTGGTGTCAATAATACGGTGAATCTGATAAAATTCTCAATCGATCATCAATTGGTATAGTTTTTGGTAGGTATAAAAAGAAACAGTAACATAAGGCATCCCCTTGCCACACTTTTGCATTAGTCATCCCGACAGTAAGTCTGAGATAATTTTGGAATCATTTTTTGTTTATAATTAAAAATCAAATTATCTCATGAAATCGGAGAAATTTACATTTACAAAACGCATCGGTTTTGGTAGGTTTATCAAAATGAGTATGCTGTCAGCCTTGCTGACGATCTGGTACTCTGGGCTTCAGGCTCAATGCCCTCTGGCATGTAACAACCTGGTCCAGGTATCTATGGATGAAGACTGTGATGTTACGATCACGTATGAAATGATGCTGGAAGGCGAGATTATTACTTGCTCCACAGCAGTAGTAGAAGTACTAGGTGTCAATGGTCAGATTTTGTCTACCTCGCCCAGAGTGACAAGGGCCAACATTGGCCAGACACTTACAGTAAGGATCCGCTACGGAGCGAACTCGTGCTGGGGCAAAATCAAAATTGAGGATAAACTAGCACCTGTGATTACTTGTCCTCCTGTAGATACTTTAGGGTGTTATGATGAGAGGGTCATTTCAAAACCTGTTGCTACTGACAATTGTCGCGGTTCATTACCCGGTGATTGGGTTTCTGTGCTTTCTGACAGCACCATTGACCAGAGCTGTGCATCATATTATCGTGCTATCAGGCATATCAGATATCAGGCCAGAGACTCTGTAGGCAACCTTTCTGAAATATGCAGAAGAACGGTGTACTATAGGAGGATAACTCTTGATAGTGTCCATATACCTAAAAATTATGACGGCTTGCCTGGTCATAGACCAGTACTTGAATGTAATGGCGCTTGGGCTTGGAATAACTATAGAGTAAGTCCTACTGGTGCAGATGTTGCTCCTCAAGCAAGTTGGGACACAAACGGTAACGGGTATCCAGATCCTGCAGAAACAGGCGCTCCGTTTGTAAGAAATAATGATAATATATCTGGTTATATTCTAGGTTATAGAGTTGGTACTGGTCCATCCTTTAATGCTGCATTACCGCAATGTACAAGTGGAAATTTAGTTGGCAATAACATTGCGACTGTTTCTTGGCAAACATCATGTGGAGCAACCACTGGAGAAGTTCAGAATTTCAGAATCGACACATTCTACAACCCTTTTATAGGTTCTAATAATTTATGTAAAATAAATACTGCATATAGTGATACTAAATTAGACATCTGTCCTAAAAGTTTCAAAGTCTTAAGAGCATGGACTATTTTAGACTGGTGTTCTGGTTTGATAAAAACAGGTCATCAAGTCATAAAAGTTGTAGATGATAAGGCTCCAGAAGTAACTGCTCCAGAAGATTTAACATCTTCACTAGCTCCTGGTATTTTAGTAGCGGGTATTATATCTGCTGATCCATATTCTTGTACTGGTACATGGACAGTAAGACCACCAAAAACAATCAGTGATTGTAATGCAACAACTTGGACTGTAAAAATTAAAAAGGCAGACCATTTAGGTAATGATCCAGGCGATGATGTACCTTTTGTATCACAAGATGGAAACATACAAGTGACAGGTACCTATCCTAATTTCACCATTGTAGGATTGCCTCTAGGAAGAACATGGATACAATATATAGTAACTGATGCATGTGATAATACAAGCACTGAAGCAAGAACAGAAGTTGATGTATTTGATACTACTCCACCTGTACCTGTATGTGATGAATTTACAGTGGTTACATTGACCAACAATGGAGAAGCGATCATTTTTGCTGAAACATTTGATGACGGCTCACATGACAACTGTACGGATGTCATCTATCATGTCAAAAGAGATGGCTCTTGCGCTGGTACTACGCCACCATACACTGTACCTACAGGTTTTACTGACCCAGGCAGTGATGGTTTTGGTGACTTTGTAAGATTCTGTTGTGCCGATGTAGGCAGGCAAGTCATGGTACAGCTGAGAGTCACAGACCGGTTTGGCAATGTCAATACTTGTATGGTCAATGTAACCACTCAAGACAAAGTACCACCATTTATCAAGTGTCCTGCTGATAAAACCATCGACTGCGGAGCAGATACTTCATTGCTAGTTTCTGAAAGACCGGTGTTTTCAGCTACACCACTATCGACACCATATTATACTGATAATTGTCCAAATCCTACCTGGTCTTACAGCACCTCCGGCAAACTGGATAACTGCGGTCAGGGTGTACTTACAAAGACATTTACAGTAAGAGATGGAGGAGGAAGGACTCATTCATGCACTCAGACTATCACAGTAAGAAATATGACGCCTTATAATGGACCTGTATTGATCGGTGGTGGACCTGTGTGGAAAAATCTGGAAGACAGATCTCTTTCACTTAAAGATTGCAAAAATTCTGAAACTGACCCATCAAAAACAGGTACTCCAGACTTAGGCAACAGACAGTGCAGTCAGGTGGCATATACTTACGAAGATCAGGTATTTCCGTTTGTAGATGGTGTTTGCTACAAAATACTGAGAAAATGGACTGTGATCGACTGGTGTAAGTTTGCATCAAATCAAAAACCAGATGGAAGTGAATATCCAAGAATTCCTACTCCTCAAGTAAATTCATGGACTTATACTCAAGTCATCAAGGTATCGGATACAGCAAAGCCAAAGATGGCCAATCCATTGCCAAAACTGGAGCCTTATACCAGAAATGACTGTACACGATATGATACCATAGTCAATTCTGCTACTGACTGTAGTAAAGATTTAAAGTGGTCATATACAGTCAGAAGAGAAAATTCCACAGGAACAGTATATAAAACAGGAACAAATAACGATGCATCAGGTTTATTCCCTGTGGGTAATTACCATATATCATGGACTGTGGAAGATCAATGTGGTAACGATACTACGAGCACATACACCTTTCTGGTTCCTGACAACAAGAAACCAACACCATACTGCTTGTCACAGTTGACTACTGTCGTTATGCCTTCATCCGGTGACATAGAAATCTGGGCTAAGGACTTTGACAGGGGTTCATTTGACAATTGTCCTGTGACAGGTTGTGGTCTCAGGTTTACATTCAATGGGTTTGTGCCCGGTTCGGCACCTACATCAAATCAAACCTGGTTGGCATTCAAGCTGTTCATCTGCTATACGATTCAGATGTTCCGATTTTCCAGCAGGAAAAGATACCATCCATCGTACCCTGAAAATGTATGTGTGGGATGAGGCAAACAACTTTGATTTCTGTGATGTGACCTTGATCATTCAGAAAAACTCAGCATGTGCTGGATCTTCACCTGGTAACAGAATAGCTGGTGACATCAGTACAGACAGGAATGAAATGATCAGAGATGTCAATGTGACATTGCGCCACATGGAGAGTCAGGAAACTACTTCCATAGTGACCGATCAGTCAGGCAGGTTTGAGTTTGGAGATATGAAAACAGGAAAAGGATATAACATCATACCTGCAAAAAATGACGATCATCTCAATGGAGTATCCACACTTGACCTGGTCATGATGCAGAGACATATACTTGATATCGAAAAGTTGAATTCTCCTTACAAGTATATAGCTGCTGATGTAAACAGAGATAACAAAATCACTGCAGGTGACTTGGTAGAATTGAGAAAACTGATCCTGGGTATATATGCTTCATTGCCGAATAACACATCATGGAGATTTATAGACAAGTCATCTCCGATCACTGATCCTAACAATCCGTGGAATATCAATGAGTATATCACGCTACCGAGTATGAGTTCATCCTCATTGGACAATCACTTCATGGGTATCAAAACTGGTGATATCAATGGTTCTGTAGTTGTCAATGCCAATAGTACAAAAACTGAAAACAGAAACAAAGCACTGACACTTCAGGTGGATAATAAAGAGTTTATGCCAGGTCAAAAGGTACGAGTTGATTTCACCTCTGACAACTTTACCAATATCACCGGAGCCCAGTGGACGCTTAACTTTGATGCATCAGCACTTGAGTATGCAGATTTGATTTCAGGTGCCATGGTCATGGGCAATGACAATATCAATACACTTGCAGCACATGATGGAAAGATTGCTTTCAGTTGGAATGATTTCAATGGCATGACAGTATCAGATGATAAGGTTCTCTTTAGCATAGAGTTCAGAGCAACTACGAATAACACAATTAATAAAACTGTTTCAATGTCATCTGATATCACTAAAGCCGAAGCTTACACAACTGAACTTGGTGAAGCAAAGATGAATCTGAATATCCGAACAGCTAAGGTCGGAGATAAGGTTTTCACATTGGGACAAAATAATCCGAATCCATTCACAACCAATACAACTATCAGCTTCAATCTACCTGAAGCAGGTCCAGCAACACTTACTATCTACGATATCACAGGTAAAGTGTTGAAGTCCTACTCCAAAGAGTATGCAAAAGGCAGAAATGAAGTCATCATCAATTCCGAAGAAATAAATGCCCAGGGAGTGATGTTCTACGAGCTGGAAAGTAAAGGTGTGAAAGCAACCAAAAAAATGATTTATCTGAGTAAGTAGATTTAAAATTGTTGAACAAAAATATTCAAAAGAGTCTGACTGCCGATCCAGGTAGTCAGGCTTTTTTATTTATACCTAAATAAAAAAAAAAAAAACCAAAAAAAAAAAAAAAAAACCCCCCCCCCCCCAAAAAAAAAAATCAAAAACAAACCCAACCCCGCCGCCCCCCCACAACACCCCCCCCAACCACCCACACCCCCCAAAAAAAACCCAACCAAACCAAAACCAAAACAAAAAAAAAACAAAAAAAAAAAAAAAAAACCCCCCCCCCCCCCCCCCCCACCCAACCAAACATTTTTCCCACCAAAAAAAAAAAAAATTTAAAACAAAAAAAAAAAATTTTTTTTATTTTTTTTATTATAATCAATTTCAATTAAATAAATTTTTTTTTTTTTTTTTCCCCCCCCCCACATCCCCCCCCCCCCCCGTTTTGGGTCCCCCCCCCTTTAGAGAAAAAACCCCCCCCCACTTTCTTTCCCACCCACCTCCCCCCCCCCCAAAGGGGGGAAAACCATAAAATGGGCCCAAAAAAAACACATTTTTTTTCTTTTTAAAACTTTTCAAACATCTTTTTGTTAAAAATCCGACAGTTTCCCACCTTTTGAGCCGATATTCAATTTTTTGGCTTGCTTTTTGTAATACATCTATGTGATATTTACATTCTCGATGAGAGTAAGATTTCCAAAAATTTGTGATATTATTACATTGAAAATGTGTCCAATTATTTGTAATCTATTTTACTTTTTGCCAGATTATCAGCAAGATTTGGGCGTTTAATAAATACCATATCAAAAAATATAAATTATTGCTTAATTTTGCATCAAGTTTGCATAAAATATGCATAAAGTTTTTAAAAATCAAATCATTCCAATATGAGGAAAAATTTTGTTAGTTTCAGTTACTTTAGTTTTATTGGGAATAAAAGCTCAGTTTACTCTCAGCTTTCTATCAATATTTCATCAGTGGAGTAGGATCAAAATGCCAAGCAGTCGTGTTGATGTCACAATCAATAATTTTACTGACTTGGTTGCCTTGGCATATTCCATCAATTATGACACCACAAAACTTGAGTTTGTCAATTTTTCCAATGTTACAAGCTCGTTAACAGGTTTTAGTATTTCCAACATTTGTACTCTAATGGAGCTGCTGTGAAAAAAGGTCAAATTACATTTCAATGGGACGATGGTACTTTGGCAGGTAAGACTTTGGCCAGGGAATACCAGATTATTTTCCATTAAATTTAAAGCAATAGGTGCCAAAGGTACTTCATCAGAAGTTTTTGTGTCTTCTACACCAAGAAAAGAAAATTATGTATTAAAAAATCTTACCGAATTCAATTCTATAAGTAATGTGAAAGGTAAAGTCACTATAAAATCTGATGGGGGCGGCCCTGTGGATAATTGTGTCAGTCCTACCTGTACCAATGCCAGCAACTTGACTTTCATAGGAGGTACGGTCTCTGGTGAAAAAGATAAGACCGTATGTGTGCCTATCACTGTTAAGAACTTCACAAAAATCGAAGGTGGGCAAGGAAGAATCACATGGAATACAGCACTTCTTCAGTTTACAGAAATTAAAGTCCCAACTACTGGTGGATTACCTAATTTTACAGTTGAAAATTTCAATACTGCAGTACCGGGGAGGGTAACTGTCGTCTGGTCAAGCGGTGTTCCTGTGACACTGAATGAAAATACAGTAATTTTTGAATTGTGTTACAAAATAGTAGGCTCTTCAGGTCAGACTGCTTGTATCGATGTGAGGGGCAACCCTGATTTTCCTGAATGGACAAATGATAAAGGAGAAAAAGTGCCATTGTGTTACACATTTGGTAAAGTAAACATTACATCAGTACCGCCTGCTGGAGCAACTGTCTTCCGGGTAGGCACTGTCAATGGTCAGACCAATGAAACAGTTTGTGTAGATGTAGCAGTGGAGAAATTTACAAAAGTAACCGGTGCTACAGTAAAATTTGGATGGAATGCTGATCAGTTGGAGTTTGTAAGGACAGATAATTATGATCTTGAGATGCTGACTTCAGGAAATTTTAATAATACAACCAATAGCCTCACCATGCAATGGCTGGGGTCAGGAAACGCTTTTACAAAAGCTGATGGACACAAGATATTCAGGATTTGCTTCAAAATAAAGCAGTGCGTTGCTTCTGCATCAGTAAATATTACTGCCACACCAGATGTTGTCGGGGAGGGAAATGTGCAACTCGTCAGTCAGGGTGTAGGTGGTTCGGTAACTTGTACTACTCAGGCAGGTTGTAACGCTACATGTACTCTGGGCACCATCACCAATGTAAGCTGTAATGGGGCAACAGACGGGGCAGTCGCCTTATCTGTGACAGGGTCTACTACAGGTCATAATATAGTTTGGAAAAATGCATCAGGCACAGTGGTGAAAGCTTCAGCACCGGTTGCTTCAGGTACCAATCTTTCTGCTGTAGGCGCAGGAGTATATACGTATGAAGTAACTTTCAATAATACTATGTGCTGTACCGGAACTGCTACTGTAAATCAACCAGCTGTCATCACCATACCCACAGCAAATGTGATCAAAAATGCACAGTGCGACGATAAAGGGGCGATAGACCTGAAAGGAGTTACAGGAGGCAATGGCGGTTTTATATATGCATGGAGCCCTGATCAGGGAAATATTGCAAATCCAGTAAATCTTAATCCCGGAACTTATTTAGTGACGGTGACTGATTCAAAAGGATGTAAAGCTTCAAATACTTTCAATATAGTAAATGTACCATCACAGATAGTGATACCCAATGCAGGTGTTGTCACCAATGAAGGGTGTGGCCTTAAAGGATCTATCAACATTACAGCTACTTCAGGTGGAAGCGGAACCTTAAAATATACCTGGAATCCTGTACTTACCAATACCGGTAATCCTACAAATCTCAATGAAGGAACTTATAGTGTTACAGTATCTGACGCTAAAAACTGTACCGCCACTGCTACATTTACCGTATCAAAAAATGTCAGTGAACTCAATGTGACTTCAACAGTAAAAAATATAAAATGTAAAGGTGGGTCAGATGGTGAAATTCAAATCAACATTGCAGGAGGTTGCCCTACTATCACATATAGCTGGACAGGCGGACTTACAGGAGCTAATCCTAAAAACCTGAAAGCCGGAACATATACAGTAACGGTGGGAGATGGTGCCCAAAGCAAAACACATACAGTAACAGTGACTGAGCCAAGTGAAGTAGCAGTAGCCCTCACAGGCACGGTAGATGCATCTACAGCCACTGCTGCAGATGGAAAAATAACACTCGCAATAAGCGGTGGTACATCACCTTATAAAGCAATATGGTCAGGGCCAATTACTATTCCTGATGGAAATTCTACAGGAACACTGGAAGCTTCCAGCCTTAAGGTAGGAGCCTACAATGTGACAGTAACAGATGCCAATGGCTGTACAGCCGCACGTACCGGAATCAATATAGCAATAAAATCTGCGGAAGTTATTGCTCCCAAAATTGGGTCTGCATCTGTTTCATCATCGTTTTCAGGATTTGGAGTAGCATGTTTTGGCGATGCCAACGGTGAGATTACAGCAAAGCTTTCTGAAGGCACATTCCCGATCACTGCATTATTAAAATTGGGGTCTAGTATTGAAAGAAATATTCAGGTTACAGGTGTTGATTTCAAATTTACAGGTTTGGCATCTGGTACTTATACTATTGAATTATCTAATAGTAAAGGAACAATTACATCCAGCCCAATAGTAATTACTCAACCGACTAAACTTGCAGCAGTAGAAAAAATAGATTGTACGGACAAAGTAAAGAGTACCGGAAAAATAGAAATTGTGATGAACAATACCGGTGCCGGAAATTATGCATTTGTTTGGGATGGATTTAATGACACTGACAATGTCGCTGAAAACCTGGCTCAGGGATTTTATAATGTCAGGATCACAGATGCCAATAAGTGTCAATTGCGCCTTACAAATATTCAGGTAGTAGATTGTGGCAATCCTGGTAATTGTTTTATAGCTTCAACAATCATGACACCAAATGGTGATAGGAAAAATGATTTGTTTGAAATAAATTGTATGGACCGATATAATGGAGATCTTACCATCTTTGACCGATGGGGCAAACAAGTGTATTTTGAGACAAATTACAAAAACACCTGGCAAGGTACGAATGCTTCAAATTCACCATTGCCGGAAGGTTCATATATTTGGGTTTTGAATGTTACTCTCGGACAAGGATTGAGAGAAGTACATAAAGGCACTGTTACCATTCTGAAAAACTAAAAAAATATATAAATTATCGAATTTAATAGAAAAGATAATGAAAACAAAAAATATGCTAAAATCAATATACACCATAGCTGCATTATTTTTTATAATTGCATACGCATCCGGGCAGACAAGATATTTTGATGAAAGGTACATCTATACCCAGGCAAATCTGATGCCCCAACTGATCAACCCCGGAGCTTTTGGTCATACAAATCAACATCAGATACTTGGGAATTATAGAAATAAGTGGTCAGGCATAGATGGTGCTCCTCAGACATTTACTTTGTCATACAATGGACCTGTAGGCAATGGCTTGGGACTTGGCGTCAATATATTGTCCATAGATTTGGTGCTTTGGAAACAACAAAAGGCGCCGTAGGATTGAGCTATATGATAAAGTCAGAAACCAACCAAGTAGGTTTTGGTATCTCCGGAGAATATATCAAACATGGTCTGAGTGGACTTGGAAATGCAGATCCTTCCGATCCATTACTAATACGCGCTTTGGAAGGAGCAACATATTTTGATGCATCATTTGGTGTATATGGTATCTACATGGATAGAATGACATATGGCATTACCTTACCATCAGCTGTAAGTGCACGTATCAGTGATATTGATAGTACAAGTTCTGACAGAGAACTGGGTTTTATCCTCCAGTTTGGGTACAAACTGAATATTCAGCAAGATATCACTATGACTCCAAATCTTATTGTGAAAAAACTGGCCAATGTTCCAACACATATAGATCTCAATTTAAATTTTGGTTTTTTGCAAGACAAACTGCTTGCAGGTGTCAATTATACGCTGGGAGCAGATAAAAGACTTGGATTTTTGATCGGAACAAAAGTGGAAAAACTGAATTTTTATTATTCTTACAACACTTCTTCCAATCCTTTACAGGATTATAACAATGGCTCTCATGAATTGACCCTTGCTATTAATTTTGCAGGTAAATAAATATTATTAAAAATAAAAATACAAAAACGGCTGATAGAATATATCGGCCGTTTTTGTTTAGAGTATGTTTAAACTTTCGCTCAAACACAAAAATGTAAACATACTTTTAAGGATCTTAATAGGAGCATTATTATATGAACAATACTTTGGCTTTTGCACAAGAACGAGACTATAATGACACTTTATCGGTGTACAGAGGTAGGTTCCACATCCCAAAAGATAGTAAGGGACGAGATGTCATATATATGTGTGGTAACAGCCTTGGGCTCATGCCAAAGAATTCATCCACTCATATATCTCAGGTACTTGACGCCTGGCAAAACCTTGCTGTCGAGGGGCACTTTGCAGGAGCAAATCCATGGATAACATATCATGAGAGCCTTGCTGTGTCCATGTCTCATATCGTAGGTGCAAGACCCAATGAGATAGTCATCATGAATACACTGACTGTCAATATCCATTTGCTCATGGTAAGTTTTTACAAACCAGACCATAAGAGAAACAAAATTTTATTTGATTACAATCCATTTCCCTCAGACAGATATGCTATCGAGAGTCAAATAAAATTTCATGGCTTAGATCCTGCCGAGGCCATGATAGAATTGATGCCTGAGCCGGGAGCTAACTTAGTCTCTCAGGATACTATTGATGAGACAATAGAAATGTACGGAGACCAGATTGCTCTGATACTGATTGGTGGTATTAACTACTACTCCGGACAGCTTTATGATTTAAAAAGAATAACCAAAGCCGGGCATAAAAAAGGGTGTATTGTAGGTTTTGATCTGGCCCATGCCGCGGGCAATGTCACTTTGAGTCTGCATGACGATGGCCCGGATTTTGCGGCTTGGTGTACATATAAATATCTGAATTGCGGACCAGGCAATCTATCTGGAGTATTTATCCACGAAAGACACCATACCAATAAAGATTTGCCCAGATTTGCCGGTTGGTACGGCAATGATCTCAAAACCAGATTTATGATGGGCCCAAAGTTTGATCCTGCGCTTTCAGCTGACGGCTGGCAAGTGAGCAATCAACCGGTCTTCGGTATGGCGGCCATAAGAGCTTCATTGGACTTATTTGATGAAGTTGGTATACCTGCTCTACGCAGGAAATCCGAGATGTTGACTTCCTATCTTGAGTATTTGATTTTAAATATTGCAGGCCATCAATTGCGGATCATAACTCCATCGGAAGGGCAATGGAGAGGTTGTCAGCTTTCATTGCAAATGGTTCAGCCTGACAAATCCCTTTTTACGTATCTCATGGATCATGGTGTGATTTTAGATTGGAGAAAACCTGATGTCATGAGAGTGGCTCCCGCACCGTTTTATAATACTTTTGAAGATGTGTGGCATTTTCACAGAATATTAAAAGATGGATTGGATTTACTGTAAATATCCGGCCAATGGGTTTTATTTATTCTGGTAGTTTTTATACATTTGCACATATCATTTCAAAATACAAAATTATGCGTAAGTCATCCATACACAAAATTGAAATCATACCAGCCCAGATACAACTGACAGAGCCCTTTGTCATTTCCAAAGGTGCTTTGACTCATGCAAGGATTACAATAATCAAGATTTACAACACTGATGGTACTTATGGAGTAGGAGAGTGTTGTCCATTTAGATCCATTCATGGCGAAACTCAGACCGGAACAGTAGCTTTTGCAAAAGATCTCGCTGCTGCTATGATAGGTTTAGATCCCAGACAAATACATCAGCATGTGGCCCTGATGGACAAAATGATCGTAGGTAACGCATCTGTCAAATGTGCTTTTGATATGGCACTATATGACCTTGTAGCCAAGATGGATGAAAAGCCTCTATATGTGATGCTCAATGGAGACAGAAGCAAAAAAATATATACAGACAATACCGTGAGCCTGCTAACCAAGGAAAAAATGGTCGAAAAAGCCGTTAAATTTAAAGAAATGGGTTTCCCTGTATTGAAAGTGAAGCTCGGAGAAAGAGGATACAAAAAGGATGTGGAAAGAATGGAAGCGATCAGAGATGCTGTCGGATACGATCTTCCATTGCGAATTGATGCCAATCAGGGCTGGAATTACATTGATGCCTTGAGGGCACTTCAAGGTATGAAAGACCTCAATATCGAACATTGTGAAGAACCTGTACAAGCCGGAAACATAGTCGATCAGGCAAGGCTCACAGCATTGAGCCCTATGCCTATCATGGCAGATGAGTAAGTGTTTAATCACAAAGATGCCTACAAAGTACTAAGTCAGCAGGCTGCACATATGATCAATATCAAACTTGGTAAAACGGGAGGTATATGCAATGGAATGAAATTAGCAGGCTTGGCAGAGGCAGCTGATGTGTATTGTCAGGTTGGCTCGTTCAGTGAGTCCAAAGTTGGGATGAGTGCCCTCCTCCACTTTAGTATGGCGTGGGACAATATATTGTTTCACGATATGGACAGTCCTTTGATGCATTCTGAGGATCCTGTCATAGGAGGGCTTACGTACCACAAAGATTGGGAGTTGACGGTCGATGGTACACCTGGTCACGGCGCAGATTTCGACCCTGCATTCCTGAAGAGATTTGAGATCATCACAGTACATTAAAAAATATATCTTAGGCTCATATTTAATGGATTACAATCAATTTAAAGAGGCTATTTTTATTAAGTTTGCTAATGAAATGCCGGTTGCTTACGCCTACCATGGATTACATCATACTCAATACGTTCTCGATGCCTGTGAACGATATATTGATATGTTGAATCTAAATGATGAAGATAGCATTATACTTCGCGTGGCAGCTTTACTTCATGATATCGGGTTGATATGGAGTTATGATGACCATGAAGAAGCCAGTATTCTTTATGCCAGAGAGATCCTGCCTCATTGGGGATTTAAGGATGACCCTATCACTCAAATATGCAAAATGGTAGCCTCCACAAAGATACCTCAGCATCCTACAGATTTGTTGAGCCAGATACTCTGTGATGCTGATCTGGATTATCTGGGCACTTCAGATTTTTATCCTATCGGACAGACATTATTTAAGGAGTTTTTAAATATTGGTTTGGTAAAAAATGAGTATGAGTTTGATCTGGTCCAAATCAAATTTCTGCTTTCACACCAATATCATACTGAATTTGCTAAAAAGTACAGGGAGCCTATCAAAAAGTCTCATTTAAACAGTCTGATCGCAAAAAGACATTATAAAGTATCAAATTCTTTATTATAACATAGGCATTTTAATTCAGAATTGATTTAATTTGTGGTATCAAAATCATGATTACCAAATGTCTTCAAAAAATAGAATTGACTGGGTCTCCATCTTTTCATTTTCATCTGTCGTATATACAGTAGCTGGTGTATTGATAGCTTTGGTTGCATTGAAAGGCTTCCTTATACCCAACAGATTTATGGATGGTGGTGTAACGAGCATGTCCATCATATTTTATGAGTGGCTGGATATAGATTTTAGTTACTTTTTTATTGGCATCAATCTGATTTTTATTTATTTCGGATATCTGAGAATCGGCAAAACATTTGCTGTCCATAGTTTCATCGCCATTTTGATGCTTGGCATCCTATCCAATGTTGTGACGCTTCCTGTTTTTACCGAAGATAAAATACTGATCGCTTTTTTTGGAGGCTTTCTTATAGGATTGGGAGTAGGATTGGTCATCAGAGCCGGCGCGGTCATTGATGGCCTTGAGATACTGGCAGATTATACCAACAAAAAGTCAGGATTTTCTACCAGTGAAATTATACTTTTCATCAATGTCTCTATCATGTTGATTGCGGCCTTATATTTTGGATTGGAAACTGCCATGTATTCTATTCTGACTTACTTCACGGCTGTACGGACTTCAGACTATGTCGTTGATGGTTTTGAAGAATACACTTCTCTTACCGTCATTTCAAGAGAACATGAATTGATTAAATCTATTTTGGTCAATGATTTTAATAAAGCAATCACGGTATATAAAGGCGAAAGAGGGTATCTGCCCGGCTCTTTTGAGATTAAAAATGATTGTGATATCATCTCGACGATTGTCACGAGGCTGGAAATACACCGTCTCAAAAAGGCAATAGAAACGGCCGATCCGACTGCGTTTTTTTATGTTCAAAGTATTAAAGAAGTTGCAGGAGGAGTGATAAAAAAGAAGAAAAAGAACTGACCTTATTCCAGCACTTCATAGACATTTACAGGATGCTGTTTGTTTTTGAGCTGATATGATCCTGCTTCTTTGCAATGAAATGACTCTTTGACTTTTTGATATGCCGATTCTGAAATTAATATTTGATCAGGTGCGGCCATGGATTGCAGTCTTTGAGCGACATTGACAGCATCACCTATGACGGTATAATCCAATCTTTTCAAGCTTACCGATCCAATATTTCCGGAAATCATATCACCAAAATTGATACCTGTAGATACTTTTGGCCTAAAATTGTTTTCAATATTTTCAGCAGGTAATTCATTGATATGTTTTCGGACGGCAAGGCAGGCATCAATAGCTCTGTCAAGATGGTAATCACCTTTAAAAATAGCCATAATAGCGTCTCCGATAAACTTATCTACATAACCCTCCTGCGCTATGATCTCCTTGACCATGACATCAAAGTAAGTATTCAGTAACTTGACCACTGTATCTGGTGATGTATTTTCGGAGATGCTTGTAAATGAACAAATGTCAATAAATGCAACAGTGGCTTCCACTTGCTCATTAGCATGAAGCGTAGTTTCAAACTCCTGACTTGTCATATATTTCAGAACTGTTTCATCCACATACATTTTTAGTAAGTTATTCTGTTTGATGGCCTCCATGGTCATCTTCATTTGTGTTACCTGTTTTATAGTTTTTTCAATGGTTATCTCAAGATCTTCAAAATTAATGGGTTTAGTTATAAAATCAAATGCGCCACGATTCATCGCAATCCTTATGTTTTGCAAATCTCCGTAGGCTGAAACAATGACTGATTTTATACGAATGTTTTGTTCGTTAATTTTAGAAAGCAAAGTAAGACCATCCATAAGGGGCATGTTGATGTCGCTGAGCAGGATGTCTGTATCCGCATTCAAATCTAAGTATGATAAGGCTTCCACTCCATTGGTTGCAAAACTAAAATCATATCTGTGGTCTCTGATTTCTTTTCTGAACTTTTGTTTTATCAAAACTTCGAGATCGGGCTCATCGTCTACTACCAAAATTTTAATCATATTATAAACATTGTTTTGATTTTGATTGGGGTGTAAATGTAATCAATTCCTGAATAACTACTAAATTTTATAAAGAGTATGTGAAATTTCAACTCACAAAATCTGATACATCAAATTCGCCTTTTTTGTTACCATCTATATACAATATACATTTTTGACCGTCCACCTTTAAGAATTCCTTACTTAGTGCTTCGCCAAATGATGACATCGGAATTATCAGATCATAACCTTTGATATCGTAGGTGTTGAATGCTGGATGTGTATATTCTTTGTAAATATTAGAAGTTGGAAAAAAAGTATTTAACCCATATGATTTTATAATGTCAGATGACGTGATACTATCCTTTGGTGATGTTATGAGATTATTTTTATCATAGTCTTTGATGTAGCCGAGTGCGTTGCGGGATTCAAGATAATAAAGCTTATTGGTGATGATCCCGGCACTGTCCTGATACTTCTTAGATTTATCGACTACCATAATTCTATCTTTGATCATACCTTTTGTCTCCATTTCTTGTACCAATTTTTTCTGTTGGTTTATCACAGGTACTTTGCAGGCTGAAAAAGGACCTGACCAGAAAGCTATGACACAAAATAAAATACCGGCTATAGGCCATATCCTGTAATCCTTGTTTTTAGAAATGAAAAAGTACATAAAAATAAGAGATATTATCACAGCTGCCAATGCACTGAAATAAAACTCTTCCCTGATACCACTCATCTCAATATTATTATTCACTGAAAAAAATAACATCACGAGTGGAACGATAGACAAAATGAAGAACCATTTCCTGAATACAGATATATACGATTTATCCCCATGATCCAAATACCCGGAGAGCAACCAGGTTAAAACACCAATACTTAAATACCATAATACCATAATATAGGTCCATTGCACCATACTGTGATCAGTAAGTATCAGTCTGAAAAAGTACGCATAGAGTATGACAGCATACAGGATAGTGACAGGAATAAAGAGGTATGCTACGATCACTTTGAATACCGATTTTGGTACAACAGCAGGACTTTCGTCAAACTTATCCGGAATTTCAGAAAGGAATAAAGTGGTCTGAACCAATCCCGTTATAAAAATGAACAATCTGAAATAAAAAATCGAATTTACATCAAGATTGAAAAGTTCGTCCAGTGCCAATATAGCCAGAACAAGTGCTAAATATGCCAGAAGTGCAAAAAGTGCAGATTGCATCCAGCTGTTAAATAAAGTAACATTGTACGAGATAAAATGAGATGTATTGTAGTTTTTTGTATAAGGTATGAGAGATATCAGCAGATGCAAAACGATACTCAAACCTATGGTAGATAACCAAAAACACGGATGTCCTGTACTAAAATCAGTAGGAATCATCATGTAGAATATGCCAAGTAAAATTATTAAGATTAAAGTACCTGTGATAAAGATTTTTCTGGAAAAACTCTGAGCTTCACAATACAATGTCCATAATAATGCAGCAAGGAATCCGATGAATCCGGCAACAGGCCATCTGAAAATTTTGCCACTATCGTCTTCCACTGTCAGGATGAGGGTGATGGTAGTGATCAACGCAAAGATCATCACCAGTGGAAAACGTTTGCTGATTTCAGCAAATCTCCCTTGAATATTTATTTTCTGGAGCAGATTGTTCATATATTTTATTTTACATGTAAATCTAAGAAATTATTTAACATGATTGGGTCCTTGAAATCTATTTTGTAATACACACTAAACCTGCAAATATTGGTTGAATAGAATATTAAGTCATCTCTGAAAAGCCTTTGATGAAAAAAATGGGACAATTTCTATTTCTATTACATAGATAATCAAGCGTTTACCCTTTGGGAATCCCTGGTGATTTGGCATGGGATTGGGTAAAAATGGTTGACTATCATAAAATCTTTGTTTTCGGATTAGACTCAAAATTGGTTCCAGATTTGCCCAGTAATAGGATAAATGTGATGAGACAGATCAGGTTGTAAATAATGTGAAAATCATTAAAAAAGCAAAATAAAACATGTTTCAGGAACCTTTTTAATACTTTGATTTGTTATAACAACAGAAAATCGAATGCAAAAATTTAGTATCATAATTATTTAATTTACAATACATTATGATATTAAATTTTTTGTATCATATTTTCATTTCACTTTAATGAGTTTTAAATAGTTCCAATTATGCGTACTGAAAATTATATCACAATAAGAACATACCATGATCGTATCGTTGGCGAACTCATGGTAACAGCATTGCATGAAGCAGGTATTCAGACTTTTCAGTTTGAAGGGCATAGGACCATTCTTCCAAATGACATCTTTGAAATCAAAGTACATGAAGATGATGTGGATGACGCATTAGCCATTATTGAGAATAAGGAGCTGAATTAATACTATTTGTCATTTTTGAAAGTTTCAATTATTTACCTGTTGAAATAGTGATTGACTTACATTTCTGGTAGTCAGACTTTTTTGTTTTAAGGGTACACAGGTCTAATTCTACTTTGTTAAATTTAATGTACAGATAACCAACATATTGTAAAAATTTCGGGTATTTGTACTGTCGTTTTTTTGAGTGCAAAAACTTCTTACCTTTAGGAACAGCAGTAACAAAAACGACTTTTTAAGAACACAAAACAAAGCCTTTATGAAATTGTTCAGGTCGTCAAGGATGGTGACCTTTGCTCACATGTCATTGATTATCAATCAGTTTTAAAATTAAAGACATCAGACCTTTGCGAAAATGCTATTAAATATATCGAAGGTTTGTTCTGCGCCGAACGCTCCAAGCGCAATATAGAACGAATGGTAGAAAAGTCAAAAGCCGATTATCAATCTCAACAGCACTTCATTTCAGATTCACCCTGGAGTACTTCGGATCTCATGATGGAAGTGGCTAAAAAAGTCAATAAAGATTTAGGGGATCGAAAGCTACAAGCGCTCAATATTGATGAAAATAGTAACAAAAAATCAGGTAAGCACTCCGTTGGAGTCTCCAGACAATATAATGGCATTGAAGGAAAGATCGAAAATTCACAAACAGGCGTATTTGCGTCGTTAGGAAGTGGTGAGAAAGTGTGTTTGGTTAACGCACGTTTATATCTTCCAAAGGAGTGGACAGATGACCGAAAAGAGTGGAAGCTATCACTCCGAAGCGTACCGAGGTACGGAGAGCACATTCAATATACTTTATTCGATGACAAAATACTGTTATAATAATCAAAAGACAAACAGGTGGAAAGAAAATAAATTAAACATATCCTAATCTCGTTCCCCCGCCCTAAGACAAAATAGTTAGAGCGTACCTTTTTACATAAAAAAAGTAAATCAAAATCTAAATTATTTGGGTTATATTTCACCAAAACAACCCAAATATACAATAATATGGGTTATATTTGTATTTTATAACCAATAATTTCGACAATATGGGTGATGTAGCATTACTTCCTCTGTTATTAGATGTTGAGTCTAAAAAGATTCTTAAGAAAACTGCAGAAGCACATAGGTATTTGGCAGAACTTAAAGGTATAGCAGCATCCATTCCAAATCAAAATATTCTGATAGATACTCTTGCCTTACAGGAGGCAAGAGAGAGCTCTGCTATTGAAAATATAATTTCAACATTTGATGATTTATACCAATCGAATTATCAAGCACAATCTTATATTTCATCAACTTTAAAGGAAGTGCATGCTTATTCAAATGCCTTGAAGAAAGGTTTTGAATTGGTGAAAAATTCCGGACTCTTGACCAATAAGGTGATTCTTGAAATTCAAGCACAGATACAAAGTAATTCAGCTGGCTTTAGAAAGTTGCCAGGAACAAAGTTATTAAACGAAGCAACCGGACAAATGGTCTATATGCCTCCGCAGGATTATGACACCATACTTTTATTAATGGATAATTTACAGAAATATATTAATGATGATGAAATCTCAGATGTTGATCCTTTGGTCAAAATGGCTATTATTCATCATCAATTCGAGAACATCCATCCATTTTATGACGGAAATGGAAGAACAGGACGTATCATTAATATACTCTATCTGATCAAAAATGATCTATTAACGCTCCCTATTCTTTATTTAAGTAGATACATCATCAAGCATAAATCAGAATATTACAGATTGCTTCAATACACTAGAGATTCAAATGATTGGGAACCATGGATTATATATATGCTGGACTCTATTACAGAGACTTCTCAAAATACAATAAAGGTTATCAAACGAATGAGTTCAGCAATGCAACAATACAAATTAGTCATAAGAAATGAAGCACCTAAAATTTACTCTCAGGACTTACTTAATAACCTTTTCAGGTATCCATATACTAAGATTGAATATATTATGCATGACTTGAATGTCAGTAGAAATACGGCAATAAGATATTTAGACCAACTTGAAGATTTAGACCTAGTCCAAAAAAAGAAAATTGGCAGAGATAATTTCTTTATAAATAAGGCATTAATAGAATTACTTATCTACCCTATTTGATTTAAATTGAAATCGCTAGATCGACTTGTAGGGTGGCAGCAGTTGCTACGCTACAATTAAATAATTTTTTATAACAAAAATCAAAAATCATTAAACAAACTCAAAAAGGCTCTTACTGCTTATCTGCGCAACGGTTTAAAACATTAAGACCGCGTGCACAATGGCGATACGACAGTTAAATAGGGGCGAAGCCTGGCTTACATTATTTTAACTGATGGCAAGACTATAAATGAAATTATGCTCGAAAATGGGTTTGTAAAGCCTTATAAAAATAATGTTGTAGTAAACTTCCCTTTTATCAAGCCATCAGTTTAAAGGAAAAGCGAAAGAAAAAGGATTTATTTACATACATAAATATTCACATAAAAGATGGAGCGTTAGCTCTGATATCTTTGTAAAATGACTTAATTAATTGATAATAAGGGGCGTAGCCCTGACATCTTCAATGATGCTGAAATTGTTTTAGGGTTACAGGGCTACGCCCCTGATTATATGTTTTGGGACTCTGATTACAAAGATTATAAGGCTACGCCCCTATTGTTTAAAGAAGTAATATAAAATTCCATAACCAGAATTCAGGCTATTTATTTTGTTCTTGTAGCGCTGGTTTATATTTTTTCATCAATTCCCACATGACTATGCCTGCACAGACAGAGACATTGAGTGAGTGTTTGGTGCCGAATTGTGGGATTTCGATACACACATTCATTAAAGGCAGGATAGCATCGCTGATTCCTTCTACTTCATTTCCGAAAACTACAGCTATTTTTCCAATGGGAAAAACGGTATCTTCCAATGAAACTGAGCCATCTGTCTGTTCAACGCCTGCAATATAATATCCTTCATTTTCCAGATTCATGACTGCAGTGACGATATCACTTTCATAATGCCATTGTACAGATTCTGTAGCACCGATAGCTGTTTTTGTGATTTCTCTGTTGGGTGGTACGGCACTGATGCCACACAGGATGACCCTTTCTACAGCAAATGCATCTGCAGTTCTGAATATTGAGCCGATGTTCATCGCGGATCGAATATTGTCAGCAACGACTACCACTGGAATTTTTTCAGAATTCTTGTACGTATCGATATCAGGCCTTCGCAGTTCGTCCAGTTTGAGTTTTCTCATTTTTCTATAAAAAATATCCATTAAGAATTGACGAGAGCTGCTTTGATAAAAGCAACAAAAAGCGGATGCGGATTTTCTACAGTGCTCTTTAATTCGGGATGATACTGTACACCTACAAAAAACGGATGATCTTTGAGCTCTACTATCTCTACGAGACCAGAATCAGGATTTTTGCCGGTGGCCAGAAGGCCGGCACTTTCTATCCTTTCCAGATAGGCATTATTAAACTCATAGCGATGCCTGTGTCTTTCGGTTATGTCTGATTTGCCGTACGCTTTTTGACTCAATGAATTTTTAGAAATCTTACAAGAATAAGATCCAAGTCTCATGGTACCACCTTTCAGGGTGATCTTCTTTTGTTCGGGCATGAGGTCTATAACGGGTTCTTTGGTTTTTGGATCTACTTCTGTTGAATTTGCGTTTTTTATACCCAGCACATTTTTACAAAATTCAACTACAGCGCATTGCATACCCAGGCAAATACCAAAAAATGGAACTTTATGCTCTCTGATATATCTGATGGCCTCAAGTTTTCCATTGATACCTCGTTCTCCAAATCCCGGTGCAACCAGAACACCTTGAAGATCTTTCAACTTAGAGCCCACATCACCATTTTCAAGAATTTCGGAATGGATCGGAATGACGTTGACCTTGCACTCATTGACAGCTCCGGCATGAATGAATGCTTCGTAGATAGATTTATACGCATCCTGAAGTTCATTGTATTTTCCTACCAATCCGATATTTATTTCCCTGGTGGGATTTTTCAGTTTGCCTAAAAATTCCTTCCAATGGTGTAAATCAGGTTCGTTATTATTTTTGATGTATAATTTTTTCAGGACAGTTTTGTCGAGTTTTTCTTTCAGCATGAGCAGTGGCACATCATAAATAGTTTCTGCATCTATAGCTTCTATCACAGACTTTTCATCGACGTTACAAAATAAGGCCAGTTTTTCTCTAAGTTCTTTTGGGAGATGATGTTCTGTCCTGCACACCAGTATATCAGGCTGAATACCAGCTTGAAGGAGCTCTTTTACAGAGTGTTGCGTTGGTTTGGTTTTGAGTTCTTTTGCAGCCTTGAGGTAAGGGATAAGTGTAAGATGTATTACCACACAATTATCTTTACCTACTTCTCGCCGCAGTTGTCGCAGGGCTTCGAGATAGGGTAGTGATTCGATATCACCTACTGTACCACCGATCTCAGTGATAACAATATCGTACATATCATCTTGTGCTACTAAGGTGATGCGCCTCTTTATCTCATCAGTAATATGGGGAATCACTTGCACAGTTTTGCCCAGAAAGGCACCTGCTCTTTCTTTTTCTATGACTGTCTGGTAGATTCTGCCAGTAGTGACGTTGTTGGCCTGTGATGTCGGTATGTTCAGAAACCGCTCATAATGACCCAAATCAAGGTCCGTTTCTGCACCATCTTCAGTTACGTAGCATTCGCCGTGTTCGTAAGGATTTAGTGTGCCCGGATCAACATTGATATAAGGATCAAACTTCTGTATAGTTACTCTGATACCTCTGGACTGAAGCAATTTAGCCAGTGATGCTGCTATGATACCCTTTCCAAGTGATGAAGTTACTCCTCCCGTAACAAAAATATATTTAGCCATGCGCTTATGAAGAAAGAAAGTTTGTTTTCCTTGCTACGGGATGCAAAGGTAAGGCGATTTATTCGGAATTTTCAGGATAGAGGTAATATTTTTAACCCTGATTAAAATATAGAGAAGTAAAATCCTTTATGACGATTTCATAAAACTCTACTTCCTGATCTATTCATAAATAGTTACCATAAAAATATAACAAGTTAATTTAAAACTTTGCCTTGCCATAGCACTGCCTGAACCAAATGATTTGTAACTTTACCTTTTCATTTTTTGATAACTCAAACGCAATACAATGAAGTTCATTTTTAAAATTACTTTTTGGATATTTTTCATTCTTCCTTTTTCCAGCTTTGCCGGCGAGGGCATGTGGTTGCCACAATTGCTCAAACTGCTCAATGAAAAAGAGATGAAGAGCATGGGCATGAAAATTTCAGCTGAAGACATTTATAGTGTCAATAAAGGTTCTCTTAAGGATGCGATTGTGCATTTTGGCGGTTTTTGTACTTCTGAACTGATATCACCCAATGGCTTACTGCTCACCAATCATCATTGTGGTTATGGGCAGATTCAGTCTCACTCTACAGTGACCAACAATCTTATCAAAAATGGCTTTTGGGCAAAAAACCATCAGGAAGAACTACCCAACAAAGGACTTACAGCTACCTTCATAGACAGGATAGACGATGTGAGTGCAAAAGTCCTACATGGTGTCACAGAAAGTATGTCGCCGACAGAAAGACAAAGTGCCATAGATAAAAACATCGCCGATGTCCGAAAATCCTATGCTATAGAGTCGTATCAGGACGTGGTCATCAAGCCATTTTTCGATGGAAATCAGTATTTTGCATTTGTTACGACTATATATCGGGATGTAAGATTGGTTGGTACACCACCTGAATCTATAGGAAAATTTGGAGCAGATACAGACAATTGGGTTTGGCCTCGACATACCGGTGACTTTTCACTCTTCAGAATTTATGCCGGAAAAGACAATAAACCTGCTGAATACTCCCCTGAAAATGTACCATATAAACCTAAACATTTTCTTCCCATTTCACTCGATGGTATCAGTGAAGGCGATTTTACTATGGTTTTTGGATTTCCGGGCAGAACAACACAATATCTTCCTTCATCTGCTATATCACAGACACTCAATACTCTCAATCCGGCAAGAATATCGATCAGAGAGACGTCACTGAAGATCATGGATAAATACATGAGAGAGGATGAAGCAACTAAAATCAAATATGCTTCCAAATACGCTTCTATAGCCAATGCATGGAAAAAATGGATAGGAGAATCTCAGGGGCTCAGACAAAGTAATGCCGTACAAAAGAAAAAGGAATATGAAGCAGCGTTTCAAAAAAGACTCTCGCCTGACAGTCCTTATAAAAATCTCCTTTCTGATCTCGAAAAACAATACAATGACATCGAAAAACTAGCTCTGGCCAGAGATTATCATCAGGAAATTGCACTGCGCAATGTGGAGATCCTGGCCAGGATGAGTGATTTCAGGAAACTGGTCACACAGTACGAGTCTGGTGGAAACAATGCATATATCGCTCAGGTCAATAAACTCAAACCGAGTCTAACTGCCTTCTTTAAGGATTTTGACAATAAAATTGATCAGGAAAAATTCGGTGCTTTGCTTACATTGTATGTGGACAACCTCGATGAAAAATTTGTACCTGAATTTCTGAAAAGAGAAAATCTTGGAATGTCATCAGACGAAAGTTATGATATGATGGTTGCAGATCAATTTACACTCAGTAGCCTGACGACCGAAAAGGAAGTCATGGAAATAATGGCCTTGAGTCCTGAAAAAGGCGTGGCTGCTATAAAAAGTGATCCTATTTATGCCTTGGCAACAGCTTGGGCTGATTTTTATGAAAGTGAAATTTCAACGCCATACAACACAATCAAAAGAAGTCTTGACCTCAACCAGGAAAAATACACCAAAGCGCAAACAGAAGTATTTAAAGAAAAGAGATTTTACCCTGACGCCAATAGTACCATGCGCGTCACTTACGGCAATGTACATGGTTATGAACCAAAAGATGCAGTATATTACACTCCGGTAACCTACCTCGATGGAGTTATAGCAAAATATGTACCTGGGGACTATGAGTTTGATCTCGCGCCACGTATGCTCGAACTATACAAAAACAAAGACTATGGCATCTATGCAGATAAAAACGGAAAGTTGCCTGTCTGTTTTATAGCTTCAAACCATACCACAGGAGGCAACTCAGGAAGTCCGGCTATAGATGCACATGGAAATCTCATCGGATTGAATTTTGACAGAGTCTGGGAAGGCACTATGAGTGATCTCAACTATGACCCTTCTATCTGCCGCAATATCATGGTAGATGCACGCTATATTCTCTGGGTAGTAGACAAATACAGTAATGCAGGCCACCTCATAAAAGAAATGAAGTTGGTGCATCCGAAAAAAAAGATGACTATACAAAAAGGTAAAAGGAATTAAATAGATATTCACGGTAGTAAGAGGGATTAAAAAAAATTCGGAGACTTTTTAACTTAATGTGTAATGTCAAAGGGTTTTTCAAATTACCTCAAAATTTCCCAATTCAATATCAATGTCGTTTAGTTAAGACATCTTTATGAAGTCTTTCCATTTTAAGTGAAAGATTTAGATAGGGTAAAAACTAAGAAAAATTCCTTATCTAAACGAAATCGAATTCAATATTTTATCCAACTATATTCAAATGAGATTTTAAACAAACTTCCATTGAAAAAAGTAATAATTGTTAAAAGCAAAAATAAAAAAATGACATTTTGCTTGAAGTGCAAATACAAAAAGTAACTTTGCGCCTTTTTATCGTCTATATAGGATAATGAAGATATTAAAATCAAAGATATTTATACTTATCGCAATTCTGATTTTGCTCAATCTGATATTTGCATCGTTGGAGGGACGCGGTTATATCGAGAATTCAGACAAAAAAATACTCCCGATTGATGTAAATCCCATTAGTCTTAAAGAAGGCATTATAATAAAAGGTATCACAGTAGTTGCTCCCCAAAAACCCATAGGGTCTCCTGCCTTCAAAAGGCTTAGAGATATACACACGGAGTGGGTTTGTTTTGTGCCATATGGATTTACCAGAAAAGGACAGACCAATGTTACCTATAATGTGGAAAGACAGTGGTGGGGAGAAAAAATCACCGGAATAGAATCGTGTATTGAGGAAGCAAGAAAACAAGGATTGAAAATCATGCTCAAACCACAGGTATACACAGGCGGTGGATGGATAGGTGACATGGATTTTGATACAGAAGAAAAATGGAAAGACTGGGAAAAAAATTACAAAGCTTATATTATGGATTTTGCAGGAGTTGCAGCTAAACACAACGTTGAGTTGTTTTGTGTGGGTACAGAATATAATATTGCAGTAGTAAAGAGAGAAAAATTCTGGAGGGAACTTATTAAAGAAATCAGAAAAACCTACAAAGGACAAATTACATATTCTGCCAATTGGGATAGTTATGAAACAACTAAAATCTGGGACCAACTGGATTTTATAGGAATTAGTAGTTACTTTCCGCTTAGCGATGCCAAAAACCCTCCGGTAGGTCTTTTAGTAAAGGAATGGAAGCCAGTGGTAAGAAAATTGAAAGCATTTTCAGACAAAAATAAGAAAAAAATACTTTTTACTGAGTACGGGTACATGTCAGTGGATGGTTGTGCGGGCAAAGCCTGGGAAGTCGAGAAATCAAAACATCAGTTGAATATCAATCATAATGCACAAAGTAACGCATATGATGCTTTGTGGACGGCCCTTTCAGCTGAAAACTTCTGGGCAGGAGGGTTCTTGTGGAAATGGTTTCCAGATAATTTGGGGCACGAAGGATACCCTGAAAAAGACTACACACCTCAGGATAAACCTGCGGAAAATATTATAAAAAAATGGTTTGCTCAAATAAAAAAGGTGTAGTTTAATGATCCTTGTAGTAGAAAATGTTCCAAATCTTGTTGATCTGGTTCAAAGAAATAAAAAAAATGGAGTTTCCATAGGTTTTGTGCCAACTATGGGTGCACTCCACAAAGGGCATCTTTCCCTTGTGAGGAAAGCAAAAAGGGAAAATGATCTTGTCATAGTGTCCATTTTTGTCAATCCCACCCAATTTAATGACAAAAAAGACCTTGAAAAATATCCCAGAACGCTGGAATCAGATATTTCACTACTGTTGACTGCCAGGGCAGATGTCGTTTTCACTCCGGCAGCGTCAGAAATATATCCTGATGGTGATCAAAAAGGGAAGGATATAGATTTGGGTGGACTTGATTCCTACATGGAGGGTGCTTTCAGGCCAGGACATTTTATAGGCGTGGCACAGGTTGTCTCGGACAGGCTGTATATGGGTCAAAAGGACTTTCAGCAGTTTACCATCATAGCCCATATGATCAGGACGCAAAAGATAAAAACCGACCTTGTAGTTTGTAAAATTCTTAGAGAACCAAATGGACTGGCTATGAGTTCCAGAAATGAAAGACTCAGTAAAGAAACAAGAGAAAAAGCAGGAATCATATACAAAACACTGCAATCTGTAAAAAAATACCAAAGTACAAAGTCTGTTTCAGAGCTTGAAAATTACGGAATGAAACGATTGAAAGTTGATCCTTTTAAACCGGAATATCTAACCATATGCAACGGATATACATTAAAACCGGTAAATGATATTGCCAAATCTCCTTACGTTGTCGCTTGTGTGGCTGTGTGGGCCGATGGTGTAAGGTTGATAGACAATATTATCTTAAAAGAAGAATAAGACCGTATTAAGTCTTCCAAAAAAACATCATAACACTAATCAGTATAGTTGATATCCAATGCCTATCTGGATATTATTGAGTTTTGTAGAGACGTTGGGTATGACGTGGCCTTGTGCATCGGTCCATTCCACATCGAAAAACTGTCCAAGAGTGCCCGCAAACTGAGTGTGAATGGAGATTTTTTTGACCGGATAAAACCTGAGACCTGCTACATAAGTAAACTCAGCTGGTTTTGAAAGCTTTGTCTTTGCTTCATCCCAGATTTCTTCTATTTTGAAACTTTCACTGGTCCTGATCCCTAAGCCTATTCCGCCAAATAAAGATAATGGTTTTAAAATTTTAAACTGAGCCTGAGGTATCATATCTAAATATTGAAATCGATACCCTGAAATAGGGTCAGCATTTGCATCGACAAAGTTGTATCCTTTTCTCGAATACTGAATATCCATACCCACAGATATACTTTCAGTGATACCTAATTCCGGTCTTACTGAAATGAAATAATTAGTAGCTGAGTTTACTTTTGGGGTTTGTAAATTTTTAAAATCAATATTTGAGAAATTTACTCCACCACCGGCGTGAATTCTAAGCTGAGCATTTCCACAAAAAGAAAAAGTCAGAACAATGATCAATACAAGTAGTCGTGCCATGTTTTTATTTTTAATAACGGGCTTCTGTTTTATTTATTGTAACAACCAAAACAATGCAACACTCAAAAAATAATTGATACAAATTCTTTTGCATAACTATAAATATTATATTTTTGTAATTAAATTGTAACAATCATGCTAAGATTATTATTTATTTTGACTATTGCGACTGTGCTGAACTCTTGCAGTAAAGAAGAAGTGACAACTCCTGATCCGGGTAATACAACCTCTGCCAAACTGACAGACATCACCACTTTATCCAATTATGATGCTACCATTAAGACAGGTGTAAGCCTTATGTTTTTTCATGCTACCTGGTGTTCTATATGCGCTGCACAAAAACCTGATGTAGAAGGTCTTATCTCTGACACATCTATCAAAGCAGCAAAACTCGGACAAGTGGATGTTGACAAAAATAAAGATATCACTGCCAAATACAGTGTTGCTGGTCAGCCGGTCATCATCATCTACAAGGATAATGTTGAAAAACACAGGCTTTCAGGAAAAGGACACAGCAAGTCCAAGTTGGCTGATATGATCAAGGCCTTGCTTTGATGAATTGAATTGCATTTTATAGCAGTATTTCTTTAAAGTTTTGCATCAACAGCTGCAAGATCATTTTCATCTATTTGCTTGAAGAGCTTATGAATCTTTTCTCTGGCTTTTGTTCTTACGTCTTCATCGATGTAGCAGGCTATAGCTACTAAGCCAAAACTGATAACTCCCAGATCATCGGTAAAGCCAATGACAGGAGTCAGGTCCGGCATTCCATCAAATGGTGATAAAAGATACGCAATGGCGCCTATGATGATTTTTTTTGCCCAGGACGGTGTATTTTTTGACTGATATGCGTATATCATAAGCAATACTGAATACACTAATCTTGTACCCAATATTTTAAATTTCTGCTGGAGAAATTGAACAGTTTTGAAAATCTTTATCATTATGAATTCCTGATGTTTTTATCTCAACAAATTTTCGGCAATAAAAATTTCAGAATTTCAAATTTTCAGACCAACAGGTTTTCCACCAAGACAAAAGTGATATTATTTCTGCAAAACTATTTCAATGACTTCACTTTTTACAGTGTCAGAATTTAGGACAATGAGTTCTTTTTTACCTTTATAGGTATATGAAAGTGCGATAGTCGCAGGAGGTTGCCTACCCATATCGTCAGCATGAAGCAATAAAAAGTTTTTGCCTTCTACATTCAATTTTAGGGTAAAGGGTTTTGGTTTTTCGCTGATTTCAAACTTCTCGATGATCCACTCACCATTAAAACTGAGAGACACTATATCCTTGTCAATGATTTTATGATCGTACAATTGAAATTCCACCACATCTTTATCGGCAAAAATTGTCCTGTTTGCCGTAACAACATTCCTGCCTTTGACTACCTTAGGTATTGATTTGATGACCGGATCGGCAGAAGCAAGATAGTCTGTTTTAACTAGTAACTTAGGATATATTACTTTGAAATAGTGAGGCAATTCAAAATGTTTTAAGACGGGAAGGTTTAGGAATTCATTGAATCTGTTGATTTCAAAAACTACTCCATTGCCATATCGGTTGAATTTATTGATCACCGATATATTGTAGTAGTAATAATGTTTGCCATATAGTTTATATTCTTCAGGAAGATTTTCTGATTCAGCGAATGATTTCTGGCCTTTGATCGATTCTCCAGACTGTTTTTTGACATTTGCCCAGTATAGTTGTATTTTTGGACTCAGTAATTTAGTATCCTTAAGGTTGGACAAATTGATGTTGTTCAGTCTTGACAAAGCCGCTTCCTGTGCCAGGATCAATTCAGGATATTGTTCATCTTCTTTATTGTACATTGCTTTGAGTGCCGTATAAGTTGTTGTATAAACATCTTTCAGAGCGGTCTGCAGAGAAACATAAACCTGATTTTCTGGTTTGATATTCAGTGACAAATAGACAGCAGAAACCTCTCTTTCCAGAATCATCTGTTTATCATAATACGATTTAAACAACTTTACACCTTCTTCCAGTTTGTCATAGACGATACTAAGGTTTTCGCGTTTGGTTAGATCTAGTGTTGTGATCATTTTTTCCAGATCAAATCTTATTTTGTTGATATTTTGCATGATGGTCTTCATATCCCCTGAGATGGCTTTCAGCTTTTTTTCTGCTGGCTCGGACAATACACCTGATGATTTACTGATTAGGGAAAAGTATTCATTAGGCGATGTGTCGTAAAACCAGTTTTCATCATCCTGAAAAATATCCTGCGGAAGGTCTTTATTGGAGTAAAAATTGATCTGCTGATCCGGTAGATCTACATACTTGTTGATATTTTTATTAAAATTTTCAAGCAACCTATGTACAATCAGTAAACCATGAGTACCTTCATTTGAAAAATTGACATAATTGTTGAGAGCGATCAGCTTTTCCTGTTGTTGTGCGTGAAGAGAACCAGCAATAATGGTTAAGAATAATGAAGCGACCAATATATTTTTAGACATTATCTTTAATTATTTTAAAGTGCAAAGATATGATATTTTTGCATTATATGATTAAAGCAGGGCTATATGTGTGAATAACATATTGCACTTCTTTTAGGGTAAGAATGAAAACGAGCAAACGGCACATTTGAGAATGTGTCTATATGGAATATTTCATCAATTTACCCTCTGCCCTAAAGGCCCAATAGGGGCCGGGGGTGAGCTTAGAAAGGGAGGCAACAAAGGTGGAGACCCTGGTTGCCACACCGGCACCACACGCAATAAAAAAGGGAGAGGGGACTACTTTCACCTTGAGTTTACCGGTTTTTGAAAATTGACTAATACAAACCTTTTAGTTTCAGATGTCAAGATACGGTAAAAAAGGATTACTTATGATGCCGATATTTTTAAATTAAGGTTGGCATAACACTGAAATCAATCCTTCCTATTGTCACAAACCACCTTCTTACATCTTCCATACAGATTTAGTGAATGGTGCTTGATATCAGACTCCAGGATTTCTCCCATCATGGATTTGATCTGCTGGATTCTCGGGTCGCAAAATTCCAGCACTTCCCCGCAATCCATACATATCAGGTGGTCGTGTTGTTTAAATCCATATGATTTTTCGTATTGGGCCAGGTTTTTTCCAAACTGATGTTTGGTGATCAGATCACAACTGACAAGCAATTCCAGGGTATTGTATACAGTGGCACGGCTTACTCTGTAGTTTTGGTTTTTCATATGGATATACAGTGCCTCTGCATCAAAATGATCAGTTCTTCTGTAGATTTCTTCCAGAATAGCATACCTTTCAGGGGTCTTACGCAGTGAAAATTTTTCAAGGTGAGAAGTAAAAATTGTTTTAACCTCTGAAACTATTTGTTCTAATTTATCTGATGTAATTATCATGTAATAATCATGTAATAATATTATTTGTAAGCACGGTCTGTTCTGACCACTGATGATACTCCAGGCAATTTTTCTAATGCTTGTACAACGATATTGAGCTGGTCTTTGTTCAATACAACAATGCCGATTTTCCCTTCATAAAAACCTTCTTTGCCCTCCATACTGAAGGTCTTGATGTTGATGCCTAGTTTGTTGGAAAGTTCATTGGTCAGCATTTGGATCACGCCTGGCCCTGAATCCACACCTGTGACTACCAATTCTACTATAAAATTGGAGTTGACAGAGTCTTCCCAATCTGCTTTGAGGACTCTGTATCCAAAATTTGCTAAAATATGTGTTGCATTAGAACATGAAGTTCTATGGATTTTAAGTCCTTGATTAGCTGTAAGATAGGCAAATATTTCATCACCTTGTACGGGATTGCAGCAACTAGCCAGCGAATACTGATACATATCTGCGGGCTCGCCGTTGACCAGAATATTGGACTTGTTGGTTTTGGACGGTCTTTGCAGTTTTTTTAGTTCTTCGGCGACAGGTGCTGATTTGGTCTCATCCTCTTCCTCTTTTTTAAACACTATCTTACCATTTTCAATAGTGTAATTTTTGATATCTGTGATCCGTGCTTCATCCTGAGACAATGCATAGTATAAATCAATGCGCGTCTTAAATCCAAGATTTTTGGTTATTGTGTCCACGTTGTCTTCAAAGTCAATCTTAAGGTTCTTGAGTTTTCGTTCGAGTGCTTCTTTACCAAACTCTCCTATCTTACGTCGCTCTTCTTTCATAGCAGAGCGGATTTTTGATCTCGCCTTGCCTGTGATCACCATTTTGAGCCAATCTTCATTGGGTTTCTGATTTTTATTGGTGACTATGTGTACCTGATCCCCATTATTGAGCTTGTAGCCCATGGGTACCAGTTTATTGTTTACCTTGATTGCCGAAGCATGATATCCCACATCAGTGTGTATTTCAAATGCAAAATCCAATGCTGTAGCTCCTTTTGGCACGATACGCATTTCACCTTTCGGAGTAAATACATAGACTTCTTCGCTGAATAAGTTGGTCTTAAAGTCATTGATAAACTCCATAGCATTGGAGTGTTTGGCATCCAGAATTTCTCTGATGTTATCAAGCCAGTGATCATATACGTTTTCCTGTTTTTTGATGCCCTTATATTTCCAGTGAGCAGCAAAACCTCTTTCAGCAATTTCATCCATACGATCGCTACGGATTTGTACCTCTACATATCTTCCCTTGGGACCTATGACGGTCGTGTGTAGCGATTCATAACCATTGCCTTTGGGTGTTGTCACCCAATCCTTGAGTCGTTCGGGTATGGGCTTATACACATCTGTAATGATAGAATATATTTGCCAGCAAAAACTTTTTTCTTTGTCCGTCGGTACATCTATAATGATCCTCACAGCAAAAATATCAAAGATCTCCTCAAACGTGACCTTATTCTCCTTGATCTTATTGTATATAGAAGATATCGCTTTACACCTGCCCAAAACCCTGAATGGCACTCCGAGATGCTGGAGTTCATCCTCCAGTGGTTTGATAAACTCCTCAATGTATTTATTTCTTGCCTGGTCAGTATCGCTGAGTTTGTGGCTGATCTCTTCGTAGGTTTGGGGGTCGGTAATACGGAGACAAATATCCTGAAATTCTGTTTTGATGTTGTACAATCCCAACCTGTGAGCCAACGGGGTATAAATATACTCGGTCTCTGCTGCTATCTTGAGTTGCTTGTGTTTCGCCTGTGCGTCTATCGTGCGCAGATTATGCAATCGGTCAGCCATTTTGATCAGGACAACTCTGACATCAACGATAAGTGTGCTCAATACTTTTTTGAAATTTTCAGCCTGAGGAGACTCCGATACATCGATATCGTAAGTTCCATCGAGTTTTGTGAGACCGTCCACGATGACTGTCACTTTAGGCCCGAACTGTTCTTTGATATCTTCCAGAGTGACTGGTGTGTCTTCCACTACATCATGCAACAATGCACAAACAATGGCCGTAGGTCCAAGCCCTATTTCTTCAAAGCAAATTCTGGCAACTTCAATGGGATGAAATATGTAAGGTTCCCCTGATTTGCGACGTTGATACTTATGTGCATCCACAGCGAGGTTGTAGGCCTTTTCAAGATATGACTTATCACCATCCTGAAGACTTGGTTCCATGACCTCAAGTAAAGTATCAAATTTTGCCCTTACCTGCTTTAACTCATTTTCATTGATCGCTGTACCGACTGGCATGATATATTCTTTTTCTCATTTCCTAAACTTACAAATATACAATAAAATTTTGATTTTAATTTAATCAAGGTTAAAAAAATCTATTTTGGCCCAATAATCTGCCCTACTGGTCAAAAATAAACTCTCAAAAATCCGCTTCAACAAACTTTTTGATTTTTTTTTGAGTACATGTTTTTATTTACTGTCTTTAATAATTGATATGGTAGTTTACCGGCCGGTCTGACTAGGGTATAATATTTAAAGAACAGAGATTTATTTTAAAAATATTTATCACAAGGTATTTATAGTGAATAGAAAATCTTCTTAGAAAAATTTAAATCATAATGTATTGTAATTTAAATAATTATGATCACAAATTTTCGCAAGAAATTTTCTGTTAGACATGAAGCATGTTTAAACAATGTCGATTGCTATTTTGGTAAATCTTTTTCTTTTTCCTATTAATTTTTTCACCACCTTTTAAAAATCTAATACAATGAAACACTTTATTCTGCCCTTTGCGGGCCTTTTATTCTTATGCTATTCATGCACCAATGAAGCTCTATTTACAGAAGGATCATCTGACAAAATGACTGAAATACGCACCATGGCCGATGATAGTTGTGGTTATGCCGGTTTAATTCAAAAAAAAATTACATCATGTGACGCTCCCAGATATTACTACGTACAGCTCCCTGAACCATACAATCCTGCTGTTTCATATCCTTTACTATTGGTTTTTCATGGTAGGGGTAGTGGCCTTAAAAACAAAGCTTGTGTTTGGAAAGAGAGAATTGGTGATTGGGTAGACACACATAAATTTATTGCTGTCTATGGTCGATCTTACAATGATTACCATTGGTATGTTGATGATGCATGCCTTTCTGAAGTAGATGAAATTTGTTATGTTGAGACTATTCTAAACGAAATGAAGGCATCTCACAATATCATTGAAGAAAAAATTTATGCCATGGGTACAAGCAATGGTGCTGGTCTCTGCTACTCTCTAGTAAGAGAAATGGACGATTTTGCGGCCATTGCCACCTTTGCAGCTTACAAGTGGGAAGGCTATTCTTTTGATTCAGTTCCGAAAATACCTCTGATGCAATTACACGGTACAGAAGACGGTACGATACCTTATACCGGAGGCACTCTATTTTGTCTTAACTTTGACAATGCATATGCAGCTTGTGGTGATTGGGCACTACATAATAATTGTCTATCCTCACCAGAATCAACGCTATATGAGATAGGTAGCTATGATATTCAGAGATCATCATGGTGTTCAAAAAAAATCACTCCCGTAGATGGTCCTGCATGCAAAAAGTGTAAAAAAGAAGTACTGCATTATAAACTCAATGGTATTCCCCATACTATATACGACTCAATTTCCATGATACCCGGATACAAAGAGTTGATAAATGACCATCTTTTCAGCTTTTTTAAACGTAATAAGTTATAGCCCTTAGGAATGAATAGGAGAATGTCGAATGTAGCTTAGCTAAGATTGTACTATGAAGTCATTCACTTATAAGGGGGTGGCTTCATAGTCTATAATGGATTACAGGGCCTCAATATTATCGGCGGAATCCCAAAATTGCACTTTAATAAAAATTTTCTGTATTTATTTGTACTTTGTCAAATATAAATGCAGGCAGGCCTGAAGTGGGACAAAAAGAATTTTACAACGATAGATTGCGCTTTAATTACAAAGATGTAGCCGGATAGATTAGTTAAAGGATCTGAAAGTGCTGCTCCCACTTAAACAAAATCCTTAATGTGCTTGCTCGGACGGATACGCTATAAAGAAGGTCTTACTCTTTTTGAGGCTCTGAAAGATGGCGTCGGTTTCACAAATGCAAATCAAAAATTAGGCAATCATTTTAACCGTGGAAAAGATTATACCAAAGCCTTGTATCATTATCAGAAAGTAATCGATTACCGTAAGAGTATAAATGATGAAAAAGGATTGGCTTCGATATATAATAATATGGTCGTATTAATGGAAGCGATGGGAAATATTGACTTGGCCGGCTTTTATCTTGGAGCATCTTATCACATAAGAAAAAAATTAGGAGATCCCAGAGAGTTGGCTTTGTCACTCAACAGAATGGGAAATTTTCATATAAAACAAGGCGATTTCATTAAGGCTGAGAGCTCTTTCGAAGAATTGCTCACTTTGATCAAGCCTGAAGATGACAAACGAAACTTTGTAAACACACTCAATTCTTTGTCAACAACAAAAATGGAACTTGGCAAATACAAAGAAGCAGAGACTCATCTTGCATCTGCAAAAATAAACGCTGAAGAACTGAAAGATGGAAATCTTATGGCTGTAGTAAACTTTAATAAAGGGGCCAATGCCTACTATTACGGCAAATACAAGGAAGCATCTGACTACAATCTGTCAGCTATAAAATATTTAGAAAGTAATATCCTTAGGTTAAGAACTTATACACTTTAGTGACCTTCTGGAAATTGATAATTCATGATTTCCGGTGACGATAAATACTCTTTTTTTAGGTAAAAATTCCCTGACATGATCGTTATTGACTAAAGTACCTCGGTGAACCCTTAAAAAACCGGGGTTCGGACCAATCGTATTGACCCAGTATTTTAGCGTTTTTGAAGTAAAAATTTGGCCGCCATCAACCAATTTTAATAATGAGTAATTACTCTTCGCAGTAATATACACTATGTCAGAAGGAGTAATAATCCGTTTAAGTTTTTTATCTTTAACTATTATTGGTTTTGGTTGAGAATAATTTACATCATGTTTCATGGCAATCATCTTTATTTGACGCAAAAATAATGGGATTTTATATCTATGTTTGTCATAAGAAAGGGTGACAAATTTTTCTAAATCTTATTAAGTTTGTCACCTAAAAGGATGACAGACTGTTACTCGCATAATAGATATTTTTGCTCTGTAAATTTATGTTTAAAACCAAGTTAAGATGAATTTAAAAATTAAATTAAACCACATATCCATTAAAGTCTCTTTATCATTATTCTATTGTATTATTACTTATCAGGGCTTTGCAGCAAATTATGTTTTTACCAATTCAGGAGGAAACAGGCTATGGTCAAACGCAAATAATTGGAGCCCTGTAGGAGTGCCACAGAGTGTAGACAATATAACAGTTGATCTTGCAAATGACTCCCTAATAATAGATACCAATGTAAGTATTAACCAATGTACGCTAACCAATAATTCTAAAATATTTTGTGAGAAAACATTTTCACCTTCTGTTTTATATTTTCAGGCAGGAACTGTTAGCGGCATAGACTCACTTCTTCCACAAACTATTATAATAAGATCATATATGACGGGAGATCCACTCGCACATACCCAAGCAGTATTCAAAACCCACACCAGAGCTCAAACCCTTACATGGTATCAAGGGGATCTTATTGTTGGAAATTCTGCAGGTGTTAGCATCACAAATACCACCATAAATTTCAACTTTTATGGCTTAGGTAATCCAACTTTCATACTACAACATCTAAACAACCTACCAATTAATCTTGGAAATGTATTAAAAAATTGTGCTACAGGATATGCTAATATTTTGAGTCCAACCTTAATGACTAATTTAACTGCTTTAGGTTGGATATATTTTAATGCCCCAATCAATATTAATGGACCAATTTTTTTATCTAATACCACCAGCCCTTCAACATTAGAATTTAAAAGTGGTGCTAATTCTTTTAAAGGTCTATATGGCACAAGTGTCTCCAATTATGTAAGAGTAAAGAATGGAGCAAGTCTAAATCTATTAGTTGGAAATTATGAAAATTATAGTGGCAATTTTGAAGCCATTTCTGGAGGTCAAATCAACATCGCAAATAAGCTTACAAATGTGACCCACAATCATACTTATTATGTACAGGGTGGAACATTAAATATTACATCCGCTGATAGCATTATTATTAAAGGTCTTGTGACAAACTATGATGAATCAAATAGCAGTAAAGCTTTAATTTCGGGAAGTGGTAAGTTATTTATAAGACAAAGTGCAAATCTAGGCAATTCAATTATATCAGCAAAAATAAATACTTCTACGACATGTAATACTACTTTTAAATCTCACCTTCCTCCTTTCTCTCATGGCAAAGGAAATCTGGAGATAACTGAAGAAGTAAAGATAAATGGCAATTTAACTTGGGAAGGATCGAACGACAGTGTCAGTGTCAAAATAGGTGGTACCTTAATCTTAAATCCAATCAATATTAATGTTAAAGCATCTACTGCAAATCTAATAGATAATGGAGGTTCAGTAATATTTCTTAGTAATAATATTTACTTATCTAGATCTACAGCGAATACAGCCAATATAAAATTTGATTACCCTTTCCCTACAAATACTTATTTTACTATCAATGGGCAATTTGACCTTAAAAAGTTTTCTACCACTGCAAATTCAATAATATACGTTGCCCGTCCAGTGAAAGTGAGTCAAGTAAATTTTATTAGTAATGGAGCTGTCGTTATGGCTGTTGGAGAAAACCTCAACATCCTCGCCAATGGAACAATTAATAATATCACAGATTCTTACTTTAGCACTAATGGTTCTTACCCTATTGTGTCAGTAGACTTTGCTACATTGACGTTAACTGATACATTTAAGGTAAGTAGATTACAGAACTTTTATGGCCAAATTATTGCAAATAATAATTTTAATGTGTTAAGGCATGATATCACTCATGGTAGCGCAAAACTTAATGGTTTCAGTAATTTTATTCGATCTCTTATCATGACATCAGGAAGTATCACTTCCGACTTGAATAGAACTGCACACATTAGCCTTGAAGCAAGTTTTAAAAATGATTGCACTATAGGCATAAATATTAACACAGAAGATTATGCCCAAATTGTTTTAGATTTGACAAGCGTTCAGCTTACAACAGGTAAATCATTTATCACAGGTCAAGAAAGTGAGACCTATGCTTACTTCTCAGATACTATTAAAGGAACAGGATGGAAATTTAATGGTAAAGTTATCCTATATGGAACTTATTTAGAATTAAGGGATCTTGCAGATTTAGATTCGACAGAAGTATTTTTGTATGGAAGTGCTCCTAACATAGTAAGGTTTAAATCGAATTTGCCTATTAATGTAAAAAGTGTTAAAGGTGAAGGCCTGGTCCAAGTTTGGAATAGTCCTCAAATTTATTGTAAAACAATTGGCCCTGGCTATGATTATGGCAATTTATTTTTCCCTTCAGGCAATAATGTATTTGATACCTCATCCTTGATTTATTTTGAATTATACGATTTTGATAATAGAGATTCTATGACTCTTACGAATGGTGCTCATCTTAATGGTAAAATAAAGATAAATTTAGGGTCTCCACAAAATTTAGTTCCAGGCAGATATGTACTAATCAATCTTTCTACTACCCTTCCTAACCTCACTTATGATAATTCGCTGCAATTCATCTTTATCAATAATGATGATGATCAAATATTTAATCCAGACTATGTTTGGCTTGAAAAAACCGGTACTGCATTATATATCAATATATTACCACAAAATCAGAAAGTTTCAAAAAGTACAGGATTATGGAGTAATCTTAATACCTGGTATAACAGCACACTCCCTGATGATGATTATGAAGTTATCATTTGTCCCAATCATGAGGTGACTTTTGATTTATCAAATTCTATTGTAAGCAAACTTACCGTTCAGCAAAATGGCAATCTGATCATTAACCAACCGAATATTCTCACAATACGTCCTGTAATTAATCCTGAATAATTAGCATGCGGTAATGATTAATTTCTTTTACGGAATAATACGCTATGAGAACGATTAGTGTTTTTAAGCATTTTTCAGAATAAAAGAGTGAATAAATTAATATTAAAGTTATATTTGTACCAATAATTCTTGAAATCATGAAATAATAATTCATATTTCTTTGTACACTTTTTAATAACTGCAAAATAATGATAAAAAATGCTCAAAAAATTACTTTCTGGTCTTATCCTATGTACCTTTTCATTAGTTTATGGTCAAACAGACACCCTAGAAGTCTATCTAAAAAAACTGAATGATCAGGCTGAGCAACTATATAGAAGTGATTTAGGCAGATCCAAGCATTTATGTCTCGAAATTTTGGAAAGGGGAGAATCAAATCAAAAAAGTAAGGAAATTGCAAAGGCTTTTCTTACCCTGGGAGACTGTTATTACAAAGAAAACAAAATCGACTCTTCATTTTTTTGCTACAAAGAAGGTCTTACTCTTTTTGAGGCTCTGAAAGATGGCGTCGGTTTCACAAATGCAAATCAAAAATTAGGCAATCATTTTAACCGTGGAAAAGATTATACCAAAGCCTTGTATCATTATCAGAAAGTAATCGATTACCGTAAGAGTATAAATGATGAAAAAGGATTGGCTTCGATATATAATAATATGGTCGTATTAATGGAAGCGATGGGAAATATTGACTTGGCCGGCTTTTATCTTGGAGCATCTTATCACATAAGAAAAAAATTAGGAGATCCCAGAGAGTTGGCTTTGTCACTCAACAGAATGGGAAATTTTCATATCAAACAAGGCGATTTTATTAAGGCTGAGAGCTCTTTCGAAGAATTGCTCACTTTGATCAAACCTGAAGATGACAAACGAAACTTTGTAAACACACTCAATTCTTTGTCAACAACAAAAATGGAACTTGGCAAATACAAAGAAGCAGAGACTCATCTTGCATCTGCAAAAATAAACGCTGAAGAACTGAAAGATGGAAATCTTATGGCTGTAGTAAACTTTAATAAAGGGGCCAATGCCTACTATTACGGCAAATACAAGGAAGCATCTGACTACAATCTGTCAGCTATAAAATATTTAGAAAGTAATAAGACTCCGGTAAATATTGAATTACTAAATCAATGCTACTTTAATCAATTTATTACCAATGCAGCATTGGGTAGAAAAGAAGCGGAAGAATGGTACCAAAAATACTTACTTTCTAATCCGAATAACAGAAATCTTGCTAATTTATATCTAAACAATGCCAAATACTATGCAAAAATCGGGAATTCAAAAAAACTATTTGAATTTGCAAAGAAAGCCTATGAAATGCGCAATGAAGCGGATAAAATAACATCTATACTAAGTGTAGGACAAATGGGCGTCGCTTATAGTAAAGAAGGAAATGATGTGTTGGCTCAAAAACTGCTGAATGAATGTGTATCAGCTTTAGATAAAGCAGGGTCAACCATCAGTAAAAGCTACTTGCTCAATCAAATCGCCCTTATCAAAAGTGAAAAAGATCATCTTGAAGCTTTATCCACTGCCAAAAAAGCGTTGCAACTAAGTCTTTCATCTGGTTCACTCCAGGAACAAGAAGCTGTGCATCAAAGCCTGTCAACCATATATGAGAAAATGGCCAATCATAAAATGGCCAACTATCACCTTAAATTAAAAACGGCTCTCCATGACTCAATCATCAGATCTCAGGACTACCAGGAAATTGCTAAAGAAGAAATAGCAACAACAACTGGTACCGAACTTAATCAAACCAAACAAGAATTATTAGTGTCCAAAAATACAGTGGCGGAAGAAAAAAAGGACAAATTGCTTTGGGTAATCTTATTGTCTGGTTTACTTCTATTGAGTGCATGGTTTTTTTATTATTTCCAAAAAAAGGCAAAATCAAAAAGCAAGCTAATGCTCGATCAGGAAATCCAGAAATTTGCTGCTTCTGAACTCAAACTTTTACTGGAGAAAAAACGCATCAGCCAGGATCTGCACGATGAGGTCGGTAGTGCATTGTCCAGTATCAGCATTATGAGTCATTCTGCCTTAAAAAATCTGGAAAACCATTATGAAAAAGAAAGGGTGCAACAGATAGGTGACAGAGCACAGGAAGCCATGGAAAGTATCCAGGACATAGTCTGGGTCGTAAATCCATCTAATGAAAAATTAGAAAGTCTCCTCACCCGTATCACTAAATACGCTTCAGAAACTTTCAAAGCAAAAAATGTACTTCTTAAAATTGAGAACAATTGCAGTCATAGTGACCTATCACTTAGTATGGATCAGCGTAAAAATATCTTTCTCGTTTTGAAGGAACTACTCAATAACGTCGCTAAACACAGCGATGCTAAAGAAGTATCTTTCCGTTGCGAATCAGACCAAAACAACCTGCAATTTATACTTAAAGACGATGGCCGTGCCTTCGACCCGCATGGTAACAATAACAGCGACGGAAACGGACTGATCAATGTAAGTCAACGAGTAACATCATTGGATGCACAATTTGTGCATTCAGCGCGTAGGGGTGGGATGAATGTTACCGAATTGGTAGTGGTGATAGGGTGAAGAAAAATTATGGGCATTGTCATGTGGACAATGCCCATAATTTTTAACATGAATCAGTATTATTTTAACCCGGATTATACATTAGAAAATCTATTCCGAAGCTAAACTGCTGCAAATCAGAATCCGCCGCGGCGGACTATTTAGGGCATGCTGAAAAAGTCAAAATATTCAATTTAAAGACAGCTATTGGTCTGGTAAATCGTTCAAAAACAAGTGATAGAGAATGATGAGTCAAAAGTGCGTCTATCGCCGGTCTACAATGATACAAATTAAACGATTCATAATCAAGGCGATAGAAAAATGCAGGACTGAACGATCCTGTAAGGTCGAGCATGACAGTGCGAGAAGTGAAGGAACCCGAAAGGGATGGGTAGGTCGGGAATGAACAACAATACACCTAGCTGATTTAAGTTTAAATCAGTGCCTTCATTTTTGAGTGATTTCGTATCACTCAAATGCAGCAAAGCTGCACCATTCAGTTACCTTTTTTTGAACTAGCGTTTTTTGGTTACTTTTTTTCTGGGTAAGCATTCCAAAGGAATATGTGAGAGCAAAAGATGCAAAAAAGTAACTGCCGCCCGCACAGGGCAAAAGACTGAGTGAAGTGCAAATGTTTTAGTCAAAATGAGTACAATGCCATGCATCGAAACCAATAAATTTTAATACATATAACTAATAGTCAATTGTTTAGTTTAAATCAAGCAGACCCTATTTATCTTCTGTAACCGTAGCTGTGCTACGCTTTTCGAATATAAATATCTGATTTATTGCATTTTAACTTCTCATAACGAAGTTCCAATGCATAATCCGGGTTTAAATATCCGCCTAAATCCATAAATTCTATTATCTGAGAACAAAAAAATCATTTATCAACAATATTGTTCTTATTTTCCACAACATGGGCTTTCAACATTTGAATATCAGTAGAAATATCGTTGACTATTTTCTATTTTCTCAAGTCTTGTGTATTTTTCTGATAAAGCTTGTATAGCACCAACGGCAGTCATCAGGATTTTGAAAAGGAATATTTGCCACTTCATTGTCACCATCTATACGAGCTATTGCATGTGGAAATCAGACAAATCCATTAAAAAGGATTTTTTCTACACCCTTACATTTGTTCCCATTTTAAAGTTTTATTTATTATTTTCTTATTCCCTTACCTGAGTAAATTTTGACCTGTCTGGAATCAAATTGAAGATTATAGTCTAAATTAGAAGTTGAAAACGTATATTTTAAATTTAGGCTATCTCCTTTTATTGCAATAAATCCAATTAGACTGTAAGAAAGTGGCCCTGATAAATATTTTTTATCAAAATTTAAGCTGTCATTCATACTTTTTACTTTTATCTCGGGCCAAATCCATTCAGGATACTTCAAACCATAAATGCGAAAAGAGTCTTTTACAGAATGTTTAGAAATCGTAATGTTTTCATTTTTTAATGTGGTTGTATCATAATTAAAACCGATAACTTTGAAACTCCCATTACCATCAGGTCCAAAAATTTTATTCGGCCCTGAAACTAATTGATACTCACTTAAGGTGTAAGAGCCTTCTATTTTATTGACAGGTTCTGTATTTTCTGACTTTGAGCATGATTGTGCCAATACAATAATAGACAAAAGAGTAAAAATTGTATTTATTTGAATCTTGTTTTTCATTTTAAAATTTTTTTTCATTCAAAACCTTTGGAGGATACCAAAACTTTTTCTCCTTTCAAGTCATTGTAATTATTTGTATTATAAATAGTTATTCCGGTTTTTAAATTAAAAACACCAGACCTAACTTCATACATTTTACCATTTTTACGTTCAATTATTTGACCTTGGAGATATACAGTTTGCACAGCATTTGAATTATTTGAAATAATACAATTCCAGAGGCTTGCCGTTTTTAAAGTTATAATAGCCGGCTTTTGCAACTGTATTTCTATTCTCTGCTGCCCAAAACTATAATTAGTGTTTAATCAAATCCCTATGATCAAAACCAGTCTATGTACTATAAGACATACCATTGGCCATCCAAGTCTCATACCATTAAACTTTTAAAGAATGTGAAAAAGAAATTATTTATGATCTACAATACCTCTGCCAAGTTGTCTTTCTACCTTGACATCATTAATTTTGTCTTCTACATTACTTAATCTTTGCTATACAGATTCTACAGAAGCCTCCACAGTTTTTAATTTTTGGTTTAGCGCAGAATTTTCTCGTATTAATGACTGTATAGCACCAACGGCAGTCATCAGGATCTTTAAAAGGAAAGGTGGGAAAATTTTAGATATTGTGGATCTAAATTCCTTGTCTTCCATTTGAATAATATATAGCTAATATAATTAATTTAATAGACTGAGCAAGATTTTATATGAATAAATTGAATAATAAATTCTGTATTACCTCATTTAATCACTCGTATAAATTGATTAAAATTCTTTGGCTCAAATGAACTTTTAGGCTTATAACTTGCATATTCCAGATTAATTATTGCATTGGTCACGGATGCCCTTTTATTTACTTTAGATACCGATAGATATTGGGAATCCATATACAAATTGACAGCAAAAGACTTGACGGAATTAATTAAATCCTGGCTATTCAACTTTTTTTGTTCTTTCATTCTAATAAAGCTTTCACAATTTGAAACTGTGTGCAATGCTGCATTTGCAAAAGATTCTACAAATGATTTTTCTGACAATTTAGTTTTTATTCCTTCCCAAAGCTTGGGTACTTCGTTTATATTATATCCGGCATTTTTTAAATAGTATAATCCCACTCTATCTGCTTGCAACTCCTTTTTATACGGAAAAATAGAACTAAAATATATTGGTTTTAAAGCTTCAATAACTTCTAAGGTCGATTGGATAATATCTTTTGTCTTTTGATTATTTGTTAGAGCACTTGCTATTTTAGCGGTAGTATTAATTACATTCATCGTGATACGCATCATTTCTGATTTTTCAAACAATTGAACAGAATGTTTATGAGTTACATGAGCGATTTCATGAGCTAATATGAATGCCAGTTGATGCTCATTTTTAATCATCCTTAAAAGTGCTGTTGTAACAAATATTTTACCATCGCCTTGACTAAAGGCATCTGGTTCTGTACTGTTAATAACATAAAAACCAATTGCATTATCGCGTTTAGCGCTCATAGATTTATACCAATCAGGGATTAACTTTTCCCCAACCGTATTTATATAGATTTGAGCCTCACTATTTTCAAACAAATTGTAAGTACTTTCTGCTATTCGCATTTTGCCTTTAAAAGAAAGTCTTGAAAAGTTGTTTTTTGGTGTGATAACCATGTTCTCTATGTCCACTGTTTCTCCAAGCTTCGCTAAGTAGCTGATCTCTGATTTGGTTTCTATATTTTCCCGTATTTCAAATTTTTCAGCAATAACGACTCCATCGGATTGAAGCAGACCTTTAATTTCTACAAGAGGAGCTATCGATATCAATTCTTCATCCAGAAGGTAGTCCATCTTCCCTTTTGCCTCTTTTTTCATTCCTGGACATTTACAATCACAATTTGATTTGGAGTTGCAAGTAATGACTACACCTTCTTGCAATTGTACTCGTCTGCCACCTACAATTGCAAGCCCACCATCTCTCCCCTCCAAAACCCCGGTTAGAGTAATATCCTTATCTGATCTATTTTTTGATCTTAAGATTTTGGGCAACGTGATGTCTAAAGCTATTCTTTTATTGTCTGCAATTTCATAGGCTATAGACATCACTGTTCCCTCTGTGATTAAAGACTTGGGAGATTCGCTTGTTTTGCTTTGTAAATTCTTAAAAACAGTTTTATCATTAAAGTAAAGCGTCTTTTCTCTTCCATCTATGTCTTCAATAGTTATTTCACCCAAAGCTTCATTGTACTTGGTCACCTCCACTGATTCGAAATGTGCTTTATCAAAAAGTTTGTGGTCTTGGTCATATACTTGTGAGTACCTAATTTCGGATTCAAGTTCGGTTTGTAGTTGACCAAAAATAGGAGAGCTGGTTAATAAGAAAATTGCGGATAAAGAAAATAGAAATTTTTTATTACACATGATGAGTATTTCATTATAAATTATAAAAATAAAAGTTGGAAGTCATTTGACAGCTCCTTCAATAGCATATTAAGAGCTGAGGAGACTTAGGACTTCGGAGGAGTTTTGGGATTCTTGTGCGTTCATAGTAAAAATTATTATATGGACAAAACATATTAAGTACACGTATTTACTTTGGATTAAATTTGTAAAATTCATCTGATTTAGTTTTATCTGTTTGTATTGTAAATTTTCTTTTCTATTAATCCTATATGATAGAAGCCTGATTCGTCCTTAAATACAAAACAAATTTTATTCATATTTTTATACAATTTTATTCTTACTTTCTTGTCGTTATTTAGTTTGACCCAAGTATTATTGTTTTCTTTTAATATTGAAAAACTATTTATCTCTCCAGCAACACCCAGCCCTGCTTGACTTATTTGTTGTTTTCTGAAATTTTGGATGTAAATATCTTTGAAAATTGTATTAGAGTTTCCCCCAAGTCTCCATGACTTTTCTTTAGAGTAACCTGAATATTTAAATGAATTATTATCATTCAAAGTACATGAGGAAATAAACAGAGATTTTGTATTGTCAGTGTAATTATTGAAATCATTCGCATTTAACCAATTGATTAATTCATCAAAATAATTGAATGACAACACACTATCTGGTATAATAAAGGTTTGAAACCTAGGTGGAAGTTCAAACTGAATAAAGGGAAAATTATTCAATTTCCACCTCTGAGCAATATTACCTTCCCAATTACTATAGGCAGACATACCTACTTCCGAGCCATTGTCTTTTTTACCATATCGTACATCTATGTAAGTTCCTAATTTGGATTGGATATTGTGGTGATCATCTCTTGTATTTATAAACTTCCATTTTTGATTATTCCCATTTACGCAATCCCACATGTCTAATATGTTTGGATCACTCCCATTAACAGTGAGACATTTACCCCATTCACTTTTTATATAATAATAGTCAGCTTCATTGCTGTTTTCTACTTTAAATTTTTGAGCCTCCCCGCCATTAGGATCCCAAATATGTAGGCCAGCGCCATTGTTTTTATCAGCCCATTTTATATCTAATCTTCTATCGATAAGTTTAGTAGTGATGGTGTATGTACCTGGAGTGATCTGAGTATAACCTTTCCAAAACATACCTAAAAGAAGAATACTGAGAATTAATTTTTGATTTTTCATTTCTAATAAATTTAAAATTTTTTGTGATAAAGTATTTTTGTTAGCCAGGAATGACCGTAGTACACAAGAAAGGTATACCTAAACCCCGTGATCTTTTGTCACCGGTAAATCGAGTTTTTTCACTGGATTCATACAACACTTTGGCTTGCCCAGATTTTGAGTATGCGCGAATAAGGATATAATCTTGATTCCAATTATCATAGGAGTCAAAAGGATTTCCGCTTCTTGGGCTTCCATCATAAATCAAACTCAATGATGAATTTGCTGTGATTTTGCATGGCGTAATTCTTATTGTCTTACTTGTATTATTGCCCCATCCTGCTTTGTTATTCAAAGAAAATTTGGTACCATCAATTTGTAAGAACGCTTCGTTACCTCCTCTTAAATCATCGCCGCCTGTTTTTACTACAACCTCAATATTGTCAAAAATAAAAGGCTCAAAATTCCAAAGGCAGTTTTTACTTGGTGAAGCTACGTAGTCAAATAGTTTCAAAATTGCACCATCGTTACTGCTACTATTTTCAACACCTACTATTTTCTTTGACTTTTTATGCAAAATCACAAACGCATTGCCGACTGTTAAAACATCATAAACAGATTCTTCTTCATTTCTTGGCCATCCCAGATGAGCGACATTATTATTTGTACTGCTTAATGTATTATCTGTCTGTACATTACAAAAACCATTTCCATAATTATTAATTGTATAATTCCAAACAATGTCTAATTGCCCTACATCACTCCATTGGATCACTCTACTTTCATTTCGATTTCCGCCTGGCACTCCAATATATTTCCCACTATTTACATTTTTTATTTTATAGAGTCCATGAGTAAGCACTTTTGTAGATGTCGTATTTATTCCTCCCGATATGCTATCATTCATGAGAACATCAAAACTTGTAACTACATGCTCCTTACCACCATAAGGAATCCAAGCTTTCAAAGTTTTACCATCAAAAGTAGCTTTACCAGGATGCCAATTTCCAGCCATATTTGCTCGTGCAATGTAAAAAGTCTTGCCTTCTTGGTTTCCTCCAGATATAGCATTTGGCGGCAGAGTTCCACTCGTAGATGACCACGATCCTGTACCAGTGAAAATTTCAAAATCAGTTTTAGAATGCTCTACACCACCCCAAGGAATGAATGCATTGCTAGCTCCTTTCCGGTATTTCCCAATATGGGTTCCATTTACATGGTATGCCCTTGCAATATACAATTCGGTACCATCACCATCTTTACCTGCCAAAAATGCTCCAGCCGGCAAACTACCATTAAATTTTACCCATTGAGATGAAACTTCAGAATATGAAAGAATCATTAGCAAAACACTAAATGTGCATTTAATTAATCTTTTTGTTGTTTTCATTTTAAAATAAATTTAAATTATGTGTTGATAAATAATCACAAAATTAATAGATCTAAAAACAAACTTTTGTCATCAAAAAGGGTGACAAAAGTGGAGCAATAAATTGACCAAATACATTTCATGTGTGAGGCATGCCATATGCAGTTTTTGCATCTAGTACATCTTAATGATAGATTTTTCAAGATATTAGTAACGACGGGTGACGAACCGAAAGCCATGGAGATGGCACTTTTTAAAGAGTAATTGAAATTTTCTGTATTAAAACCAAACAATATTGTAGTATTTGACTACTCGGTCTTTTCCATTATTTTTAGCTATTGATTCTTTCTTCTATCATTGATTTCATATAAGCAGCATCATTAAGTAGCCTTAATACGAGTACACCATCTCCTTTAAATTTTAATACAAGGAATCCAAAACCAAAATCAGATAATAATTCAAAAAAATTGGTGACAGAAATAACGTCACTATAAGGAATTTGACGAATATCGTTTTTTGAATCCAGGATTTCTATGCCTGTGTCCAATAGTGTGTATTTGATATCAACGATGCTTTTGTACTTATGAAATATAAGGTAAACGACTATAAAGAAATACAAAAAAAGTACCCACCTATGATCTGTCAGTAACAAAATAAAAATACCAAACGCAAAAAAAAATGAAAGCCCACCGACCATAAGTATTAAGACAATAAATTTTGCTAAAATGTCAGGTTTACTTGTATAGAGTTCTATGCGATCCATAGTATATTGTGTTTTAAAATGCATTGCAAAAATAATAGCTACTAATTGGCCAATTTGTCATCAATAAAGGTGACAATTCTGAAAAAAAAACGGAACCTATCATACCACAATCTCCACCTTGGTACCCTGGCCAAGCTTACTCTCTATACTTAGGAATATATCTTTGGTTTTTACTCTGTTTTTAATATTAGTCAACCCGTTACCTTCAGTTTCGCCGTTTGTATCAAAACCTTTGCCATCATCTGTGATGGTGATGATGACCCTATCATTTATCTGCCTGATGCTTGCACACACCCTGGTTGCTGATGCATGCTTCAAAACATTATGAATGACTTCCTTACATATCAAATAGACGTCTCTGTTGTATTTGATATTTGTTTCCTTGGTAATTAAACAAGGGTCAACATCCAATGTCCAGGTTATTTTTTTTAGTTCAAAACAATCAGCTGCGTATTTATTTAGCTTTTCAATAATTTTGGAAAGCGAACTGTTTTGCGGTCGCAATGACCAGATAGTATCTGTGATCAGATCCTGAGATTCTGAGATATCATTTTGGATTTTATCTACGATAGTTGACAATTCAGGATGACTTCTGTTTACTTTATTCTTAATAAAACTGGACTGAATGGCCATAGCAGTAAGATTAGAACCCAGATCGTCATGCAAGTCTTGTGAAATTTGATTTTTTTGTTCTATCAGAGCATTCCTGAGTTTTAGTTCGTCAACCTCTTTTATCAAAAGTTCCTTTTGAATTTTTAAGTGCTCATTTTGGATCAACCTCATTTTGTAAGTAAGTCCTGAATAGAAAAATATAGCTTCAATCAAAATTCCGACTTCAGTATAAAAAATCCAGTTTTTCATTATTGGCCCGTCAAATGGATTGTTAACTATACCAGATGAAAATAAAAATCCCAAAATTGAAAAAACAAATAAAAAAGTGTGCCACTAAAAAATATCCGTGGTAATGGTCCATGTAATCTTCTAAACGCTATCCATATACAATAAATTGATACCGGTATGCATGCAAATATTATTACATTCACTCCAACATTAAACAAATCAGAATTTCTGATAAATGAAATACACAACCTCAATAGAAAAAGTATCAGGAAATAGTAAGAACATTTAAGAAACAAATTATATATAGCTACCCCCAATGTTCGGACAGTTTAATCTTAATTTATAATAAATATATTATTATTTATTATTATATGTTTCTTTTCTTTTTTTGTTACTTTTTTTCTTTTCTTTGTTAACAAAACAAAGATATGTGGATAACTCTTAGAATGCCTTATTTTGCTCATTTTATTTTATTTGTTTTTTTGTTGGTATTGTGAATAAGGTGTGCAATAGTTTAATGACTCATGCCTTCTTTCCATATTGTAATAATTCATATATGTATCAATTCCTTTATATAATTCCTTCCCATCACTTGTCGGATTCAAATACACGTGTTCATACTTTAGTGTCCGCCAGAATCGCTCTATAAAGATGTTGTCTATGGCCCTGCCTTTGCCATCCATACTCAGTTTGATACCATTGTCCAGTACCGTGGCAGTGAACTCAGCAGCCGTAAACTGTGACCCCTGATCTGTATTAATTATTTGCGGTATTCCCCAACGTGTTATACTATTCTGAACTAGACCAGCACACCAAGTCGCATCCATCGTGTTGGATATATCCCAGCTTAAAATAAAGCGACTGTGCACATCTATAACGGCCATCAGATACAAATAACCGTACAGCATCGGGATATAAGTGATGTCGGTAGCCCATACTTGATTAGGATTGGTAATTTCCACATTCCTAAGCAAATAGGGATACACAGCATGTTCAGGATGCCGTTTCGAAGTATGTGGACCTGGTACTATGGCTCTAAGTCCCATCAGATTATAATACAGACGTTCTATTCGTTTTATATTGATCTGGTAGCCTTTGTCCATCTTCAGCCATATATACATCCGTGGCACGCCTTTGTATGGATGCAGCAGATAGTGCTCATCCATGAGCCGCATGAGCTCCAGATTCAGTGCAGCTTCCGCTATTGGAGTATAATAGTAAGTACTTCGGTTTATACCAAGCAATTTGCACTGGTGCGAAATACTTATCCCGGGATGATCCTTTTGAATTAATGGCAGCATGTTCAACCCAGTCTCTTTAAACTTTTTTTTAAAAAGTCAATTTCAACCTTCTGTTCCCCGATTGTCCTTAATAGTTCATCCCGATCCGTTGGCACAGATTCTGTGGTCTTGGAGGTACTTTTTCGAAAACCACCGATGCGTTACTCAGAAATTCTTTCTTCCATGTCGAAATTTGAGTAGGTGCAACCTGATGTCTTTGAGCTAACTCAGATAAGCTGTATCGCTCACTAAGAGCCTCTAAAACCACCTTGCTCTTAAATACTGATGTTAATTTTCTCTTTGTCATAAACAGCAAATTTAGTGTAAAAAAATTTATTTAACTTGCTGTCCGATTTTTGGGGGTAACTATAATATACATATCCATCTGACTTTTTTAAATCCAAAAACCAAATTGCAAAGACAGTATAGAAATAATAATTTAATATCAATGAGCATCCAACAACTTCAGGTATAATAATAAAATGCTTAAGTAGACTTAAATTATGCTCACCAAAAAACATAGCTCCGTGCAGATAAACCAGATTACAGGCTATGTAATATTTATAATACAAAAAGGCAGGATCTCTGATCAGCAGAAACTGAATAAATACGATAATATATAAAATATTAAGTGCAAAAATGGTGAAATTTGAGAAAGAAAATTGAAATAATACTCCTTCTGATGCCTGATGGCTGTACATAAATAAAGAATAGAATACTAAACTAATAAATACTAAAACCGGTATAGCTGTATGATTCTTTATTGTATTCCTTTGGATAGATGGGTACAACACTAAGTTTTTTTTCTAATTAATGAGTTACATTATTGATAGGTGCAAAGGTAACTTAGGTAGTCATAGTCCCCTGTCATGATTTCGGGTGACAAAGACTTGCAAACCGGAGGAATGCTGTCACCTTAAAGTATGACAAAGACAAAAGATGGAAGTGGATATATTTGCATGATGTTTTCGAAAAAATAAAAAGTAAAAAAAATTAGTTATTACTAGTTTTTCTAAAACCTTATTTGATGTTACGATTGTATTCGGCATGCTCAATCAAGGAATTTCAGAAGTGCTTGGAATGCAAAGGGTATAAGAGTCCTTGAGGAAAATTTATTTTAATAGTAATCAAATAATTCAGATTAAATATATTAATTTTACATCAATAAAACAAATTATCAATTGCCATGGGTATAATTACAATTAATCAGGGTGCTTTACGAGATTCAATTTCTTCTGCCATAAATCCTGAAGCAATATTTTTAGTCAAGCATAATGCAATAGATAAATTTGGACTTACTGTTCCTGAAAATAATAGACAAAGTTTATATTTAGTATTAATTTCATCTGAAAGTCCAAAAATTCTGGATGTTCCATTTGTGGAGAATAGTTTAACTTTGGAAGGTTTAATTGAATTTGTTTTTTTTCCATTTGTATTTTTTAAATTTATTCTTGATAATAATTCCGAATCTGATAGAGAAAAGTTGTTTAAATTCTCATCTGCTTCACTCTCATTTGGTCAAACACAATTAGGTTTAAGATATAACACATCCTATACTACAGTAAAATGCGAGGCTACATATAGTCCAAGGACGTTACTAGGAAGAACTGGAACTGAAACTGGACACTCAATAGTTTCTAAAGTTTCAATGGGTACACCGTGTCCACCAGAGTGGGATCAAGATATTTTATTCTTTTATTTGGGTTTTGATAGAACCAAGCTACATAGAGAAAAAAGAGACATTCCTTTTAAAGTATTAGATAATTTTAGACATCTAATTAACATTTTTAAAAAATGAAGTTTACTAAATATTTAATTATATTTATCTTACTTCAGTTTCATAAATTAAACTCACAAACTCCACTACCTTCTATTTCCACAAACTACAACGAATTTTTTCATTTTCAATCTGCTAATGATTATTGGATAGCCAGCTGTGGAGAAGGATGGAAGCATGTTGCCGGCCGATCAAAAAAAGATTTCTTATTGAATCAACAAGGTCTTGCGGGATCATTTATTCAATCTCACCTTTATCCATCCTCAAAGGGTACACTTTTTTCTACCACATATGAATATCTGACAGCATATCTACCTGCTGATGACTTGTTTACTTCCTGTCAGATAGCTTCAGATACACATATCTATAAAACCAATTACAAAATTATTGAGATAGATAGCCTGAGACAGTGTTTGTTGATGACTGCAGATGATGATATATTTTATTATAACTATATTACCCACCGAATTGATGAGAAAATCACCGGTTCAAATTTGAGCGTGAGATTTGATACAGATGATGATAATAACACCATTATTGGTGTATTGTGGCTTTTAGGATCTGGTATCCAAGTTTACACAAAGAAATCCAATAACTCCTGGACCACAAAACGATTATTGGAAAAAGTAAGGTGGAAAAATCAATGGATAGAGCCCAACTTCACAAATGTCAAAATCATAGGTAATCATGCCTATCTCGCATCCATTTATGGCATTTTGAAAGTAAATATAAGTGACTTTACCCATAGTTGGATTTATATAGAGGGAAATAGTACCTCGCTCCATGAAATCGAAAAAACAAAACATGGATTATTGATCTCAAATATAGACAAAGGTTTACTACTATATAATACAATCGAAAATAGCATCAGACAATTGTTTGCAGAACAAAATATTGGCGGTTTGAAAAAAACAGGATTTATCAGTACAATTTACACTAATAGTAACGATCAAATTTTGATCACCTGTAAAAAAAAAGAGCACCCGATTTTATATAATTTCAATAAAATAATCAATTTAGACCTGCAATTAATTCGTAAAAATGTTCAGGCTTTTAATTATCATGATAGGGTACTCGTAACTTCAGATGGTGGAAGTTTATCCCTATTAGCTGGCAAGGAAAAATTAGTCAAGGATGTTTCAAAGTCCATCGAGTCTATTGTTAATTTCAAAAATTATATCTTTTTACAAAGCGATGAGGTATTTAAATTCGGAGACATAAAATCTCAACATTTTAAGAATGTTGAAGTAAATCAGAATGAAGTATTTGGTTTGCCTACCTTAACACCGGATACTTTATATATACCGGGTTTAACTACTATTCACAAATTTTATATTAATCAAGGTAAGCTTAAATCTGAATCCACCATTAAAACATCAGAATTTGTAAAGCACATCGTCAAAATTGATGATAAAATTTATCCAATCAATGCTACCGGAGGGGTTAAAGGTATAAAGCATACTCATCAAAATCCTGGAGTGGTCCATAATGTTGAATACATTAATACTGATAGTAGTTTGATTTGCAGTGTAAATGGAATATTTATCATGCAAGAATCAGGAATTGAACCATTGATAAAGCACGAAATTCTCAATTTTAAAAATGTGTATAGTGCCATTAAAGATGGAGATGCCATTTGGTTTAATTCTGAAAACGGCATTTATTATTTCAATCCTAATAAAAACATCTTATATCAAATACCGCTTCCGCCTGACATAGTTTGCGATAATAAAAAAATTAGTATATTCAATGGTAGGGTTAATTTCACCGCTGAGAAAAATTTATATAGCTTTGATAAAAACATTGTTTTATCCTTGGATGAACAAGCTGATGTGAGGATAGACTCCATTATGCTAGACAAAAAGCAAGTAGATTACAAGAAAGATTATATAAATGTAGGAGCATCCACAAAATTAGTCGAATTTGCAGTATCCGGAAAAAACCCGATTGATGCTAAAGCTTATCCTGTGTACTACAAATCGGACTTTACAACCAACTTTTATCAACCTATCTCAGACGGCAAATTGCAGCTTTACAACCTAAAACCGGGCCTGCATCATATTGAATTTGCTGTTTTGTCAGGAAACCTGTTTAAACAAACTACCCTTAAAATAACCTTAGACATAAAAAGTCCTTTGTGGCAAAGGCCTTGGTTCTTATTACTTTCAGCCCTTCTTTTAACAGTTACAGGAGCATACATTCAGAAAAAGATTAATGAAAATAGGATAAAACTTAAGCAAGCGGAGTTGGACAAATTGATTGCCAATCAAAAACTCAGGGTTCAGATTTCTCAGGATTTACATGACGAAGTGGGAAGTATTCTTTCTGCCATCAGTATGATAACACACAATACAGATATTGCCAAAGAAGCAAACTCAGCTCATAAAAAATTAAAACAAGTCGAATCAAAATCCAGGGAAGCATTAGAGGGTATGCAGGACATTGTTTGGTCATTCAATCCTGCAAACGATCAATTGGACAAGTTATTACTGAAAATTTCCGGATTTGCTGTTGAAATGTGTGACGCAGCCAATATTACCTTAGAGTTGGATAATAATATATTTGAAAAGGACCTTAATATAAATCTGCCTTTAGAATTACGTAAAGACATATATCTGACGCTCAAAGAATTGTTCAACAACATTGCCAAATATTCGAAATCCAAAAAAATAAAATTTACTTCTAAGCTTCAAAATCAAGAATTATCATTCATACTGCAGGATGATGGAATTCCTTTTGACTTCAAAAATGCCCTTTCAGAAAGAAAAGGCAACGGACTGACCAATATCAACACCAGAATTCTGACACATCATGGTAATATATATTCCGAAAGAACAGACAGTAATAATGTATTAATAATCACCGTACCTATCATGTAAATAGAATTTTGTCACCCTAAAGTACTACAAACGATTTGATAAATCACTTGTATATTTGCCAAAAGTTGTATAAGATATACCATGCTTAAAATAATTATATATGAAGACTCCAACTCACTGAGGCATGCTATGATCGATTTGATCAGGTTAGATGGTAAATTGCAGTTGACTGGTAGTTTCTCCAACTGCTGTAACGTTGAGTCTGACATCAAAGCGTACAAGCCGGATGTAGTACTTATGGATATCAATATGCCAGGTATGAATGGCATAGAAGGACTCAAAGTGATTAAAAAATTCAGACCAGAAACCCATGTTATTATGTTTACCGTTTTTGAAGATGATGATAAAATTTTTGAGTCTCTTCAAAACGGGGCGGGAGGTTATGTACTAAAAGGCACAAAACCGGACAGAATTCTGGAGTCTATTCACGAAATTTTAGATGGTGGTGCACCAATCTCTCCTCAGATTGCAAAAAAAATACTGTCAGCACTGCCTCATTCGACAAAGTCTGAAAATATCCCTGAACTTACTGAAAGAGAAGTAGAAATTCTCAATCTGATTTCCATGGGTTATAGTCAGAAAATGGTGGCAAATCACCTCAACATCAGTATAAACTCAGTAAAAACCATGATCTCCCGGGTTTACCAAAAATTAAATGTACACTCCGTCACTGAGGCTATTTCAAAGGTGTTTCTTAAGAAATAAATGCAATACTTTTAAAAACCCAAATTTGTGAGGAACGAAAATCATCAAAGCTCAGAATATAAGTTTTAAATAAGAAATCTTTATTCTTTAACCATTCAATCATTCTAAATCTGATTTTATCGAAATTCTGGAGACAAGTCTCAATCTTATTTACTTGTATCAACAGGTACATTTTAGTCACTTTATAAAATAACGTGATTCGGGTTAACATATATTATATTACTTCTTTAAATAATAGGGACCGTAGCCCTGTAATCTTTGTAATCAGAGTCCCAAAACATATCATCAGGGGCGTTAGCCCTGTAATCATAAAACAATTTCAACGTCATTGAAGATGTCAGGGCTACGCCCCTTATCGTCAATTATTTAAGTCATTTTACAAAGATATCAGAGCTACCGCTCCTTCTTTTATGTGAATTTTTAGACCAAGTATTATCTCAGTAAAATCTGAATACTCCTTTGTCAAATTCAATCCCCCAAATTGTCCAATAAAATATCTTCGCTTTCTTCTACATGACCAAAGGCATAGTCCATCTTCGTCCTGTCAAACTCTCTCTCATTGTTGGCAATCCAGATAGTAGCTACACCATTCCCTATAAAGTTGGTGATAGATCTTGCCTCGGACATAAATCTGTCCACACCCAGCAGCATAGCCAGCCCTTCTACCGGTATCACTCCATTAAGAGCCGTAAGTGTAGAAGCCAGCACGATAAATCCGCTTCCGGTCACACCAGCAGCTCCTTTGGAAGTCACCATAAGGATGCCTATGATGGACAGCATCTGACCAACAGACAATTCTATACCATACACCTGCGCTAAGAAGATGATAGCCATACTCAGATAGATGGTGGTACCATCAAGGTTGAAAGAATATCCTGTCGGCACGACGAGTCCCACGACTGATTTTGAGCAACCCACACGCTCCAGTTTTTCCATCAGGTTTGGCAATGCAGACTCCGATGATGAGGTACCCAGTACGATAAGTAATTCTTCACGGATATATTTCAGAAATCCCCAAAGTCTCACATTATAATATTTCAGAATGTACCATAGTATCACAAATATAAAAACAGCCATAGTGGCGTATACAGTGATCATCAGTTTTGCAAGTGGGAAAAGCGTATGAATACCATATTTTCCGATGGTAAATGCCATACCTCCAAATGCCCCAATTGGTGCAAAAAGCATCACCCGATGCAAGCCTCTGAACACGTACTTTGAAGCAATGGTAAGCCATTCTATGATTTTTTGATTATTTTTCACCTTACTCAATACCACACCTAATACCAAAGCTATGATGAGTACCTGCAAGGTAGTATTGTCCATAAAAAATTTCCACCAGTCAAAGCCCTGTGCTTTTGCCGTATAAGTACTAACATCCTGACTTGATGCCGGAGCACCGTCTACACCCACTCCCGGTCTGATAAAATGAGCTATGACTACACCTATGATAAGCGCAAGTGTGGTCACTACTTCAAAATATATCAATGCCTTAGCCCCGATTTTTCCTACTTTTTTCAGGTCTCCCATCGATACGATGCCTAAAGTAATAGTAAGAAAAATGATGGGATTGATAAATATTTTTACTACTGAGATAAAGCCACTCCCAAAAAATTCACTCAATGTTTTTCCCACCTTGAGTTCCTGACCCATAAAATGAGCTTTCCAGTCATTGGCCATGATTTGTTTGAGTGCTATCTCCGGGGCAAAATGTCCAAGCAAGATACCTATGGTAATGGCTGTCAATACCCAAAATGTAAGATTTGTTAGCAGACGCTTCATGTGTTTATTTAATTTGCCTTGTGATTGGTTGGATGGAATTCAAGTGAAAACACACATTCTGCATGGTGTACCAGAAAGATAGATTGTAAATGAAGAAAAATGACTAAATGATGATAATCACTCATTGCTTTGATCTTATGAGCAACAAATATGTAAAAAATTACAATGATTATATCAAAAATTGTCCATTTTGGTAAATTAATTTTCCATCAGCCCATATCTCTCCACCATCCTGCATGTCAGTGATCATGTCCCAATGTATAGGTGACTGGTTTACGCCTCCGGTCTGCTTGTACGACTGCCCTATTGCCATGTGCACAGAACCGCCAATTTTTTCGTCAAATAATATATTTTTTGTGATCTTATTGATGTTGTAATTGGTGCCTATGGCTACTTCACCAAAATATCTTGCACCGTCTATTTTAAATATTTCATCAAGAAAAAGTTGCCCCTTCCCGGCGTTCCACTTTTCAACTCTTCCGTTTTGCACTTCCAGAGTGACCCCTTCCACCTCATGCCCCATATAGACGATAGGATAGTTAAAATAAATAAAGCCATTTACAGAGTTTTCGATAGGTCCGGTAAACACTTCACCGCTTGGCATATTGGCTTTTCCGTCTGAGTTGATCCACGTTCTTCCTTTGACACTAAAACTGATGTCTGATCTTTTGTTGATATACCTGATCTGATCACAATGATTGAGATAATCAGTGACACCTTGCTGCATTTCTCCGACCTTCCTCCATTCTGCAGCAGGATTCTCAGCTGATAAGTGACATGCATTATACACAAAATCCTGATACTCTTCCAGGCTCATACCAGCCTCTTGTGCCGCTGTCCGGGTGGGATATTGACACAGACATCTCTTTAGACTCCGATCAGCAATTCTTTCAGTATATATTTGATTGACTACAAATAATGCTTTCTGCCTTCTTGCTGTTTTTTGAGGGTCATTACCTTGATCTTCCCTTACATCATATGGTGCTCTGATGACCAGATATGCATCAAAGGTTGCCATTATTTCTTTATAAGCAGGATAGATGTAGTCCAGTTGATCATCATTGGCTTCAGATATAAAAATGCTGTTTTGGTCTTTGAAACTCATGTGATACTCTACATATGCCCCTACATGTATGGCCTCTCTGTAGACTTCCCTAAGCAGTGGTTCCGCCAAAGTTGTGGTAGTGATATACAATTTTTCTCCTGGTTTAATTTCAAGACAGTAGTGTACGAGAAGATGAGCGTATTTTTGGAGGATATTCATGGTAAATAACTTTTAGGTGGCGGGTTACAGATTTCAGCAATCAACAATTACCAGCTTTTAGTTTGAAAAGGATATCTGACCTCGTACTCTCTGATGATCATTTCTTTAAGTACTTCTCTCAGTTCATCTATGTTTTCTTTGTTGGTGGCAGATATGAGCACATTGGGAAAATTGTATGTATTGCTGAATTTATCTCTGATCTCCTGCATGATTTCTGCTTTTGTGTCTGAATCCAGAAAGTCATCAAAATATTTTTCACGATACAGATCCACTTTATTGAATACCATAAGAGTGGTCCTGTCGGATGCACCCAGATCATTGAGAGTATTCTGTACTGTAAGTATATGATCCTCATGTTGTGGATGTGAGATATCCACTACGTGCACCAGGATATCACTTTCTCGCACCTCATCCAGGGTAGATTTAAAACTCTCCACCAGATGATGTGGCAATTTACGGATAAAACCTACTGTATCGGAAAGAAGAAAAGGCATAGAATCACACACCAAGAGCTACACGTATGAGTTCACCTCGATTTTTTCGTTGTGTCTGGGCTTGCTGGTCTATTTTCTCCAGCTTCTTTTTTAGAAAAGCAATTTTATCACGTATAATCCTTCTGTCCGTTTCGATTTCCATCTCACCCGGACCTCTCATACCTATACCGCCTCTCTGACGCTCAAGGTGCGTCCACAGTCCTCTCAATCTTGGCAGGATGTATTGCATCTGCGCGAGCTCTACCTGTGTTTTTGCCTGAGCAGTCTGAGCCCGGTCTGCAAAAATATCCAGGATCAATGTACTTCTGTCCACGATCTTGACCTTGAGATATTCTTCCAGAAAACTGTTTTGTTTACCCGTAAGGTCCTCGTCAAAGATGGCTAGTGTGATGTCTTCATTGGCTTCGATATACATCCTTATTTCTTCCAATTTACCGGAACCTACGAAAGTTTTGACATTGGGGTGCGGCATCTTTTGGGTAAATACTTTTTGAGTCACTGCACCTGCTGTGGTAGCCAGAAATTCCAGCTCATCGAGATATTCCATCACATGAGTTTCATCTTCATCCTTAGAGATGATACCTACCAAAACACAGTATTCTTCCGTTTTTCTGATTCCTTTTTTCCCATCTTTCCCTACTTTCCAGGCGTCTGACATATTTTAAATTTTTATACAAATGTAACTACTTTTAATCTATTACTACCCTACATTCTATTTAGTTTGTCTATTACTAAGCACAAATTAGTAAAAGCCCTTCTTTACCCTCATTCCCTGAAGGGACGACCCACCCTCTTCTTCTAATCAAAGCGCTGCTCTCCCCTTAGGAATGAGCCTGTCCTATAGTGTCAGGCATGGGTAAAGAAGAGCATTTTTGCAAGTTGTTATACCACACATTCAAATTGATAATCTTTAGTTAAAAAAATACTCCTCTTGACAAATGATTTAAAAAAGCGTACCTTTGCATTTGTTTTATGAAAATAGTCGCATTAATATTGTCCTTTATCATCTTCCATCAGTCACTGAGTGTCTGTGGACCAAAGTTGTTGCCTACCCAGACGGGCAAGGAAAGCACAGAATGCAATTTAGTGCCGGACAATGATGCTCCTGTCAAAAGTTGTTGCTCCAAGCTTCATAAAAAAGAAGGCAAAAACCAAAAAGAAAAGAAGCATAAAGGATGTTGTGGTGATGATTGTAAGTGTCTCACGTGTGCCAAAATTTTCTTACATACGTTAAAATACTACTCCTTCAAGGAATCAGAAAATACAATTTATCATGAGAAAAACAATATGCCCGTATTGTTCCACTCATTTGATTTTCATCTTTCTCTCACCAATCCGCCTCAGGTTTAATATTTATAATTCATTGGATTAGTGTGTCCTGTCAGTTCATATTTTTTTAACTGACATTTTTGGATATCACCATTTTAAATTATATTTTAACCTGAAATATCATGAATAAATTAAAAATGTGGATCATTTTATTGATCGCAAATATATCAATAGTCAATATTTGTATTAGTCAGAATACAGTCAAAATACAAGTCAGCGGGGCTTGTGGGATGTGTAAGGACAGAATTGAAGAGACCGCTACTAAAGTGATAGGTGTCAACTCGGCAGATTATAATATTAAAAAACAGGAGTTGAAGGTCGAAACACAATCCATTTTTGTAAAAAAAGAACTTGTAGATGCATTGCTTGCCGTAGGACATGACGCTGACGGACAAAAGGCAGAAGATGAAGCATATGAAGCACTACATGGGTGTTGTCACTATCGCGGTGATAAAGTGGATGTATCCGGTCAAAATGAACACGACCACTCGGAGCATGATGGGCATGACCACTCAGCTCATGATGGGCATGATCATTCAGTGGATGATGGGCACGACCACAGTACAGGCACTTTCAGTAATATCATTACAGGAACTGTTTTCGAACGAACAGAAAAGGGTGCTATGCTGCCTTTGATAGGAGCTAACTTGAGATGGCTCAATAATAAATCCGGAACCATAACCGATATGAACGGTAAGTTTGAGTTGCCATTTGGGAAAAAGAAAGATTATCTTGTGGTTTCCTACGTTGGTTATAGTCCTGATACTATTCTCATAGAAAAAGCCGGAAATATCAGCATTACCATCAGTGCTCCAAACGTGCTGGACGCCATAGAAATCGTCCACAAAAAAAGAAGTACAGAAATATCCTACCTTGAGACTGTAAAAGTGCATCAAATCTCAAGTAAGGAATTGCTAAAGGCAGCTTGCTGCAATCTGGCAGAAAGCTTTGATACCACTCCTGCAATAGATGCTTCTTCAACCGATGCTGTCACAGGCACGAGAAAAATTGAAATGCTTGGCCTCGCCGGCCCTTATGTACAGATCACACGCGAAAACATGCCTGACGTACGAGGACTGGCGGCACTCCAGGGTCTGGCATATACTCCTGGTCCATGGATAGAAGGAATGCAGCTCAATATGGGTGCAGGATCAGTGGTCAATGGCTACGAAAGCATCACCGGTCAGATCAACGTGGAGATCAAAAAACCGTGTCACGATGAGAGATTACATCTGAATGCCTATGCAAGTCAGGCCGCAAGGCTTGAACTCAATACCGTGATGAAGCAGGAGATCAATGAAAAATGGACTACCTCATCATTGCTCCACTTGTCCAACCGGGCTCAAAGGAGAGACCATAATCATGATGGATTTTTGGATATGCCTTTAGGCAAACAAATCGGGTTTGTCAACCGCTGGAAATGGTCTGATGGCTCAGGTCAGGAAGGCCAGTTGGGAATAAAATTGACATTTATGGATAATATCAGCGGTCAGACAGAATTTGATCCGCTGACTTCTCTCAGAAATCAGGTCTGGGGAGCTGATATGACGACCAATCGTGCAGAAGTTTGGGCTAAGAGAGGTATCGTTAATCTGGACAAACCATATAAAACGCTGGGATTCCAAGCGTCAGCAGTATATCATGATCAAAAATCTCAATTTGGGCTAAGGAGGTATGATGGCACCCAAAAATCTTTGTATTTCAATATGATCTATCAAAGTATCATCAATAATACCGATCATCAGGTGAGAATGGGTACCAGTTTTCAATATGACAATTTTCATGAAACCGTAGCTACAAAACATTTTAAAAGAAATGAATTGGTACCAGGAATATTTGGAGAATATACCTACAAAGGATCAGAGAAATTTTCATTGCTTCTTGGTGGCCGCGCTGATTACCACAATAATTTTGGCTTATTTTTTACTCCTCGTCTGAATATAAGGTATGCTCCTGACCAATCCACGGTATTCCGGATCGCAGCCGGAAGAGGGCAAAAAACAGCGAGTATTTTTTCAGAAAATATCGGTGTATTTGCCAGCAACAGAGAGATCATAGTTGAAGGCACAGGAAACGATAAGACCCCTTATGGACTAAATGCTGAGGTAGCCTGGAATCTGGGTTTCAGTGCTACTAAAGAAATAAAGCTTGGTAAAAGACTTTTGAGCCTGTCATTGGACCTCAACAGAATAGATTTTGAAAATCAGATCGTAGTCGATCTTGACAGAAGTGCCAGACAGGTTGTATTTTACAATCTCAGGGGCAAATCCTATTCCAATAGTATGCAAGTTCAGACCGAAATAGACATCTTCACTTGGCTGGATCTAAGACTTGCCTACAGATACAACGATGTTCAAACTACCTATGGCGAACAACTCTTGCAAAAGCCATTGATATCACCAGAAAGAGCATTTGCCAACGTGGCCATAGATGCCGGGAAAGGGTGGATGATAGATTATACCATCAACAGGTTGAGTTCGGTAAGAATTCCTTCTACATTAGCGAATGACGAAAAACACAGATGGCCTGACGCATCACCATCTTATTTTCTCAGCAACGCTCAGGTAAGTAAAAAGTGGAAGAACAACTTTGAAGTCTACGTCGGAGGTGAAAACATCTTTGATTACAGACTGGATCACCCTATCATCTCAGCACATGCGCCTTTCAGCCAGTATTTTGATAGTTCACTGGCATGGGGACCTATCATGGGAGTCAATATCTATGCGGGAGTGCGGTATAGTTTGAAATAATCTCTTGAATAAAATACACATTAACTATAAATGAATGGTTGATGTGTATTTTTTTAGTTAGGTATGTTTAAACTTTTAACATTTGACGCCAAGTAGGGTTTATTTCTAAAGGATAAATTTTAAACACACCCAAAGGTAAAATTAATCCAAAACTAATTTATTGTAAAATAATCCTGACTTGCTTTTTCCAAAGAACTCAACAAATTTTACCTGTGGGAAAACACCCAGATCTTCAGCATAAACATAAATGTGATCAAGCTCAATAAACTCATTTTTGAATTTAGTGAATACGGAGAATTGATCATGATCATTTTTGGCTAAATAAAACGTCATACCGTCATATGATACAAACTTAAAATCTATCATCTCATTACTGATCAGCTTGTGCCGGTATCCGTAGGCTAACTTCTTTTGTATCGGGTTGATTTCCTGAATTTTCCTGGTGTTATTATCTTCAAAATATACCCAACTAATCTTCATTGGTTCATTAAGATTGAGTATTCCTCCAGGTAGCTGATTTATTTCATAAATGACTGTGTTGAAATTTTGATTTCTCTGAATATAAAATAATAATTCCGGATATGGTTCGATAATAGGATAATTGTCTGGTCTGCCATCCTGGCCTTGACTGACTACTTTGAATTGCTCAGATTGGACAAAAAACATGATCGGGTTGCTTAAATAAGTAGCGTAAATTTAGTCTATTTTACTTTATATCTGAATAAAAATTCAATTTTTTTAGCCAAATATGGTTGTAGTCATATTAATTCCATAAAATGACGTAGTTAGGAAATGCTTATTCAGGAAAAATTCGGAGGCAAATAATTTTGGGGCTGATCTTCATATGCACTTCTTTTTAGCATAGGATTCAGACATTCTGATACCAGATATTTTATGATATGAAATATAATACTGACAGGAAACATCACCATCAAAATGATAATCATACAATATAAAAATTTTTTTGACATAAGACTATTATTTGAATGCAAAAAAACCGTTTAGATATTACCTGAAAGTTAACTATATATAAATCTTTGATCAATTATGTTTCTGTTGCTTATATTGTGGTTTGATATTATTATCCAAAGGCCATATAAAATTTAAATAATGAAAATAGAAGTTGACCAAAATATTTTTGCTGAACTCATCAAACCATCGCATGCACCGCTCATATTTGAAATGGTGGATATTAACAGGGATCATCTCCGCCAATGGCTTCCGTTTGTGGACCGTATGCAAGACGTCTCATTTGCTGAAAACTTCGTAAAAGGTACTATCTCCCGCAATCAGACCGGTACAGAATTTGCTTTTATCATCTTTTATGAAGATACTCCGGTAGGTCGGATAGGTATTTATAAAATAGATCATTTGAATAAAAGCGGCGAAATAGGATATTGGCTGATACCTGCTGCACAGTCAAAAGGAATCATACAAAAATCAGCCAACGCATTGATTGATTATAGTTTTGACCATCTCGGGCTCCATCGTATAGAAATAAGATGTGCCACAGAAAACCATAAAAGTCAGTCTATACCTGAAAAGCTGGGATTTACCAAAGAAGGTATCATCAGAGATGGAGAATGGTTGGGAGACAGATTTACAGATTTAGTACTATATTCATTACTAAAAAAGGACAAAAGCTGACCATCATATTTATTCCATGAAGTTTTCATCACGTTCCGTTATCATATGGGTTGCAATATTGTCAGGTGGATTTTACACATTCCAGTTGATTAAAGATTATTTTGAGTCTGAAATGCAAGGTTATAGTTATTATTTTTCAGAATCTGCCCTTTTTAGTATTGTTTGGTTGGTTTTTATACCCATAACTTATGGAATCTGGAAAAGGGAGTGGTTCAATTTGTCAAAAAATTGGATTTTGATAGTGATTCCGCTATTAACGCTGGGTCATATTTTTTTTTATGCACTTTTGATTTGGTTTATTTCAGGTATTTTCATGAATCAACCTTTTATCATTTTTCGAAATTTTAAGTTTGGTTTATTAGAATACTTTTTGATCATTTCGATTATATATTTTTTGATCATCTTATTATTCAAACTGTTTTCGTCCAAAGACATCATCTCTGAAGTACCTGCAAGTTATACTCAAAATCTAGTGCTTACAAAAAATGGCAGCAACGACATCATCCCTGTTTCCGGCATTATTTCAATTCATGCCAACACGCCGTATGTACAGGTAGTCACCAATGATAAAAAGTATCTTGATCAGACTTCATTGAAAGAACTTCAGCAACAACTGGATCCAAACATCTTTATTCGGGTACACAAATCTGCCATCATCAACCTTCAACGAGTTAAGTCTTATACTTCACGCATGAATGGCGACTATGACATCACTATGGATAATGGTATACAAGTCAGAATGAGCAGAAATTATACTCAGGATTTTAAAAAATTAGTAAAACAGGATGCTTCAACATCTTGATACCGTATAAAATACTCATGTCACCACTTTTAGATTGATTAACAATGGTTTAGTATCTACTTTTGTCAAAAAATTTAATGGTTATGAAGGATGTATTTTATTGGCTTATTCTCTTAATATATTTTATTTCCTGCTCGGGGCAAAACGAAACACTTACCCGGAGTGCAATAAAACAAAACTCTCTGGTTGGTGGCGGATGTGATGGTTGTGAATTGATGTATGTATCCATGCCAAAACATATATCAAACACTCACACCAGTGTAGGATGGAATGGAAAAGGTCAAAAACTTCTGATCGAAGGTTTTGTATATAAACTGGACGGCATCACTCCGGCTTCAGATATCATTCTGTATTACTGGCATACTGACGAAACCGGCCTATACCGATCAGATAATAATACTGCAACTGATGCTGTAAAACATGGTAAACTCAGAGGATGGGTAAAAACGGGTCAGGATGGATCGTATCAAATCAAAACAACCAGGCCGGCACCATATCCCAATGAAGATATACCAAGCCATATTCATATCTCTGTCAAAGAGCCTGGTATCCCGAATGAATATTATCTCGACTGGTACTTTGATGATGATAAATTGTATCTCAGTCATCGTAGAAAATATGGTAAATTTGACCGAGGCGGAACAGAGGTTCTTAGGGTGTTGGTACAAGGTGATACACAAATTGTAGAACACAATGTCATTCTTGGTCTGAACATACCTGATTATCCATCCAAACCATCCACCAACTCTGGATTACATATCGGAGAGGACCAGCCATCATTTATACCTTACCACGCTTACGGTCCTGATGCCGGTAAAAGGACGTGCCCCGTATGCAAATATGGACGTTATCATGGTATAGTCATGTTTGTTGGTAATGATCCTAACTGGATACAAATAGAAAAATGGCTTGAATTTCTCGAAGAACAAAGTAATCTGCGACAGCAATATCTGAAAGCTTATTTTGTCTATGGCGATGATCAGGAACATAACGAACAAAAAAGAAGAGAACAACTGGTATCTTTGGGCAAAAAATTGAATATAAAGTATACCGCTTTGACCTTTGTCCCATCATGGAATGATAAAGAAACTGAAGCTCATCTCAATTACATCAATCCTAAGGTACATTCCACCATGATCATATATAAAAATCGTACCATCGTCCATAAATTTATAGACTTAACCCCTGATGAAAACAACTTTGCAATGATCAAAAAAGTACTCGACGACACACAGGGCTTATATTTTCAACTGCCGGGTATGCAGCATCATTAATGTCAGTTGACCCATACTGCATATCTCTGTCTTTTAAGTTTTGATGCAAGATCTTTTTCTGCTTTCAATGCATCTTCCATTACAGCAAATGACTGAATATGAGCATAAAGACTCGGTCGAAGGAAAATCCCATATTTTTTTACAATAGCAGCAGAAATATCAACTCCTTTTTTGCTAAGTACACCATTTTTGTGTTGATCAAAACGTTCTTTGGGAGATTTACTGCTCATTCCCACATAAAGACATTCCAGCACTCCGTTGAACTGTGGGTTGGCCTCACGAAATTTTTTATTTTCTGAAAAGACGGTTTTTCTTAGCTCTATGACATACAATTGGTACATTTTAAGCAACTTTGACAAATAAGAACATTCAAAAACTATACCTATAACGGGTTTAGCCCAATAAAAAACAAATAAACACTGAGACTCAGATAATTCAGTATGGTTGTGTAATATAAATATACCTACCTTTGTGGTGGATTAACCATCACAATAACTTTAGTTTCTCCTATGAGAAAAAAAATAGAAATTCTGGCTCCTGCCAAAAATCTCATACAAGGTATTGCCGCCATCAATGCCGGGGCTGATGCTGTCTATATAGGCGCTCCACAATTTGGAGCACGTACCAATGCCACTAACTCACTGGAAGATATAGCCGAAATGGTTCGGTATGCGCACTTGTTCAAGGCTCAGGTTTTTGTAGTTATCAATACGATTTTGTATGATGATGAGCTGGAAATTTGCAGAAAATTGATTTACCAACTCTATGACATTGGTGTAGATGCCCTCATCATACAAGACATGGCTATCCTGGAGATGAAACTGCCACCAATCGTTCTGCATGCAAGCACTCAGGCCAATAATAGGGATCCGAAACACGTAAAATTTCTGAGAGAAGCGGGTATCAAAAGAGTAGTATTGGCAAGAGAATTGAATCTCGATCAGGTCAAAGAAATACATGAAGCAACAGATGCAGAGTTGGAGTTTTTTGTATCAGGCGCACTCTGTGTATCATTTAGTGGCAATTGTTATATGAGTATTGCCAATGGGGAGCGCAGTGCCAATCGCGGCTCTTGTGCGCAAAATTGCCGACTGCCTTACGAACTCATTGACGGAACGGGCACCACCCTGATTCAGACAGCGCATCTGCTATCTATCAAAGATCTCGACTTGAGTGATCAGTTACCTGCGTTGATAGAAGCGGGAATCACATCCTTCAAAATCGAAGGGAGACTCAAGGATATAGTTTATGTTAAAAACAATACATCCTTTTTGCGAAAAAGATTGGATGAATTTTTGGAAAATAATGCAGATATATACCAAAAAGCATCTTCGGGAAGGACTTTCTATCATTTCGAACCGGAAATGGACAGAAGTTTTAATCGAGGATACACTGACTATTTTGTCAATAAACGTAAAGAAAAAATCGGGAGTTGGGACACTCCAAAGTCACAAGGTCAGTTCATAGGCAAAGTACTCGAAGCCAAGGCCAATGGTTATGTAATAGAAAATTTTGAAAAGCTCAATAATGGTGACGGTTTGTATTTTGTCAATTCAAATGGAGAAGCTGATGGTGCTCAAGTCAATATCATCGTCAATGATATCGTCGTATTGAATACACTAAAGTCCATCTCAGTGGGCACTACAATCTATAGAAATTCTGACGCAGAGTTTATTAAAATGGTAGAGCAGGAAAAAAGTGCCATCCGTAAGATAGGAGTGCATTTACATTTTAGTGAAATTCAAGGAGGATTCCGTTTAGTAGCTATAGACGAAGACGGTTATGAAAGTGAAATGATTTTGGGCATGGAAAAAGCATTGGCCAATAGCGGTGAATCAGTCATACCAAATATCAAAAAGAACCTTTCAAAAACGGGCAATACCGTATTCGTAGTAGATGAAATTGATGTACAACTTACTGAAAACTGGTTTTTGCCTATCTCCAAAGTCAATGAAATCAGAAGGGATGTTCTGCAACAATTGGTAGAAATTCGGATCGCACGATACCAAAGAGAAACTCACCAAATCATTAAGACTGATCATCCATACCCTGTCGAAAAACTGGATTTTACTTATAATGTTTCCAATCAATTGGCCAGAAACTTTTATAAGCGACATGGTGTCCAAGAAATAGAAAAAGCTTTTGAACTGCAGTGGGATCCGGGAAAGTCTAGGGTGATGACCACAAAATATTGTGTCAAATATGAATTGGGAAAATGTGCCCGATTTCAGCGTGCTTCGATGGGTGAAAAGGTAGTCGAACCACTGACCCTTAAACATGGGGACATCGAATATAAACTAAAATTCAATTGCAAACCTTGTGAAATGGAAATCTGGGAAAAAGATGCCGAACTTGAGTTTGTGGATGAAGATGAGCAAATGATGATTTAGGTTGTATTTCATTTTTTCGCTTCACATTAGTTAAGCTTTTTAGTAGTGCATTACTATATCCAGCCTGTTGTTTTCCCCATTTACCCATCACTAAGTTTTCCGCTTTGAATCAGTCGATCTCTGAGCTCGATATCTGCAAAAATCACCATTTTATTATTTCGCGATTCAGGCAAGATGCCTGTCTATATTGCATCGTAGCTGGAAACTACGACGAACAAACGTAAAATAAAGGATGTAAAACATCGTCTTTATAGTGGCGACAGAATTATTTTTAAAATAAAGACATGAGTACCATCCATCGTCTTTAGAAAAATAAATTCTCGTCGGTATAACTTTGTCTTATCCAGGATCGGCTTCAGTTCCCGTCTTGGCAGAAAGGAGTCCCCGGAAAGCCTGTCGGACAGTGGCGGCTTCGTTGATCACTTTGTTGACTTCCTGCGATATAGGCATTTCGACACCGTATATATCAGCCAACTGTACCACAACACCACATGTTTTGACGCCTTCGGCTACCATGGACATTTCTGCAATGATATCATGGATTGTTCTGCCTTTGCCAAGTTGCTCACCTACATATCTGTTTCTACTCAGTGGACTGATACACGTGGCGATAAGGTCTCCCATTCCTGCAAGACCGGCAAAAGTACCAGGTTGTCCACCCATAGCGATGCCAAGACGGGACAACTCAGCCAGTCCTCTTGTGATGATTGCAGCTCGTGTATTGTCACCTGCTCCTGCGCCATCTCCCATGCCGGCGGCAATAGCAATTACGTTTTTCAAAGCACCTGCAAGTTCGCAACCTACTACATCATTATTGGTGTATACCCTGAGTAAGCCTGTTCTGAAAACCTGTTGAAGTGCTTCGGCAATATTGCTGTCTGCCATAGCTATCACGGCTGCTGCTGCCTGACCCTGGAGGATCTCTTTCGCCAGATTTGGTCCTGTGAGGACCCCTACAGGGTGCTGAGGGAATATAGACTCTATGATCTGTGTGATGCGCATTTGGGTACCCTGTTCGATCCCTTTTGTTAGGCTCACAAAAGGAACCCAGGGTCTTACATATGGTTTTGCTTCTTCCAGCACACTACGGCAGTGCTGAGAAGGAATACCCATTACCACTACATCCGCCTCTCTGAGGGTTTTTTCTAATGAATGGTTTGCCTTTAGGTTTTGATTTAGATGCAGACCTTTGAGATATTTGTCATTTCTATGGTGCTTGTTGATATCTCTGACAGTGCTGTTGTCTCTGGCCCAAAGTGTGGTAGGACAATTAGTGGCAATTAATGATGCTACGGTAGTCCCCCATGATCCACCACCAAGTACGGCTATATTTAAGTTCATTGCTTTAGGATTGTTAATGATGATTTTGAAAATTCATTAATGAATATTGTGACTCTTGGAGTATGTTTATACTCAAAATAAATTGGTTTGCGAAAAATTCGTCTACTATGGTATTCATTTTGAGTATATTGGCGACAGAATTATTATAAAATTAAATTCTCGTCGGTATAAAATCGTGTTCAAAATAGGAAATCCAGTTGATAAAATTTTAATTACACAATTAAACTATTCATTCAACTTCGTCTAATGGCTGTTTTAAGTCTTTCAGATACAAATTGCGAATTTCTCGTATTTTGACATCAAGATTACTTTTATTCCAGTCATGAGTAAGTACAGGCGGATGAATGATGACCTCTACAAGTGCAGGATTAAAAATATTTTTTCCCCTTGGCATGACGTCATGAGCATTTTTCAGCACTATCGGCACTATCGGCACACCGGCTTCCATTGCAATATGAAATGCTCCTTTTTTGAACGAACCGAGCGTATAATCATAACTCCGTGTGCCCTCAGGAAATATCACAATGGAAATTCCGCTCTTCAGACTATCTATGGCTGGCTTTAAAGCTTCGATCGCTTTTTCTTTATCTGTCCTGTCGAGGAAAATGGTCCCGGAAGCTTCTAAAATCTGTCCAACTACAGGCATTTTTTTAAGTTCCATTTTTGCAACACCTCTGGCTTCTTTTCTTATCAGTTTGATCGCTATCAGCATATCAGCATTGCTCTGGTGGTTGAGTATAAAGACCGCAGGACGATGCGACCATAGATGCTCTTCTCCTTTGATACTCAGTGTAATACCAGCAACATATGTCCCTAAATCACCTATAGACCTCATCATCGATTCCACTCCTTCGTTCCATGACATATTAGTGGTGCCTTTGGAAAAACCATTGAGTATAGCAGGAATGACCACTCCAAGTGACAAACCCGTCCGAACCATACCTGCTATCCTGGAGTTGTGTGCATCATTGTATCTCAATACAGGCCAGTCATTCTGAAATGCTATGCCAGAAAGTTTTGTATCGGGATTGACAGGTCTGGGATTTCCTACTATTTCCAATAGATGGATATCTTCGGCACTGTCTGTGTAGAAATAGCTTTTACGGATGTTTAGATGGTGTTTTTCTACAAGTTTTTGACCGGCAATAGCTTTCCCAGCCCCCCAACAGGCAGGTTCAATAATTTTTCCGGTAAATTTTCCATCGATCACTTCCAGTCTCGTGCATTCCACGATATCAATACAAAGGTCTCTGGCAATGGGCTCAACCTGATAAGGAGTAGCTGCAGAAATGATGGCAACAGTATGTCCCATCTCTATATGAGCAGAAACAAGTGCTCTGGATTCAGGATAAATTGCTTCAGCCAACTTTTTACGATACACCTCTTCGCCAACCTGAATAAATACATGTTCATCTATACCTTTTACTCCATTGGCACTGATGGCGGCCATTTTTCCAAAATTTCCTGTATCTCTTGCATAAGAAATAGCCCCTGCAAACTGGGCTATGAGTTCCTGAGAAGTAAATCTTCCGCTAAGTAGTCTGGATGCGACAAAGTTTTTTGCAGAAAATCCATTGATCAAAGTCCTATCCAGATCGAAAAACGCTCCTATATGAGGACCACGTTCACCTTCGAGGATTTCCATGGTAATTTTTTCTGTTTTTGTACCCGGAATAATTTCTCTCTCGACAGGAATGTGATAGTCCTGATTTACTCTCTGCTCTAAAGTATAATTAAGCAATACATTGACCCTTGCCGTGATATTATCTACCCATTTGTTGAACTCGATGATTTTATCTTTATCAAAACCTTCCTCGGGCCAGATTTTCAGATTTTTTGCAAGCCGGATGCCATTTTGAAGGAAAGGAAGTGAGACAGCTTCGACTCTGTTGATTTGTCCCAACCAATGCATTTCCTCACCTAAAAACAAACAATACTCTACAAATGCCTGCTCTTCAAAGTCAACAGTAGGATCCCATATCAGCATACCTTCAGCTACTACCTTATACGCTTCCAGATAGTTGCTGAGGATCACAGGTGCAACAAGTAAATTTTGTGTCCTTAGTATACTCGTCACATTGGTTTTTTTATTAAAGATTTCATTGGTGACTTTTTCTCCCAGCATGTATTTAAGTTCTGATTCTATTTCAGAGCTGAACTTGTCTTTTTCAGAATAAAAAAACTCAAACTTAAAAAAATCTCTGAGAGACATAATCTCTTTCCAAAAATCGATTTGTGACTGACCAGATTTTGAGTCAATAATTTTTAATAGTGCTAATTCAATAAATGACCGGTGTACTAAGTGATGTACAGACATATTGGCATAATATGTAGCCTGAAGGTATTTGTCCCTGTTGACTGTATATTTTGTATGAAGTCCGTCACCCTGAAATTTGACTATACCAGCCTGCACCAGCAGATTCAATGCTCTCTGTACACTCTCTCCGATAGGCATACCACGGTCTACAAGAGCATCTATTTTGTGGTTTTCAATTATTCGCATCAAATCTGATACATTGCTTTCCACACCTCTTTTGGTTAGTGAAAATTTACTGAGAAGAGCATTACAAATCAAAGATACTGTAGTAACAGGTGTGATTTTGTTGATTTTATGTATCAATCTAAATGCAAGTCTCGAAATTGTAGAGTCTGTGAGCACTTCAGCATCCTTTGGAAGATTCAACAGATCATCACCGCGTTCAAACATATCTGCAGGCTCACCAATTCTGAGTGAAATTTTTCCCAGCTTTTCTGAACTCATTTTTCTCAGATAGTTTATCATCCACTTTACTGTCTCAGGCTTTTTCTTTTTGCCTCGCGTTTCAGTGGTCATATCATCCACATCAGGGATAAGGTCATATACGATGGATACCGGTACATATTTTACCTGTTGCCTGATATCCTGTTCAGCTTCAGCTATATACTTCAGGATTCCCATCTGAGGCCATACCAGCTTTCCTGTGCGGGACCGTGTGCCCTCTATCGCCCACATAAAATGAGATTGCTGTTTCAGAAGCCAGCTTATATAGTATCTCAACGCAGCTTTGTAGATGATGTTATCTTTAAAAGATCGTCTGATAAAAATGACACCATTATTTCTGACAATTTTTCCTACTCCGGGCATATCCAGATTTATACCTGCAAAGAGAAATGGCAACGGAAGACCGTGTCGTGCCAATACTATCATGAGCACTACCAGATCAATGTAAGACTTATGAGTAAGGACAAAAGCCACCGGATGCCGTCGCATCAATCTGGATAAAGCCTTCAGTTCTGCAGTGTCAGTATCTATGTTTTTATCAAAACCCTGACCGATGAGATACTGAAATATCTCAATAAACCCAAAATTCACTGATGGATCGTGTTCTGCAAATAATTCCTGCAAGTATGTTTCTGCTTCAATATTTGCCTGAACCTGACTGATACCTTTCTGAACAGACAATCTTGCAAGGATCTTTTGAAAATCGTTGTTGCTTAAGATTTTTTTTATTTTAGCATTGGTTGTCTGGTTGCTCAAAGCCCGGATAATTTTTTAATTCGCTAAGATATAGAAAGTTTAAAAAATAAACACTCCTTCACTAAAAAATTATTTCGTTCAGGCTATGTAGTGAATGTAGCGATAGCAAATCTATCATCAAAGTCGTAGTTACTTGCTGTGTGATTTTATGTTAATTCAAATTGTTCTTTTTCAATTTCAAATTTGACCTTAGCTTTTAAAGCTCCAAATATTTTCATCAAAGTTGAGATTGTTACGTTGCCGGTATTGTTTTCCATTTTTGAAATTTGAGCTCTTTGGACGCCCACCAATTTACCAAGTTGTTCTTGAGTTAAGTTTCGCTCTATTCTCAATTGCTTGATCTTTTCTGCCAATATTTCTACTCTTAGTTCCTGTTCATATCTATCTCGTTTTGGACTTCCCATTATATCAAGTGTTTTATCTTCAAGTTCCGATAATGTTATTGTCTTCATTTTCTACTTTTTCCTTGTTTAAATGATTCCTTTTACAAAGATAAAAATGTTTCTATATTTGGAACAATTATTTTAGCGAATTTCTGATTTCATTGGGTGCTGGCGTTCTCTCATTTGTTATTTTCTTCTTCAATTATTTTTTCTAGCCCAAAAAGTTCAGCTACAAGTTTGTGAACCTTAGTGCAAGGGTTTTGAACCGAATAGTTTTGTTGTTCAATATAAAGTTTTTCGAGATTCACAGCGTTTTTTATAGCATTTTCTCTACTTGCGTAGGTTTCCAATAAGGAATACATTTCCGTGCTATTCTTTTTGTAAACATAATCTTTTAAACCATTTTTCTTAAAATTGTCTTCTATCAAATCCTGATATTGCTTTCTACTTATCCCCGTGTTGTAATAGTGAAAATGCAATAGATACCAAAGTTCAAAAGCTTCATTTGTCCAAGCACAATCAACACTTGGACTATTTGCAATGCAGGTTTGAATAGCTGAGTTAAAAGACTGGTCTGAAAAACTGTCTTTGTCAAATACTACCCACAACTTGTCAACTGTTCTATTTGTTTGTGCTTGCCATTTGTTACTTAAAGCCATTGCACTATTAACTAGTGAGACTGTGTTATGTCCATTGCCTAAGATTTTAAAATCATAAACATCCAACACACCTTTGGGTAAATCATTTTTTAGAGATTCGAAATAATTTGGTTCTGTTTTTTCGCCTTCACACACAATCAGGAAAAACCTACGCTTAGATTTTGTTTCTTCTAAACGTTTTGATTCAGTTCGCTCGTGTCTTTTCTTAATATGATTGGGTATTTTTACTTTTCTTGCCATTCCCCCACAATTTTAGAAATATCTCCAATGTAAGGAATTGCACCATATCTGCCTTGTATATAATCACTTTCAAATGATCGGTCTTTACGAACCTTATTACCATCTTCTTCTCGATACTCAACCAATGAATATAAATCAGATGCACCGTATTTATCTTTTTCTACAAAATAAATTTGGTCTCTTCGATACTTTCCATATGAAAATAAGTTGGTATCGTGAGTTGTAAATATTAATTGTGCATTTTTAGAATTGTCTTTTTCTGAATTAAAGAGTCTTGTTATTGCTAACGTCATTAGTGGATGCAAACTGGAATCAAGCTCATCAATTACCAAAACACCACCATTGTGTAAAACATCAAAAATAGGTCCTGAAATATTAAATACTTTATTAGTTCCTGCTGATTCCTGGCTACGCATATCAAACTCTATTTCACCTGATTTATTATTATGTTTATCATATTTATCGTGAAAAGTTTTAATGTCAAAGTGATAACCATCTTCGATATCCTTAATAAAGGATTTTGCCACTGATTCTTGACCTATTTCTAATAGGTTTTTTGAATTTAATTTTTCTTTTTTGACGTTGATTCCATCAAATCCTAATTCCAAAGTAAAATAAAAATCACCCATTGTTTGTGTAACATCTCCTTTTTCCAACAATTTTAAAGTTATCATTTCATAGTTCTCGTGCGTTAGTCCCGAAATGGTAATTAAGTTATTGAACCAATTCATTATTCTTTTAGCTGTAACTCCATTAAATTGGTCTATAATTGATAAAAATAAAGCGTTATTTCTTGTTTTACTTTCAAGGTTTTCTGCTTCTTTAAAAGAAGGCGACACTTCTATTCCATCACCTTCTCTAACGAATAATAATTTTTCGGCATTTTTCTTTGATTCAAATAACCATTCACTTACTACTTCCTTGTTTGTTATTTCAAATCCATATCTGTATCTGACATTTAGTATTTCAAATAGAACTTCAAAATATGATGGACTATTTTCAGTTTCAGTATTTAATAAGAATGGAGTAACGTCTAATGTCTTTGTGGAAGATTGGTTAAATGACTGCATCACTATTCTTTTCATAGTGCTCATAGCACGAATGAAGTTTGATTTGCCGCTGGCATTAGCACCGTAAATTATAGCTCCATTTAAAAGCGTGTGCCTTTCAGAAGTAAAAGTATTTGTTTCTTTGTAATCACTTATGCTTGATGCAACTAAGCTCAAAGTCTTTCTTTCACTAAAAGATAGGAAGTTTGCGACACTAAATTCAAGTAACATAATTGCTTATTTTTGAGAATATTTCGCAAATATAAGTATTAAATCTGAATAAATATCAAAAATCGAGATAATTTCTCAAAATAAGAGAACACGTATTCTATGATGTTCAGAGAATAGTTTTATTTGTCTAATTGTCTTAATTCTACTTTGTCACCTTCAAAAATCAAATTCACTGACACTTTCATCAAAATGTAAATAACCGGAAACCTGATATTTTTTTATAGTTAAAGATTCCTTATAATGGCGACAGAATTATTTTTATAATAAAGACATGTGTATCATCGTCTTTAGAAAAATAAATTCTCGTCGGAATAAATATATGGGTAAATTAGGTAACAACTGTTGGGTTAACCCAACAGTTTCCAATAAATCGGAAAGTCCTTATAATTTGACAAAGTAGTAAAAATAATTACCCTGCTGTCTTTTACTCTTACCAACAACTATAAGTAAATGCGCCAATTAATAATTTTTTACAATCAATTTTGTGCATGATATAAACTGATTCTATCAGATAATGTATATGTACATGCTTGAAAATTTCCAAAAAAAAAGCGGTGCTCCATTTAACATCGAGCACCGCTTTTGTTTTTGCTAATTTTTTCTCCTCTATTAAACCGCAAAACTCTCTCCACAGCCACAAGTACGGGCTGCATTGGGATTATTGAAATAAAAACCTTTACCATTCAATCCACCTGAAAACTCAAGGGTGGTATTGCATAGATATAAAAAACTTTTAAGATCTGTTACCACGCGAACACCATTATCATCAAATACCTGATCGTTGGGTTTGTTTTCATTATCAAAATCCATCGAATAAGATAATCCTGAGCATCCGCCACTGGTGACACTCACCCTGATAAAGTAATCATCTGCTATGCTTTTCGTCCTGATGATTTCTTCTATCCTTTCTTTTGCACTGTCAGCTACAAATAACATAAATAATGTAATTTTAAAAAGTTACTACAACAATACTATGCAGTAACAACTTCATTTTTCTTTTTGTAATCTGCTATCGCACTTTTGATCGCATCTTCAGCCAGCACCGAGCAGTGTATTTTTACAGGTGGCAATGCCAACTCTTCGACGATGGCCATATTATCTATGCTTAGAGCTTCGTCGATCTTTTTTCCCTTGAGCCACTCTGTTGCCAGAGATGAAGAAGCAATAGCCGATCCGCAACCAAAGGTTTTGAATTTGGCATCAATTATAGTGTCCGTTGCTTCATCCACTTCGATCTGAAGTCTCATGACGTCACCGCATTCAGGTGCGCCTACCAATCCTGTACCTACATTTTTTTTACTTTTATCAAGTGTTCCTACATTTTTAGGGTGCTTGAAGTGATCCAACAATTTATCTGAATAAGCCATATTATTTATTTTAAATTATGATATTGAAAATTACTATTTTTTGTTTTTAATGTTCTGCCCACTCTACAGTACTGAGATCTATACCTTCTTTGTACATTTCCCATATTGGGCTCAGGTCTCTCATATGATTTACCCCTTTTGATACAGCTTCGATGGCATAATCCACATCCTCTTCTGTCGTAAATCTTCCCAAACTGAATCTGATGGACGAATGTGCCAGATCATCACCCAATCCCAGCGCTACGAGTACATAAGATGGCTCAAGAGAAGCGGATGTACATGCTGATCCTGATGACACAGCTATATTTTGATTGAAGGTCATCATGAGCCCTTCTCCTTCTACGTGTTTGAAAGATATATTGGTCACATGCGGCATACGATGATCGACATTGCCATTGACATATACTTCTTCCAGACTGTTTTTGAAAGCATTTTCAAGTTTGTCCCTCAACACTGAAAGTCTTGCAGCATCCTGAGCCATTTCAGCTTTTGCGATGGAAGCTGCTTTGCCAAAACCAACGATACCGGGAACATTGAGCGTACCTGATCTCATTCCTCTTTCGTGTCCGCCTCCATCCATCTGAGCGGTAACTTTAACTCTTGGGTTTTCCTATTGACAAAAAGTGCACCTACACCTTTAGGACCATACATTTTGTGTGAGGTAAATGCCATCAGATGCACACCGGTAGCCTTAGGGTCAATCGGAATTTTTCCGACCACCTGAGTAGCATCACTCATAAACAGTACTCCATGCTTTTTTACAGATGTCTCCGATCTCTTTCATAGGCTGGATGACACCGGTTTCGTTATTGGCCCACATGACAGAAATTAAAATTGTTTTATCTGTGATGGCCGCTTCCAACTCAGCCAGGTCTATCAAACCATCATTTTTTACATCAAGATAAGTTACGTCTCCACCCATTTTTTCTACACGTTTGCAAGCATCGAGTACAGCTTTGTGTTCCGTTTTTACAGTGATGATGTGATTTCCTTTGGAAGCATACATTTCAAAAACACCTTTTATAGCCAGATTATCTGACTCTGTAGCTCCTGATGTAAATATGATTTCTTTTGAATCCACATTGATGAGATCAGCGATTTGCTCTCTTGCATAATCCACCGCTTCTTCTGCTTTCCATCCGAATGGGTGATTCCTGCTGGCAGCATTGCCGGGAATTTCATAAAAAAATGGAAGCATAGCTTCTACTGCCCTTGGGTCAGTGGGCGTTGTCGCATTATTGTCCAAATATATAAGTCTGTTGTCTGCCATTTTAAGCTTGTTTATATTTAATCTAAATACAAAGATATACCTATTTTGTTTAACTGAAGTAAACTTTATGTTAAACTTTTTTTTATAAGGTTATAATAGATGGAAATAGATCCAAAAATTTTAAGTTCTTGAATGTCTTTGTAATAACCCTAAAAAACATAAAGGAACCATTATCTCTTCAAATTGAATACCATACACTTTGTAAAAAATAAAATTTGTTCGCTTTCGTTCAGTTCAAACTTGAAAATTTACACATACTCCTATTTTAGCCTTTTCAGCATTAATCTCTTAAGCTACCAGTCGGTTTATGTTCAGATGGCTAAAGCATCATAAAGAATCTCAATAGCATGCTGGCTATGTCTCCCTGTACCATCTTTGATCTGGTGTCTGCAACTGGTACCAGAAGCAGCTACTATTACATTTTGATCCTCTGCTCTGATAGAAGGGAATAATACTAACTCTCCCACCTGCATCGACAGATCATAATGTTCTTTTTCGTATCCAAATGAACCTGCCATACCGCAACATCCCGTATTGAGGGTGATCACCTGATAATTTTGTGGAAATGAGAGCACTTTTTTTGTTGCGTCTGTTCCGACTATTGCTTTTTGATGACAGTGGCCATGAAGGATGACTTTTTTATTTACAGTTGTAAATCGTTCTCTTGAGATTTCTCCTTTATCTATTTCATTGGCAAACCACTCTTCAAACAAAAGACTATGCTTTCCAAGTTTTTTTGCTGATTCCCTTTCACTTTCGGGGACCAGATCCGGATATTCATCATGGAAAGATAAAATCGCCGATGGTTCTATTCCTATCAGAGGTGTATCGGCAGAAATGATATCTTTAAGCATTTGAACGTTGGTGACAGCAATATTTTTAGCTTGTTTGATCATACCTTTGGACATATATGCACGACCACTTTCAGTGTGATCAGGGATGACAGGATTATATCCCAGCGTACGCAAGAGTAGTATCAGTTTTTTGCCTACTTCAGCATCATTGTAATTGGTAAACTCATCACAAAAAACATAGACTTTTTTGCCTGATATTCTATCTTTTTCAGGTTTGTTTATCTTATACCAATGGTGAAATGTCTCCTGTGAAAGATACGGCATGGAGCGTTCCGGATGAAATCCAACAATTCTATTGATGATTTTTCGCAATGAAGGAGTGCCAAATAAAAAATTGAAAATACCGGGAAAATAAGATGCCAGAGCCATTTGTCTTGAAAAATTACCTATCAGCTTTGCTCTGAAAGGTACTCCATGACGGTCATAATAGTTTTGAAGAAATTCACCCTTCATTTTAGCAATGTCCACACTGGAAGGACATTCTGATTTACATGCTTTGCAGGAAAGGCATAAATCGAGAATTTCTTTTACTTCATGATCGGTCACCACATTGGTTTCCTGATTTGTCAGAAATTGTCTCAGGATATTCGCCCGTGCACGTGTGGTATCTTTTTCATGTCTTGTCGCCATATAACTGGGGCACATGGTACCGCCACTGACGGCTGTTTTTCTGCAGTCGCCTGAACCACTACACTTTTCTGCCAACCGCAAAAAACCACCCTGATCTGAAAAATTATAGGTTGTTTTTACTTCTTTAACTTTGCTTTCCGTTTGATATCTCAGGGACTGATCCATGGGTGGAGCATCGACAATTTTTCCCGTATTGAATACATTTTTGGGATCAAAAACATACTTTACATCCTTGAAAAGCCGATACACATCTTGCCCCATCATAAATGGTATAAACTCGCCGCGCAGCCTGCCATCTCCGTGTTCTCCTGATAATGAGCCACCATATGATTTGGCCAAAGTGGCAGTTTCAGTCAGGATTGTCCGAAACAGCACCACTCCTTCTGTTGTTTTTAAATTGATAATCGGCTCAACGTGCAATTCTCCGGCTCCTGCATGGGCATACATGGCGTACTGCAATCCATGTTTTTTTAATAATGTTTCCAATTTTTCAATATATTCCGGCAAATCCTTTGGAACTACTGCAAAATCCTCAATGAGATTGACCGGTTTGGCATCTCCGGGAAGGTTCCTTAACAATCCAAGGCCTCCTTTACGTACTTCCCAAGCCTTTTTGCTCTCTTCACCCTGCAGAATTGGGTAAGCATATCCCAATTTTTTATCCTTTAATTCACTGATCAATTGTTGACACTTTTCTATAAGATTGGCTTCATCCGTTCCAAAAAATTCAACCATCAGAATGGCATTGCGCTCACCTTCTATAAATGATCTGTTTTTTGACTGGTGCGGATTGGTTTTAGTAAATTCAAGAATAAAATGGTCAACGAGTTCTGAAGCGGCACAATGATGCTCCATAGCAACCAGATTGGCCAACAATGCATCGTGAATACTTGCTGTATGTACGGCTACCATGGCTACTGCCGAAGGGGGAAGATCCAATAATTGTAGTTTTGCCTCGGTGATAAAACACAACGTACCTTCTGATCCGGCGATGAGTTGGCACAAATTAAATGGCTCAGCATGATCGAAGCTCACCTGATTTAATAAAAAATCCAGCGCATATCCTGTGTTGCGCCTCTTTATATTTTTTGATGGAAAACCTTCTCGGATGGTTGTTTGATTTTTGTGATCTGTAAGAAGACCATTTATCCTCCTGTAAATCTCGCCTTCAAAGTCTTTCTGATTACATTTTTCAAAATATTCTGCTTCGGTCAAATCTCTGAAAACAACCTCACTCCCATCAGCAAGAATGGCCTTACATTCCAATAAATGATCCCGTGCAGTACCCCAAATGATCGAATGCAGCCCACATGAATTGTTTCCTATCATACCACCTATCATTGCCCTGTTGGATGTGGATGTCTCAGGGCCATACATGAGTCCAAAGGGCTTCAGATAAACATTGAGATCGTCCCTGATGACTCCCGGTTGCACCCGAACCCATTTTTCTGTTGGATTTAATTCGATGATCTGAGTAAAATGTTTTGAAATATCCACCACTACCCCATTTCCCACGACCTGTCCTGCCAGTGATGTTCCAGCGGCACGTGGTATCAGGTGAGTACCTGATTGTGCAGCATATTCGACTAAAGTTTTAATATCATTTTCTGTTTTTGGTAAAGCTACTGCAAGGGGAAGTTCCTGATATTCAGAAGCATCGGTGGCATATACTCTTTTGATAGCGTTGTCTTTGTCAGCACTATTAAAATACAATTCGCCGGTAAATTTTGCTTTAATTTGATCAAACATGATTACATATCTAAAATAAAGTCTTTCATCCTATATTTCTTAATTGTGCTTTACCCGAATTCACGATATTTGGGGTCTGCCGAATAGCGTAAAATGCTGTTCTTATTGCCCCTTCAACTTATTCATCAGCCAGTTGGTCAATTTTTCACTCTGTTCGGGATAGGTCCAATGACCGGTTTCCTGTGCGATGTACAGTTCTTTTGGTGCTGTAATGACATTATATGCAGCATACATGGAAGTAGGCGGGCATGTTTCATCATTAAATCCCATCGTATAGAATCCCGGTACTTTTAGTTGCTTTGCAAAGTTGACTACATCATAATAGCCGGCAGTATTTATCTTTTCCCTGGTGTTATTAAATGCCAGATTGTTTTTGTCAAACAAATGCGGCCAGCCACCGGCACGGCCCTTTAGATAACCGGTGAGATCAGACAATGCAGGATAATAGGCTGCCCAGTATTTTACACTTTGATCGAGCGCCGCTGTAATGATAGATAATGCACCACCCTGGCTGCCACCTACCACACCCAGATTTTTTCCGTCATACTGCGGAAGGCTAACAATAAAATCATTGGCCCGAACACAACCGAGATACACTCTTTTATAGTAAAACCGGTCCTTGTCATCCAGATTATAATTCCAGTAACCTGACAAGGCGCCAGCCATGAGGTTGTTGTACACTGATACATCCATGTTTACAGGAATGCCATGTATGCCTATCTGAAAAGTAATAAACCCCTTTTCAGCATTGGAAATATCACCCATATATGGCCTTACACCAGCGCCCGGAACCTGCAATACAGCAGGATACTTTCCTTCTTTTTTCGGTACACATAAAATACCATACAATCTTGTGTTGAATCTGTAGTTCTGAAGGTTGACATGATATACGTTTACATTTTCGGTGCAGCGTTCCGGTAATAAGGTCATCCTTGCGTCCATAGGGATTTTAGAAAGCTCAGCTTTTGCATTATCCCAGAATGCTGTAAAATCATCAGGCTTTATTACTGCGGGTTCTATCATCAATGGATTGAATGCAGCTGTAGCTAATCCGCGGTAAGATTTCCCATTCACCATGGCGATAACGACGCAACGCAGAAAACCAGGCTCTTTCATGGTGCCTGCATCCACGACCAGTCTTCCTTCCGGTAAGGACAGTGAATCTTTTTTTTGCAGCTCCATTTTTTCAGGTCCTATCTCATATTTAACTACCGCATTTTTTAAGAGGTTTCCGTTCTGAAGGATGCTGATGGTAAATTTTACATTTTCACCTGTTTTATAGGTCCAGTCATTATGATCAGGTGCAACCACAACTTTTACAAATTGTTCTGAAGGCTGGGCGTAACTGAATACAATAATAAAAAATAAAAAGGCAACAGAAATAACCCGGTTGGGTATTTTGATAAATTGTAAAGGCATAATATCTATTTTTTTAATGTAAAGGTCTAAAAAAATACTGATTGTATGTACAAAAAACATATCAATATCACCTAAATTTTATCTTCAGGGAGTACAATTCCATTTATCTTTCAGGTTTTATCTAAACTCCTTGACATTTCAGAAGCATTTGCTTCCATTCTCATGATCAAGTTGTCTCTCAATGATTACGCAGCCCAGCGTATTTTGCCAATTTGACTTAGTTGAGAAATGCATGATTGACTCTTTGATGCCAGCAATTCAGTCGCTTTTTACAAGTCCATACTCAGGAAAACCAAGTACTATCATTAATTCCTCCACTTTATCATGATGCCAGCAACTTTCTCTAAGGCATATTTTAAAATCAACCACCTTACCTGAACTGTCTAATTTTACGTATCCTAAATATCTTTCGATGCCGGCTCCGCACATCGCATTAGCATTATCATCCTGACGTGACCATTCCTGGAATTCAAAAGTCGCATAATAAAATTTGCCTTTATATTTGGTATCGAAAAAACGGAATTCGGATAAATATTTTGCCCCGGACAATTGGCTGATGTCGATTGTATTTTGTTTTTTGCCTCCATTAGAAAATGAAATAGTAATTTTTGTTTCAGTGCTGGAATGATGCTCCATTATGAGATCCACCGGGCTGAAAGTACTTGATTTTTTCATTTTCCACTGCATCTTTGTCAAATCAAATGCCTTCTTGTTGATAAATATTTCGGTATATTCCTTTAATTTACAGGTCTTTATATTTAGGTTTTCATTTTTGTTTGTGGGAACAAACAGTTCGATATACTCGCGACCTTCAGCCGTATTGTAAGCGCCTTTTAAAGGAATTTTTGTTTTGGTTTTTTCGTAAAAATACCATCCTTTTAGTGTTTGACTTTTGTCATCATCATAAGGATTTCCACACAGAAAAGTATCCAATTCCAGATGCATTTTAATGGGAAATTTACCACTTATCGTTCCTGAAAGTTTATAAAAATTATTTTTTTGTATGTCATGAGTAAAATTCCATGTCGTTTGTCCTATGCAAAGCATGTGAAAAAAAGTTAAATAGACAATTTCTGTCCAAAGTATTTTTTTCATTAAAGATCATTTTATACACTATAAAAATTGAGCATCATCCTATTTTATTCCACTATGATTGATTTTGGTATGCTTTCCGTTTCATCAGAGCAAATTATCTACCATTAACAACAAACATACGGAGTTTTAGATTAGATTTGCTTGGTCAATTTTTATACTTAACATTAGTAAAATCATTTTCCCGGGCCATACTTTCTTTTCCGGGACATATTCTTATAAAAAATGGAGATATCATTAAAAAATACAATTGCCAAATGGCCTAAAAGTTATCAAACATTGGCATTGGGGATTGCTGCTTTTTGCACTTACCTTTGTTTCTATCCATTCAGGCGAGCTTACACAGCTGCAACTTTTGATGATTTATACTTTTGGGGTGTACACTTCAAGATCCTAATGATCACCGCACAGGTATTGGGTTTTGCAGTGTCTAAAGGCATAGGAGTCAAAATAGTTTCTGAAATGAAACCAGAAAAGCGTGCACGTAATCTATTGATATTCACAGGTCTTTCGGGATTGAGCATGCTTTTATTTGGACTTACTCCTGCACCTTACAATTTGATTTTCATATTTTTCGCCAGTCTGCCATTAGGTTTGTTTTATGGTGTGATACTTGGTTTTTTAGAAGGTCGAGTCAATACAGACATATTGGTAGCAGCACTGACAGCTTCATTTATTATAGGGTCAGGTTTTGCAAAAACTATCGGCAAATGGGTAATGAATGCCCTAGGCACTTCAGAATTTATGATGCCTTTTGCAGCTGACGTCGTGATGTACATACCCCTTTGTATTTCTGTCTGGCTATTGTATCAGATGCCTCCGCCCAATGCTGAAGACATAGATGACAGAGTGGAACGCCGGCCGATGTATAAGGCTGAAAGGAAAGCTTTTGTCAAGGAATTTGGTTTGGGTCTTATATTGTTTATAGTGTCGTATGTTTTGCTGACAGCATACAGAGAATTCAGGGATAACTTTATGCCCGAAATCCTGAATGAGCTGGGTTATGGTGGGCAAACTGCTCTCTTTACCAAAACAGAATTGCCTATTGCCATCATTGTCCTGCTATTGATGGCTTCGATGAGATGGGTTACCAATCACACAAAAGCATTTCTAATCATTCAGAGTTTGTTATTGATGGGTGCCGTGATTATAGCTTTGTCTACTCTATTATATCAGATGCAAATCATCAATCCGATATTCTGGTTGATTGGAGTAGGTTTTGGAGCTTATGTTGCCTATTCGATGTGCAATAGTCTTTACTTCGAGCGCATGCTGGCAGCATTTAAGTATACGGCCACTGTAGGATTTATGATTACCCTGGCAGATTATTATGCCTATTTCGGTAGTTTGACTGTGCTGTTTTATAAAAATTTCTTCCATACGGACACGCCAAATGTGACCTTTTTTATGTACGCTTCCTACTTTTTATCCGCCGCGTACTTTTTGATGGTGGTGGTTTCTATGTTCTACTTTATCAGGAAAAAGAATAGTTTTTCAGGTACAAATAGGTGAAAAAATTATGAGGCTTTAACTCGAATACCAAGAAGTAAAAACCATTTCAGGAAACCTTACAAAAATGGACCTTATGTTTAATTTTCGTAAATTTACACCGATAAAAGAGAACAAGTCTGAACATGGCTTCTTTTAAAATTATTGCAAAATCTGGCTTATAAGACTGGAACTGAAAATTGAGAGTAAAAACCAACCTGTCAGACCTTCCAAAACAGCAAGATATCTGGCCACACCCCGAGCAGGCATATCGCCATAACCTAAAGTCACAAACGCATTCATGCTTAGTGCAAAGGCATTTAAAAATTGTTTGGAACCATGCACCAACTGAGTTTTTAAAAGTGATCGACTTCTTTTGGACCAAATACCTTTCCAGATCAATCTGAATTGAACCCTTTGTCCTTCTGATGGGAAAATGAAATATAAAATTCCAAACAAGAAAATAACAAAGGTTGACATCAAAATGGCTTTTACAGGATTAGTACCATAGTCACAAAAAAGTTTCAAAAACCTATTCAATCCCAACTCAAAAAAACTACTTATTGAAGGCGATTTATTTAAATTATACCTGGCTTTTTGGGTTTGTATATCTTTCATTTCAATATAGCATGCATTGTATGACTCCTGATCACCATTGTTTTTATAAGACCTTAATAATTGCGAATATACTTTTATCAGGTCAAAGTAATTTTCTTCTGTCGTATCAGTTATGGCATGAGTACCATTAAAATATCCATATTTAGTTTCTACGCCAAGTTTGAAAGATTTGATATATTTCCATCTGATATTAGTGCTTCCTTCGGGAATACTCATATTGTTGAATGAATTGGTCTCATGAAGCAGACTATTTGAAATGATAAAATTATTTGAAATTTTTGATCCTGAAAAATTGAGTGGCAAGCTGAATGTATCATTAACAATATTAAGTCTATCCAGTGATCCGAATCCACCACCAATACGCACGGATTCGTTTGAATTTGCATTTTTAGGGTTGAATGTCGAGGAGGAAAGCACCATATCCCCACCTTCCCTTATTGATTGAAAAGAGCAATTGCCAGACACGTCATTGCCGTAAAAATAGAGATTTAGTGGTTCATCATTTTGATAACAATGTATCCCGTCGTTAAGTGAGCAATTGGAAATAGTGGTTTGCTCAGTTGCTACAGACTCAAAAAGCGGAGCTTCGTTGAATACGCAATCTATTAAGTCAAAATAATAACTTTCAAATTTTACACAATATAACTCCTTATCAAATATACAAGTTCTGAATGTCAAATCGCCATAAACTCTGATGTCTTCAAAATGACATTTTGACTTAAATATGATTTTGGGCAAAATCATCCGTTTGGTAAAATACACATTTTGTACATATATCTCCTTTTCTACGGTAATGACCGGATAGGATTGCGTCAGGCTATCCATGTTGTGCCTTTGGTGGCTGTTTCCTGCCCCAAGCAAGTATCTGCTATCTTTTTCGCTATCAGCTACTATTTTTAGATTTAGAAGATAAATTTTTTCGCTTTCGGTACTTTGCATTTGTTGCACAAATTCAGAAATCGTCATGACGCGTTCGTCCTTGGTAGCTGCATATTGCCCAATGCACAATCGAGCACTCATCATGATGACAATGAGCACAATGGTTTGAACTACCCCTTGTTTTGATAACATAGATGACCTCTTGTTTTGAAATAATGTCCAAATCTAAGAGTTTCGGGTGAATAGGCAGTAGTTTCAAGACCAATTTTATATGAATAATAGGTGCATGCTAGAAATACTGCTTCAATACCTCCCATCCTTAACAAAAGGTAGCTTCTCCATCTTGCTCACTTTTAGACTAGGGAAGTTGGAGTATATATCATAGAGACCAAATCTCAATTTACCAACAAATTCGTTGTTATTTATATTACCAACGAATTAGTTGTGAACTAATTTGCCAACCAATTTGTTGTATAAGTGTAAATTGTAATAAAATGAGAATACCATGCAAAACAATCATCGGTACTGCTGCCGAAGGAAGTAAATATTTCCAAAGAAAAAGAATCGAAAGTCTCATATTGAGAGCTCTGCGAAAAGGAAATTTTGTCCACTTCACAGCACCAAGGAGAACTGGTAAAACTTCTATACTAAAAGAATTGGCCAATGAAACTTATGAAGACTTAGCATGTATTTATGAAGATATCGAATCTGATAAAACATCGGCCGACTTATACAAAAGACTCATAAAACTGATCGAAAAGTCCATCAATAAATCCACAACCTGGCGCAAAAAAATATGGACAACCATCACATCCAAAAAAATAAAAGGGATTAATGTTCTTGACGGAAGTATTGATTTGGATGATAAAGAAATAGATTACAAACAAGTATTTTTAGATTTAGTCTCTGCAATCAGCCAATCTGAAATCAAAATAGTCCTTTTTCTGGATGAGTTTCCCGATGTCATCAATAATATACTTGAAAATGAAGGTACAGAAGTAGCCCTAAATGTACTCCATACTTTGCGAAGCTTGAGACAAACTTCAGATTTCTCGCAATCTTTTGGTCTGGTATTTTCTGGTTCGGTTGGGCTCACTCACATCGTTAGAAAAATAGGTCGCTCCAAGTTGCTCAATGATCTGAAAGTAATTGAACTAGACCCATTGACGCCTGAAGAAACCGATGAGTTTATTTCTTTCCTAACGGATGGAGCCACCATGAATGTACCAATGGATACCAGAAATCATATCCAAACAAAACTCAGACAACTTATCCCATATTATATTCAACTTATCATCGAAAAAGGAGACGAATGGACCGAAGACAATAATAGGGATATGCTCACAGTCGCTGATGTGGATCTTATGTACCAAAAACTCATCACCGAAAATGATAAATTTATTGATTGGGTAGATAGGATAAAAACCTACTTCTCCGATCACTCTAAATTTTTATTGCAAGTATTAACCACCATCGCTCATCGGGATGAAATGGTCATGCAAGAAGTACTCAATATCGCCAATCAACACAAAGTAGAAGATTTTGAAGAGATGATCCACCAAGTCTTAGTGGCAGATGGATATCTTACAAAAAACGAAGGTGGAAAATTGATTTTTGCTTCACCATTGCTCAGGGATTGGTGGAAGTATCATTATAGCTTATCAAAATAATACAATAATGGTCGAAAAATATCATATTACCACGCATCAGGTATCGCAACTCTCAGCTGACGAGATCAAAAAGGGATTTATCGTTAGGAAAAATCTTCTGAACAGAATACTAACCAAGATTAATCATACCAATAGAACCGATTCCATCCAACATACGGTGTTCGTAGGGCCGCGTGGAAGTGGCAAATCATCCATGCTCAATCGAATCAAGGTCGAATATTTAGAAAGTGACAGATTTATTCCAATTTATTTGCCTGAAGAGCAGCCAGGACTTTACAGGTTATTTGATGTTTGGTTGGCGATCATAGATGAGATGATGGCGCTTGGTTATGATATACATCGCCCTGAAATCGACACATCGCAAGAAGATTTTTCTTATCTTTCAAAAACAGGATACACGGTCATCAGCGACTTTCTCAAAAAGGAAAACAAACAAATCATCCTTTTGATGGACAATATTGATCGGGTTTTTAAGAATATTGATGAAGACAAGGCACTCTTGAGGGAATTGCTGCAAAACCATAAAGACCTTATTATCATAGGTGGCAGTACGGAGATGTCAGAAGATTTTTGGGATTATGGAGATCCGTTTTATCAGTTTTTTAAGGTGGTAAGGCTCGAAGACCTATCCAAAACAGAAGTACAAGACTTACTTACCCACTGGAGCGAAGCCAATGTTCTACCACAAATCAAGGATATACTTCGCACTAATCCCGGCAAAGTGGAAGCCATCCGCCAAATGACAGGTGGCAATCCACGCACGATGATTATGTTTATCAGATTGCTGGTGGATAATGCGCACGCACAAGGTTTTGAATATCTCCAAGACATTATAGACAAAACGACATCCATCTATCAGGAACGTCTCCAACAACTCACACCACAACAACGCAAAATCGTAGTCGAACTTGCATCTATCTGGCAACCAGCCAACGTGGAGCAGCTCGTACACACCTGTCTCATGCCAAGCAGCCTCATCTCAGCCCAGCTCAACAAACTCCAGAAAGGCAGAATCGTAGAAGCTCTAAAACCAAAAAAAGGAAAGACCGTCTATCGACTCAAAGAACGCATGTTTAACCTATATCTCATCATGACACAAGCTGGTACACTTCAGAAAAAAAGAGCAAGGTATCTGACTGATTTTTTGGAAGTTTGGTATAATGGGGAAGAAATAAAGGATTATTATTACAAAACTATCCAAGAGTTTGGAAAAGTGTCTGGTACAAATACGTTAGTAAGGGCAAAAGCTTTAGCACATAGCAAATATATTTCAGCTGAAGAAAGAGATCATATATTGGACATAGTAAAAGAATCTCCATCTTTTTATGGCACTGATACTAGTATGTTGCCTGATAAGGCAGTTGAACTGATGGAAAAAGCCTTCAAAAAGTATCAACAGCATGAATACAATGAAGCTATAAATACCTTACTAACAATAGAACAAACATCAGAAATTATATATAGATTTTTAGGCCAATGTTACTACGAAATTGGAAATTTAAATGACGCTGAAAAATTTATAGTTAAAGCAATAGAAAATGGAAATACAAACGGTTTTAATCTTTATGCATCAATACTGTCGGACTTAAATAGGAAAGATGAAGCGGAAAAATACTACAAGGTTGCTATAGACAATGGAGATTACGAAGCACTAAATAACTATGCTATTTTACTTGCTGAATTAGGCAAGATTGAAGAGGCTGAAAAATTGTATTTAAAGGCTATTCAGCACGATATTCCAAATTCGATATATAATTATGCAAATTTATTAAGTGAAAATGATGATAGAAATAAAGCGGAAATGTATTTTATTATGGCAATTGACAAAGGGAACAATGATGCATTCCAAATGCTTCTGTTTAATTATTATTTTGATGGCAATAGACAGAAAGTAATCAATTTATTATTAAAGTATAAAGGGATGGATTATCCAAAGTTACTGAATGATATCTTACAATTGTGGTTAGGCAATTTAACTGAATACCATAAAGTTAGAAATTCTCTAACATTACACGACATTAATGACAAGCCTAAGTTTTATTTAAGAGAATCATTAGTCCACTATCAATATGATTGGGTTGTGGATCTCTTAATTGGAAATACAGAATTAAAAGAAGAACATGAACCATTGTATTTTGCTGCAATAATGCTTCAAGATCCAAAGTTGGATATAAATTTAATGATACCAGAGTCTATGCTAGAAACAGTGCAGAATATTATAGATTACGTGAAGGAAAGACAGGTATTTTATTATGGGACAAGTAAAAATAATTAGAAAATGAAATGGATAACGCCAAATGACATTAGACAATGGCCAGTTAATCAAAAAAAACATTCGGAAGAAAATGTCCCCGTTTTACTAAGAAAGCTAATATATGCATCAATAGAAAAAGAAGACATTTTGGAACTGGATATTACAGGTGGAGATTCAGTAGCATATAGTGGATATGATGGATATGTAAATCTTGTTAAAGGTAATAAATTTTTACCGTCAGGTAGGATAGTGTTTGAAATTGGTACCAATGATGCAATAAAGGGAAAAGCAGATAATGATTATAATGGAAGGACTAATAACCCGGGGGAAATAATACCATCGGAAACAACTTTTATTTTTGTAACCCCAAGACTCTTTTCGAATGGAAGGAATTGGGCTGACGAAAAAAGAAAGGAAGGAATCTGGGCTGATGTAAGGGTAATTAATGCGACTTTACTTGAGCAATGGCTTGAATACAGCCCTTCAGTCGGAGAATGGATGGCCAAAGAATTGCTTCTAAAATTTCCATCAGATGTAATTGGTTTGAATACCTTTTGGGAGAGTAAATTTCCAAATGATACAGATATAAAAATTCATCCAAATATAGTTTTAGGAGGTCGAGAAAATGAAACTTTAGCATTGCTTGAAAGATGTTCATTTGAAGGGGCTACAATTATATCAAGTGATTCTTCAAATGAATCGATTTATTTTATTGTTGCGACTCTTATAAATAGTGACGAATCTGAAAAGTTCACATCAAGAACTGTCATAATTAGTTCTGAAAAGCATATAAGTTCTTTGCTAAGTATTAAAGATAGGCTGATATTAATTCCAACTTATTATAACAGAGAAGTAATAGATGCATTAATTTCAGTAGGTCACACAGTGATAATTCCTATAGATAAGAATTCAAAACCTGAAAGATATATAAGTATAGACATAGAATCAATTGATGAAAGAGAATTTGACAATGCTTTAGAATTAAGTGGATTCAACAGAGAAAAAGTGAGGTTATTAGCTGGACAATCATTGAGAGATGTAAATGTACTCAGGTATATTTTAGAATATGAAAATACACCACCTGATTGGTCTTCTACTGATAATTTAAATGATATAATCCCATTCCTATTAATAAATTCATGGGATGAAAGTTATGAGATTGATCAATGGGCATTAGAAGAATTATCAAAGCGAAATTATAAAGAAGATATCACTAAAGTTGTAGCACGATTTAATGACACACTTATTAAAAAAGCGGGTGGCAAACATTTTGTTTCAAGTCCAAAGTTGGTATTCCATTTATTAAAGAATAAAATACCAAACTTTTACTTCGAAAATTTTAAAGAGATTGCTGTAAATATACTAACTTATGTTAATCCTTTTGTAAAAATGTCTGATAATGAACGATTTATGGCCCCATATTATGGGAAAAAGGCTAATTGTTCAAGAAATATTAAAAAAGGGCTTTGTCATACTTTAATTTTTATTTCAAAATCTGAAAGTATAATTAGTGAAGTACAAGCGAAAGTGTGGGTTGACAATATTATTGCTGAAGTTTTACGAAGTGATAATAAGGATCTATGGAAAACGCTTGATGATGTATTGGACCTTCTTGTAGAAGCTTCACCTGAAATTTTCCTTTATTCTCTGGATCATCATCTCAATAATAATTCAACAAGTATTAAAGGTGTTTTCGTGGATGAGAAATCATTTGGGTTATTCAATAATCACTATCATAATAGTTTATTATGGGCTCTTGAAAAAACTGCTTGGAGTATTCGATATTTTGAAAAAAGTATTTCATGTTTAATAAAACTGGCATCGATTGACCCTGGTGGTAGCACAATTAATAGACCTATAAATAGTCTGAAAGGCATTTATTCTCCTCGGCTTCCACAAACATTCGTGAATGCTGATGTAAGAATAAAGGTGTTGTCAAATTTTGTTATTGATTTTTCTAATGAGGTATTTGAAATCTGTAAAAGTATTTTAAACTATAATGACACAGTCTTTCCAAATGAAAAACCATACTTTGAATCTTATAATTCAGAAAAACATTCTGAATCTTATGCTGATATGCATTTGTCACAAAAAGGAGCTTTGGAGATTATTAGTAAAATTGATAACATATCTGAAAATGATTTGATTTCTTTGTTATGGTCAATTTATAGGGTTTTCAAAGAAACAAAAATTTTAATTATCCAACTGATTAAGGAAAGAGCTAATAAAGAAATGATCGAGCTATGGGAATCTATTGGGAAATTACTGGCAAGTGAGTTATCTGAAAGACATAAAAGAGATCAATTGGATTCAGATATTATTGATATGCTTAAAGATTTGCATGAGTATATATCTCCTGAAGATCCATTCATAAAAGTACAGCGATGGTTTAATGATCCATGGACTTATATTTTATTTGAACAAAATGACTTAAAAGAAGATGAAATATATGACGAAGATGTAAAACATAAGATTAGAGTTAGTATTGTTAAAGAATTAATTGATTCACATGGATTAGATACCTTTGTAAAAAAAAGTAACCTTTACAAACTACAATATTATGTTGGAAATACCATTGCTAACCTATTACATACTGATGATAGTATAATAACCTACTTTAAATCAAACTTAGGAGATAACCTAAATCCCCAAGCTGTCTCGGGCTTTACTTACAGAAAAGTATACAATGAAGGACTTGAGTGGGCTTTTAAATATTTTAAGAAGTTAATGAATCTTGGATTTGTAGATTCTTATGCAATTTTATCAGGGCTTCACACTAAAACAGAAGTTATTGACTTTATTGAAGATCAAACGGATGAAGACAAAGATTTCTTTTGGAGATATTGCAGTCCAATTTATCCTGAAGCAGATGAAAAACAATCATTACTTATTATAAATGGACTTGAAAAAACTGGTAGAATTCATCACTTATTTTTCTTTATATATAATAATAGAAAAGGAATTAGTACCAAGTTAATAATTGAAAATTTACTAAAATTTGGATATGGCAAAATGATATCATCTGATAATTTAGATGTTGATCCATTTAAAATTAAATGGCTATTAGATGAGGTCCGATCAAGAGAAGATAAAGATAATCAATCGCTTTTAAAACTTGAACTAATGTTCTTCGATCTCTTTGATGGTTATTCAGATAAAATGCCGAAGACTTTAAATTATGCTTTAAGCACTGATCCATTATTTGTGCTAGAATTACTGAAATTTACTTTCAAACAAGACCCAGATTCGAGTCAAGACTCAGAAATTGAGGAAGCTGAAGTTAACTTAGAGTTGGCAGCTAAGACTCATAGAATATGGACTAATTGGGACAAGCTAATTGATGAAGATGGTAATTTGATAGGTGTAAATGATCAAACTAAGTTATTTATTCTCGAGTCTAGGAAATTAGCTCAAAATGCAAATCGCCTTAGATATTTAGATTCAAAGTTCGGAGAAATATTGGCTAGTTTATTATTGAACCCTGATGGCAGCCTTAATAAAGAAGTAATGGGCTTAATTCAGGAAATAAATTCAAAATATATGATTTCTTCAATTGAAAGAAGATTATATAACGGTCCTTCAGGAGCCTATTTTACTGCAATGGACGGAGGAAAGACAGAGCTGTCAAAAGCTCAAAAATACCGAGACTTAGCAGACGAAATTAGATTTGAATATAGCGTTGTGGCATCTTGTTTTGAGAAAACAGCTGATAGCTTTGAACGATCTGCTCATCATTGGAAACAAAGAAGTATTGAAATGAAATTAGAAAGATAACTCCATCTAATACCTCCCATCCTTAATAAACGGCAGCTTCTCCATCTTGCTAACCTCCAGACTCGCGATGCCAAAATCATCCACTACTAGGTCTAATGAATTTGCAATTTAAAAAATAATTCACAATTCATGAATCATGAATTGTGAATTATTGTATGTTTGTGCTATGAAAAGGCAAGATATATTGATATTAGTTTGGCTTTGTTTGCAAGACAAAAAACCATCACAAAAGGAAATCTCTGAGAAATTGGATATTAGCCGTGCTGCGGTGTCATATGCAATCGAAAGGTGTATTGAATTAAATCTATTGGATAGAAAGAAATATCAGGTAAGGAAACAAGCGTTGCTGGAGTTTATATTTTATGGTTTGCCATATATTTACCCTGCAGTAATAGGTAGTATTGTCAAAGGAATACCTACTGGTGTAAGTGCATTTCCGCTCAATCAGTTATTTTCTAATGAACCAGGATATGTATGGGCCACTGATAGGGCCACGCACACTGGAATAAATATAGAACCGTTATATCCATCTATTCCTGCAATAGTGCTTGGTGACGCCCGAATGTATGAAGCATGTTCATTAATAGATGCTATAAGAATAGGCCATACGAGAGAAAGAGTGGAAGCATATCGTCGGCTAAAGGAAATAATAAAATGAGTCACCATCACAATTTGTTGAGAATTGCTACAGTGGCACAAGCTTTGGCTGAACTAAATAATGATGTAGTCTTTGTGGGCGGAGCTGTTGTTTCTTTGTACAGTCAAAAGCCACACCTTATGGATTTAAGGGTGACAGATGATATTGATGTCATAATAGAAATTGCAAATAGAGGGAAATATGTATTATTGCAGGAAAGGTTGAGAACATTAGGGTTTATTGAAGATGCTGAGTCAAATATAATTTGCAGATGGAAGGTGCAAGGTATTATTGTTGATATCATGCCAAATGATGCCGACATACTTGGCTTTTCCAACCCATGGTATGATGAAGGATATAGAAACCGAATAAAAACATCTGTAAGGGATCAGGAAATACAAATTTTTACCGCCCCGTATTTTATAGCGTCCAAGATAGCGGCACTGCATTCAAGATTGGATGGTGATCGATTGTTTGATTGGAGATGGAGTAGAGATTTTGAGGACATAATGAAAATAATTTCAGAAATTGATCTGTTTGATGAAAGCACCTTTATGTCAAAAGAATTGAAAGACTTCATCAAATCCGCGTTTGACAGTTTTCGCAAGGACTTAAATTTTCTTGAAGAAGCCATCTCGGCCAACTTAAGACCTCCGTTTTACACAGATCGTGACATTGAACTCATCATAGATAAAATAATTCTGATTGCAGATGTGTTGTAAAAATACAATCAATCAAAAACGATTCGATACTTTCCCCTTCCCAATTCACACATTCGTAATTCGTAATTAAAACCAATACTCCCTCCTTCATAAACGGCAGCTTCTCCATCTTGCTCACTTCCAGATCGCAAAGCCAAAACCATCGACTACTTTGCTTATATAGCACCTTTCATTTTTGAAAGAACAAATGATCGATAGAACTAAGAAAGATTAACTAAACTACTTAAATATAAGATATTAAAACGAAATTGAAAAAAAACTTATACTAGACTTATCTACTTGTGTGTATCATATAAGTCTTACCTTCAATAACTTTTGAGTCATTATTTGACGAATAACCTAAAGCTTTTGACAAATCAAAATACTTTTTACCAGATTTTTTGTACAAGTGAGCTATAAACAAATCATAGTACCTCATTATTTGAACCCTTTTAATCTCATTAACCTTATTTGCATTAGTTGCCAAAAATTTATCAAGTAGTAAGGTGTGGTCAGATAGAGTAGTATACCCTTGCTTGTCAAGATAGAATGCATCACCATATTTGTCAAATTCTACAGATAGTGCTTTAGCTGGTGATTTAACATGAGAAGACGCATCTTTTAATAGTCTCTTGACCTCACTTTCAAAACTTTTATCTAGAGGAGTAGTGCTTATTAAGGTAAGTTCAGTACTCATAAAATATTTATTATATGTAAAACGCTGTGTATCATTTATTTAAATCTTGTAAAAATATATAATTTATTACTATTCTGAAAAACGCATAAAGATAATTATTAGTTAGGTTATTAAACAAATTTTATGCCATTAAATTTTTCAAACATCGAACATTAACTTATTCTTAAAGAAGCACTTCTTAAAAACAGCATCAGCATTAGGATCTGGTTTATCGGGATCTGAGTCTTGCTCTGATGATTTGAGTGCTTGATAAAGATCGTGTTCCATCCTAGCTAGATAATTATTTGAGCTTTGATGTAGCTCTTCTATCAGTTGACTGCCATTATGCCAAACAGAGACTTTTAAAGATTCTTGCAATTCTATCTCAATATGCTTAAGCTCCGGCGTATTCTCTTTTAACATTTTTTTAGTTAATTTCTCAATACCATCAGGCGTAAATGACTTTCGATTTAATACAACAATGTGAAGGTTTCTTTCCTGCCCTTTTTGGGTACCGTTCTCCTCTTTCAAAAAAATACCATCCCAAATCTTTGTAAAGGTTGCAGGATTGTCTATAACATTCACAAATGAACTCCCTTCCATAAAAACATCATCTACGGTCAAAGATTGAAATGTAGACTTTTTCCCAAATACATGCTGTATGTTTGGAATGTCATAAGTAAATTTTCTACCATGCTCCTTCCATTTGCTATCAGTGTAGTTGTAACTAGTCTCATGTATAATCCGCTCATGGGAAATCTCCAGTAATTTGAAGCCATTGTTTGAGATGTCAGTTTCGCCATCTCTAATACTATGATGCATCAACCTAAGCCCTCTCATCATTAATGACTTGCCATATACAAAATCACCAGCCATAGGTTGTGTATGTTCATGGCCCACCAGAACTAAATCAATGTGATCTAGAAGCATTTCAATTGGACTTTGCTCACTTGCAGCAGCACTATATCTTTCCGTCCAATGTATCCAAGAAGGTGGATGATGCGCAACCAATATTTTAAATGCATTACTAATCTTATTATCCTGAAGGAACGCTTCTAGCCTTTCTTCAACTGTTTCGCTAAAATAAAACTGATTTCCATTTTCCTCATATGAAGGATAATCTTCTTTCTGAACTTTGGCAATAGGATTACTCAGACTCATCCAAGCTGAGTTAATGAGTACATAGACTACATTATATAACTTATCATACACCAAATAGTTTGATAAATAATTACCAATTTCAGTAATTAGAAACCTATTGTTATATTTACTTTTTAGAGTTTCTTTTAATGTATTATTGAATTCTCTTTCGAAAAACCCAAATAAATTATAGTCATAACTTGTGCCAGCAAGGCCTTCGATTTTTTCTTTAAATTTGCTATAAGTTTTTAAGTTTTTAATCTCATTAATTAACTCAGGTCTTTCAAGCATATTTCCTTCTGCATTTTTCCACCTTAAATCATGATTTCCAGGAATAGCCACGACAGGAATGGTGTCACATATAAATTTTATTTGTTGAAAGAACTCTGTGTAATACTTTGAAACGCCGCCATTCATAACGATATCTCCAGAAATGATGCACATATCAATATCTTTTATCTCAGTAATGAACTTATTCAAATTTTTAAACATTTTACCAAGCTTGGAAGTATCAGAAATTGTTTGATAATGAATGTCACTTAGCCATAATATTTTATAAGACTTAACCATAATTATAAAGGTTTAATTGTTTTTAAATAAATCAAGTTTAAAATGCAACGACGCATCCCACAATGAGTAGATCGTTGCATTTTTTATTTTCAGATACTATTCTTTTACTTTCATGTTTTTAATATAAAATCCACCAAAAGGGTCTACATATACGGTAGCTTCTTCTGAAAGTAAGCTATCCAATATTTTACCTGAACTAGCACAACGAGGTAGAAGTTGAATTTCGTTTTTGAAAATATTAATCTTTAAATGTTCAAGGTAATGACACATCAAATTAAGGTAATACTTTTCAGGGTAGTTGCTTGATGTCCCTGATATTATATAATTATAGCCATCAGACAACTTGTTTATGCTCAATTTTTCTTCCCTTACCTTACAATATTGATGCACCGTGTCGGCTGTGTTTGTATAATTATTCATCAAATTTACAAACTTACCAATTTCTTCCCTTGAAGATTCGCTAAATTGTATGGTCTTTAGGTCTTTAACTGCACTATAGTAATTAAAGAGCTTTTTAATTTTATTAGGGTACGTTTGAGTTTGTATATTGTTATACTGTAGTACTAACTGAATTCTATAATATTCTTTAAGAAACGCCAACTCTGTGATACTCCCATTAGAGTCGTAGTTTTTGGAATGCTGTAGCATGTGCACCCAAGACCAAAATTCATAGCTCTCTGCTGACTTGTTATAGACATATTCATATTTGACTAAATCATAAAGGAAGTAGTTAACATCAAAATCTATTACTTCAAGAAAAGGAAAATCTTTATAAAGTAGCGTTTTTACTTCATCATGAGACTCTTTGCAGGCGGTATTTTCTATCTTATTTTCTGACAAATTAAATACTTCTTTTATTAGTGCATTAAATACAATGGCTGGCTCCAGCAAGTCAAATGCATTGTAGTTTACATTGATGAAATTTGAAATAGTAGTCTCATTTTGATGGGTAACAATCATTTGTTTGTTCTTAAAAAAAGTATTGTTTATGATCTTCACCAATGAGTCATAAGTACATGTCAATTGAGTGATGGAATTGTTAAAATCAATTTGGAAGTCATTAAATTCTTCAAAATTGTAATTATTAAATATTCGTGCTGTAAAAGCGCTCTCAAATATGTCTATAATTTCACTATACTCATTCTCAAGTTTATATACTATCAAGTTTGATCGACCATTATTAAAATTGCTTTGTACTAATTCCGCATTATGGGCGATATCATTCTTAAACCAACATAAAGTAGGACGCAAATCGATCATGTAGCCATACGAGATAGGATCTATGATGCCATTGTTATAATTGGTAAACATTTTAATAATCTTCTCTCTTATTTGCCTAGATATTTTAAGTTTACTCAAGTTGTCATTCAAGTCCATTAAGTCAATTTCGAGATCTTTCAGGTTTGCGAATATTGTGTTAGTGATATTGAGATTCTTCTTCGTGGTGGGCATTTTATTATAAATTGGACTTGTCTTTAGTCTCCTTACATATCCCTTTATATTCGTTCGTAGATTTTCATATATGATGTGATTTGCGCCTACCTTGGTTCTTGTAGTGCCTTTAAATAGCAAATCCATCTTACCATTTATAAAATAAGGTGTATCTTTAATTGCTGTCTCGAAATTTGTATTCTTTGTAATATCATGTAGGGCTCCTGGTTTGATGTGCAGTTCTACATCGGTCATACAATCATAATCATTAAGTTTTCCTTCCTTAAATTTGTAATACTCCGCACCAAGGTATGAATTGGTGTCAGAAAATACATTTTTGGCCTTACAAATTTCATAAGTCATTTCAGATAGCCCATACAGTGATTTTTTATGTATTGGTTTTAAAATTTTCGAATCAGCCAATTCTGAAAAGTGAAGCTCTCTTATTTCTAATAGTTGAGCAAATAGTTCATTTGGTGTTGCGCCAAATTGTATGAGTGTAATTTCACACCAATTGTATGAAAAAAAGGCTATAAATTTTTTATTTTTAAGGATTGATTCTATTTTATCTATTACTACTTTCAGAAAATCATGTCCCGCACCGATTAAGAAAGCGTTGTTTAGCTTGAGATTTGAGATAAGTACGAAATTTTCATCAATATTTCCTTTTGGTTCTGCAGGGAATATTTCTGATAATTTCTTATTATTACCTATCGGAGCAATTCCCGCGATGACTTGATAACTTACAGGTTTATTTTTTGTGCTATCCATGTCTCTATCTTCATAAAGCCGCTGAGCAAATTTGTAGCTATCTCTCAGTGTTATAAAAGCTAAGTCAAAAGCGCCGAAAATATGATAAATTTTTGGGTTGTAGAGATGGTTTTGTGCTGAACCTTTGGTCTTGTCTTTATATTTGGCATACATATCTTTTTTAGTGTCCACAAAATCTTTCGTACTAGGAGTTGATGACGTATTCTCATGGTTTGGATAAGTACACAACGCTATATGTATTGGCCATGGGGAAAATTCAAAAGCATTATACTTATCAGTTGTAGTTTTACTACTCATGGATATATTGTTTTGCAAAAGCTGCAAAAGTAATAATAATTTTTTTATTTTTACCTTCACTTCTTTTCTCATCCTCCCTCAATACCTCCCATCCATAACAAAAAGCAATTTCTCCATCTTGCTCACTTTCAGACTCTCAAAGCCAAAATCATCGACTACCTTACCTAATACGATGTAGCAACCTTTGCCCTGAAATGCGTAGGCTTTCAGACTCGGTGGCTTTGATTTCTTCTCTCCTTACTAAGAACCAACCCATATGATGTATCCCGTAGGGCGACTCGTCGAGTAGTCCAAGCTGTCCCATCTGGTCAGAACTACTTCTTCTTTTTTTTGTTATTTGCCACTGAATACTTCTGAAATTATGGGGCATTATGATTTTATCATCGCGGGCAGTGGCGCAGCAGGAATGATGACAGCTTTTTTCATGAGCAGTGATCCGTATTTTGATTCAAAATCAATTTTGATCATTGACAGAGATGAAAAAAATCAAAATGACCGCACCTGGTGTTATTGGGAAAGAGGGCAAGGTCATTGGGATCATATTTTGACCAAACAATGGAAGAAGATCTATTTTGGAAGTAAAAATTGGGCTAAAACTATAGATTTAAAAGACTATACCTACAAAATGATCAGAAGTAAGGACTTCTATAATGATATACATGCCAGGCTTTCTCAAAAAAAGAATATTAAAATTAGTACCGAAAATATCCTTTCCATTAAGGATATGGAGTCATCGGTTCAAGTCATCACAGATATGGCTTCCTATTCTGCAGGGAAAGTCTTTTCCAGTATTTTCAATCCTGCATGGCTCATGGACAATACTGATTTCCCATATCTCAAACAACATTTTACAGGATGGTTTGTTCAGACAGAAAGTCCTCTATTTGATGCTAATGTGGCAGGGTTTATGGATTTTGATCTGCCCCAAAAAGGAAATACCCGGTTTATGTATGTTTTACCTACTTCAGATCATGAAGCATTGATAGAATATACACTTTTTTCAGAAAATCTACTCCATCCGGATGAGTATGAAAGAGAAATTAATGTCTATCTCAAGGAGAAGTTAAAAATTAATGACTACACCATTATTGAAAAAGAGTCCGGCAATATCCCCATGACGTGTTATCCATTTGAAAACCATAATACTCCCAACATCATGTACATAGGTAGTGCCGGTGGGTGGACAAAACCCAGTACAGGCTATACTTTTGCACGAAGTACTAAGATATCACAAATAATGGTTGAATTTCTGAAATCCCATACTGATTTGACCAAATTTTCTTTCAAAAACAGGTACTGGTACTACGATCTTATATTTATTAAGGTGCTTGCAGACCATAATGATGCAGGACATGAAGTGTTTACTTCGATATTTAAAGGTCAAAGTATCGAGAATGTCTTCAAATTTCTTGATGAAGAAAATACCTTTGAAAATGATCTCAGGTTAATCATGTCTACACAGCCCAAAGCTATATTTTTAAAGTCTGCTTTATTATCACTTAAAGGAATTATTTTAGATAAGCTTAGATAAGATTGATAAAATATAAAAAATATAAACCCCCAACAATAAAGACTATAACTTAAAGCATAATATAAATCAGAAATCTTCTGGAACAAACCGGATTTTTATAAAATTTTTTTGAAAACTCTTTTTGCTTTTTAGTAGTATCCTGTAAAGTGGCAAAACTAAAAGCCAAACCCATAAAAATCAGGCCGTAGTTATAATCATTCCACATAGAATCAAACCCTGTAAAAAAGGGTTTATAAAAATAACCTACAGCTGAAAGCATTAAAGGATATTGCAAATAACTGGCTTTCTGAAAATATTCTTTATAATCATTCATTTCGGTTACTTTAACTCCCTGATCTTAAGGTTTCTATACCAAACTTTGTCCCCATGATCCTGCAAAGATAGGTGACCTGCCTTTGACTTTCCGAAATCCGGCATATCTTTAAATTTACTATTGGCTACCATCTTTCTCCATTTGTCATCATGCATGGTGAAGTTCACCACATTGATACCATTGAGCCAGAATTCAACATTGCCCTTATTGCTCTTTATTCTGGCTTCATTCCATTCGCCCGCCGGTCTGACAGTCGGATATTTACATTCTATCATATCATACAAATCTCCTGCCCTGTGGGTTACAAATCTGCTGTCAGGGTGGCATGTATTATCAAGCACCTGCATCTCGGGTCCGGTCTTCCATACGTAATCGTATTTGTCCGCTTCCACTACATTGAACATGACACCACTGTTTCCACAATTACTGATCTTCCATTCATAAGTAAAGTCAAAATTTTCGTACGATTTATTAGTAATGATATCACCTCCATCTGCTGCCTGCCAATGACCGTCTTTATTAGGTTTGGCGTCCAGATGTATCGCATCTTCATTGATAACCCAACTTTTTCCTATGGTTTTTTTCTTGAAGTTTCTCCAGCCGTTTAGTGTTTTACCATCAAAGAGCAATTGCCATCCTGCTCTCTTTTCTGCCTCGGTAAGTGCATTTATGGCATAGTTATAAGGAGATTTTTTGGCAATTCCATTATTATTCTTTGGCACCTGATTCATGGTGTACCAGGATTCTGTAGACCATATGCCTCTTCCTCCTTCACTGATATAATGTTTTTTAAGTCGGATGTAAATCATGTGATTGTCTTTATGGCCATCAAACTCCAAAAATACTTTTTTACGGTCATCAGAAACAGTTGCTGATTTCACGGTAAGTTTCTTTTCATCCAGTTTAGGACCACCATACTCGATACTGGGTTTGTAGTACCATTGTTTGACTTCGAAGTGTTCGGTATTCCATCCATCTCCATCCTGAAGGGGCTCTGTAAATTCTATTTCCATACCATTGGACTTGGCTCTGACAGCCAGCATTTCGAAGGTAGGTTGATTGTTGAACACAAGTCTTTGCAAACCGTAGTGGAGTTTACCTGTTTGTCCCCAATTGCCAGGATTGCCTATACCTCCTACGTAAAGAGCACCATCCGGTCCCCATTGAAGCCTGTTGACACCTGCCTCGAGCCCCTGAATAAATCTGAATACGCAACCCTGCAACTGGCCATTGATTTCTTCGACAAATACTCTTTTGACGCCGCCATGCGTCACTTCACCATGGATCATTTGCCCTTTATATGGACCAAGATCAAGCGCCAGAGGTGTACTTGGAGAATTGCCGATTTCATCCTGTGGCAACCATACCAGTGGAAGATCTTCTTTTTTATCTTTTGTTCCTTCGTGATCGACCGATCTCGATCCAAACCAGGCTCCGTCTCTTACGTGAACTATCTTGGAGGAAGGCAACCAGTCACCCTGATTATCAGCCACAAAAATATCACCTTTATACCCTATACCGATACCATTTGGAGTGCGAAGACCTGATGCAAAAAATGTCATAGCTCCCGTATTTTTATCGACTTTGATTACTTTGCCTCGATCCGGAATCTGCGGTTGGGTACTGGCACCTCCGGGATTAATGGCCGTAGCTAATGTAGCATAAAAATACCCGTCTTTATAAGCAAGGCCAAATCCAAACTCGTGAAAATTTGTGGATACTTTCCAGTCGTCACAAAGGGTTTGGTATTCATCAATGATATCGTCCCCGTTTGTGTCAATAAGTCTTGTCATCTCATGTTTCTGCATGACATAAATTGTGTCATTGACAACTTTGACACCGAGTGGTTCTGCCAGTCCGAAACCTATTTTTTTTACTTTCATTTTGGTAGTATCGCCTGATTGGACATTGTCCACGATATAGATCGATCCTGCAGCATCCCAGGTACTAACTACCAGACGGCCATCAGACAGAAAATCCAAACCTCCAACTTTAGGTTTAAAACTATCTGGTCGTGCCTGGAACAAATCAAATGACGGGTGGACCTCTTGCAATGGGAACTTATCACCAGGGATTTTGGTAAGATTGGCCATCGGCAATCTGTACTCTCTTAGCAGGTTTTGCTGGTCATTTTTGTGGAAAAAACTAAAATTGGAAATGACTTCAAAATCTTTCCCGCCGGGTTTTTTCCAGTTGAATGAAAGAAATCTGCCACCTGCACCTTGAAAATACTCCAGTCTGAAAGAATAGTATCCGGGTGTCATTGATATACTTACTTCACCATAGTCAGCGCCATGAATACCATCATTATCGATCACTTTTTGTCCATTGATATACAATTTTGAACCATCATCGCTCCAGATATGAAAAGTATAAGTGCCCGCAGTATCAATCTTTAGGTATCCGGAACCAATCAAACAAAAGTTTTCTTCAAGCTCTTTGAAATCCCCTCCGGAAAGGTTATCAAACTTGGGCAAAATGCCAGCTTGCATTGGCTTTTGATTTGGACCAATGGATGGCATTAACTTCGTATTTTTGGGAATTCCATACACCTTAACAATACTTCCGGGAAGCAAATCTTTATCTTTGACCGAAGTATCAGGACTCATAGTAAGCAGGGAGGTTCCTTTTTCATCCACTGCAGCTACCTCAACATCTTTGTCCAGTGACATGATGTAGCTGACCATCTCCTTGATGACTTCATCTCCCAGATCAGGATGTGGAGTCATGGCCTGTTCTCCCCATATCCCTGAACCACCGTTTTTAACTTTGGTGCTCAAAAGAGTGATATTTTCAGGTGTGTTTTTGTATTTTTGGGCGATTGCTGTGTATGAAGGTCCTATTGTTTGAAGAGTCTTATTGTGACAGGTTTTACAATCGCTTTTTGCTATTTGTTTTAATCCTTCAGGAATTTCGCCTTCTGTTGTTTCTTCATTTTTTTCTTCTTCATTACCACCAGCTACATTTTTATTTTCTATGGTAGGTATACTTATGAAAGTTGTATGGTATTTAGTAGGTTTATTGCTGTTTAATATCAATACCGCATCGATATTGATGGCATTGACATCATCATATTTTATATCTTCCTTAGATATCACAGACAAAGTACCATCTGTCGAAATATTGCTTTCCACCACTATAGAACTTGCATTTGATTTGAGCCCTAATTTAAATCCATCAGGCACATTTTCAGTAATAAATGTCCTCTCAAGAACTGGAGATCCACTGGAAGAACTATTTGTTTCTACTTCTTCAAAAACATGGATAGGTTTTGCAAATTTGTCTGAAGTAAAAGCGTACATGAGTTGTGCTTTACCACCGGCAAACCTATGTCCTTTGTAATGAAAAGTTGAAGGAATGGTATCTTTGCCTGAAAGTATAAACCAGGGATTTTTGTACTTATTTTCAACATAACTGTTGCCTATGGAGATCGGCTGAGGACCATGTGCTGTAGTATATACGGCACCATCAAAATAGACACTTCCTTTCCATGCTTTGTACAATGCGCCGGTCTCCGCATGATACGATACCCACAACTTATCTGAAAGGGCGAGCGTGATCATTCTAGGGTTCCAGTCAAGTACTGATCTGAACACCCAATGTTCTATAGGTCGGGATTTGGTGCTGGTTTCATTTTTTTTACACCCAATTACTACACCAAGAATGATGAAAATGAATATTACTATATTAAGTGGCTTCAAAAGAAAATTTTTAGGACGTTATAAAAGTGGTCTAAATGTATAAATAGATTTTAAATCATTGATTAATTCGGGCAGTATTTTTTAAAAATTCTGATTTAATGTCATTTAGTTAAGACATCTTTATGAAGTCTTTCCCTTGTAAAGGAAAGATTTAGATAGGGTAAAACAAAGAAAAATTCCTTATCTAACGATATTGAATTCTTATTTAAAAGAGTTCATATTCATATAGTTCTTTAGAACCCTAACCACTCTGAAATTTTGATTTACATCGAGTATGTATAACAAATTTCACAAATTAGTATTTTCTTCCCCGCTACCCTCAATCCCTTAAGAGCTTGTCAAGCTACGCTTGAGACGACCCTCTTAATTATAACAGGTTTCAACAAAAATCAAGAAAAATAATAAAAAGTGCAATTTGTTATGCACACTTACATCGAAACTATTTACATATTTATAGGAAAATGCAGACATTTGCATCATCAAAATAAAAGGTCACATGGAAAAGAGAGGTGTTGAAGTATTAAAAGATAAAAGGATCAGTAAATCCACAGCATTTACGGCTGAAGAAAAAGAACAAATGGGACTCAGAGGATTGTTGCCATATGCTATTTCTTCGCAGGACAAACAAAAGCAAAGAGTCATTGAAAATATCAGAAGAAAGGAATCCAGTATTGAAAAATATATCTTTCTTTCCGCGCTTCAGGATCGCAATGAAAGATTATTCTACAAGACAGTGATGGACTATCTTCCTGAATTGTTGCCGGTCATCTATACACCCACTGTGGGCGAAGTGTGTCAGCAGTTTTCGCACATCTACAGGATAGACAAGGGATTTTATATCACTCCTGAAGATAAAGGAGATATTGGGCAATTGCTGGACAACTGGCCGGAACGCGATGTTAGAATCATTGTTGTCACAGACGGATCCCGGATATTGGGGCTAGGTGACCTTGGGTGTAACGGTATGGGTATTCCTATCGGCAAACTTTCATTATATACTGCAGGAGGTGGTATACGACCGGAATATTGCCTGCCTGTCATGCTGGATATGGGTACAGATAATGAACATCTACTCGAAGAGATTATGTATCTGGGTTATCCTCACAAGCGCCTGAAGGGAGCAGAATATGACGAGCTGATCGATGAGTTTATCATGTCTGTGCAGGAAAAATTTCCAAAGGCACTCATCCAGTTTGAAGATTTTCTTACACCCAATGCATACAAAATTCTGCATCAGTATCGGGATAAAGTATTGTGTTTCAATGATGATATCCAGGGCACAGCAGCTGTGGCTTTGGGTGGTGTTTATAGTGCACTGCGTATCACTCAACAATCGTTTGTTGACCAGAAAATCATGTTTCTGGGAGCGGGATCTGCGGCCACAGGTATCGCTGACCTGATGGTAAAAGCACTGGTTCAGGAAGGTATGAATGAAGGAGAAGCACTGCAAAAACTTTGGTTTGTTGACATCAATGGCTTGATAGTCAAATCCACCAAAGGATTGATGTCGCATAATTTGAAGTATGCTCATGACCACGAACCCATGGGATTTATAGAAGCTATCAAAGATATAAAACCTACCATCCTCATCGGTGCTTCAGGTGCTAAAGGTGTATTTACATCAGAAGTAATAGAACTCATGTCATCCATCAATGAGAGACCAGTAATCTTTGCACTTTCCAATCCTACTTCCAACTCTGAATGCACCGCCGAACAAGCTTATACATGGAGCAAGGGACAGGCTGTATTTGCCAGCGGAAGTCCTTTTGCGCCTGTGCAATATAATGAAAATGAGTTTATACCTGGTCAGGGAAATAATGTTTATATATTTCCGGGCATAGGGTTGGCAGCTATTTCTGTCGAAGCAAAAACACTGCCTGAAAGTGTATTTTTAGTTGCGGCTGCCGAACTGGCCAGACAGATTCATCAGTCTGACCTGGATCACGGTACGGTGTATCCCAAGCTAACCAATCTCAGGACTATTTCATTTGAAATTGCAGTATCCGTGGCTAATCATCTTTATGACCTGAATCTCGCTAAATTAGAAAAACCCAAAAATCTACGGACTCACATTAAAAATATGATGTATGATCCCAGTTATTGACCCCAATTTAAATTTTATATAACAAAAGTTATATTGCAGTACCAATTCAAATATGTGACCTTTGTCTTTTGAAACGTCTTATAGGCAATAAAAATAATTAGAATGAGCCAAAATGAAACTAATGCATTATGGGAAACTAATGCAGATAAAATATTAAAACTTATTGTTGGGATTGTTTTGGTGATAGTTTGTTTATATGTACGATGATGAGGTTTTGTAACTATTGAATAATTTTCATTTCAAGCAAGCAAGCGATACTAATACGTATGCTATGGAATGCTGCTAATAAATGAAAAAAAATTCCATCATTTTTATTTATTGCACTAAAGTCCCCAATTTATCTCCATTTGCAATTCTTATAAGGTGTCCTGGCTTGTTGATATCAAAAACTATGATAGGAAGATTGTTTTCCTGGCAAAGTGTAAACGCTGTCATATCCATTACAGACAATCCCAGACTGATGACTTTTGAAAAAGAAATAGAGTCAAACCGGATTGCTTCAGGGTTTTTTTCAGGGTCACTGTCGTAAATACCGTCTACTCTTGTACCTTTTAAGATAACGTCTGCATTGATTTCATTGGCTCTCAGGGCGGCTGCAGAATCTGTTGTAAAATAAGGGCTTCCAGTTCCGGCAGAAAATATGACTACCCTTCCTTTTTCAAGGTGTCGTATTGCTCTCCGCCTGATATATGGTTCTGCAATCTGGCGCATTTCTATTGCTGTAATCAATCTTGTATAGACACCTTCAGTTTCAAGTGCACTTTGCAGCGCCATACCATTGATACATGTTGCGAGCATACCCATGTAGTCACCGGTGACTCTTTCTATTCCCGAAGATTCCGCGCTTAGTCCACGATATATATTTCCACCACCAATGACAATAGCCACCTGAGCTTTTTCAGCCACAAGTTCTTTAATCTGTTTTGCATAGTAAATCAGCATATCTGAAGAAATGCCAAATTTTTGTTCTCCCATTAGCGATTCTCCGCTTAATTTGAGCAGTATTCTTTTGTATTTAAGAGGCATAAGGATTAAATTAAGATAATGGTTAAGATTGTGATAAGGTTGTTGATGCGAGTAGGATTGAATAGGGCATAAAAAAAGAGCGGTTGATTGAACCGCTCTTTTAAATTTTTTTAACCCAATTTTACATGTTTAAATCCGATTGCTGTTAATTCCGGATTTTTTGATTTCAGATATTCAGCAACACTTATTTTTCCATCCTTTACAAATACCTGATTCAACAAAGTATTTTCTTTAAAGAACTTATTAAGTTTGCCTACTGCTATTTTTTCAAGCATGTCTTCAGGCTTACCTTCGTTTCTAGCTATTTCTTTGCCGATTTCAATTTCCTTGTTGATGATATCCTGAGATACATCATCTTTGTCCAAAGCTACCGGTTTCATTGCTGCAACCTGCATGGCCACATCTCTACCTGCATCTATATATTTATCATCTCCAAGATTCAATCCCACAAGAACACCTGCTTTGTTACCCATATGTATATAAGAGGTTACAAGCGGAGCTTCGATTTTTTGATAGTCTGCAATTTCGATTTTTTCACCGATTTTTGCTACCTGCTCTGTTACGACTGTCTGTAGTGTCAGACCATTCATGTGCTGTTGGTTTAAGCTCTCCAGGTCAGAGGGGAATGTGTTCAATGCTACCTGAGCAATATCCTTTGTAAGGTTTATGAAGTCTTCATTTTTAGAAACAAAGTCTGTTTCACAACTCAATCTGACTACGATACCTTTTTTATTGTCCTGGGATACCATTGCGATGACCACACCTTCTTTAGCATCTCTGTCAGCTCTTTTTTCAGACATCTTCTGACCACGAAGTCTTAATAACTCTATAGCTTTGTCGAAATCACCATTGGCCTCGACCAGTGCTTTTTTACAATCCATCATACCAACTCCGGTTTGTTCCCTGAGTTCTTTGACAGCTGTTGCTGAAATATTTACTTCACTCATGATTTATTTCTTAATTTAATATTTATAAATTTTTTTGAATTAGTCTTCCTTGGAGTCCAATTTGGCAACTCTTCTTTCTTCGAGACCTTCCTTGATAGCACTCATCACATAGTCAGTGATCAGTTTTACAGATTTGGAAGCATCATCATTGGAAGGGATGGCAAAATCAACTTTATTTGGATCTGAGTTAGTATCCACCATAGCTATGGTTTTCATACCCAATCTTTTTGCTTCTGCCAGAGCGATATGTTCATGGTGTATATCGACCATAAATACTGCACTTGGAAGTCTGTTTAGATTAGCAACACCACCCAATACTTTTTCAAGTTTTTCTTTTTCTCTTGAGAGTGTGAGTCTCTCTTTTTTAGTGATAGATATAGCAGGATCATTGAGCATTTTGTCGATACTGTTCATCTTTTTTACAGATTTACGTATGGTTGCAAAATTGGTCATCATTCCACCCAGCCATCTTTCTGTAACAAATGGCATTTCTGCGCTCCTTGCTGCAGTAGCTACTATATCCTTAGCTTGTTTTTTTGTAGCAACAAACAATATTTTTTTGCCTGATTTAGCCATTTGCTTCATGGCATATGCAGCCCTGTCAAGACACTCAGCTGTTCTGTTAAGGTCAATGATGTGTATTCCTTTTCTTTCCATGAAAATGTATGGGAGCATCTTAGGATTCCACTTTCTTTTTAAGTGTCCGTAATGTACTCCGGCTTCTAACATTTCATTATATGTCGGCTTATTCATTTCTTTATATTTTTTTTGAATATATGATTTAATAAATTGTAGTAAAAGATTAACGCTTGGAGAACTGGAAGCTCTTTCTTGCTTTTGGTTTTCCGAATTTCTTTCTTTCTACTTCTCTTGAGTCACGGGTAAGATATTTTTTATCTTTAAGTGGTTTTTTGACATCTTCATTGATTTTTACCAATGATCTGGATATACCCATTCTTATAGCCTCGGACTGTCCTTTGAATCCGCCACCGGCTACTGTGATTTTTATATCGTACTGACCTTCCGATTCTGCTACCTTTAGCGGATCTGTCACAGCAGATTGTGTGATAGCCATTGGAAAATAGTCCTTGTAATCCTTACCGTTAATTGTGATCTTTCCACTTCCTTTGACTACATATATTCTTGCAGTGGAGGCTTTTCTTCTTCCGATACTGTTTATCATTTCCATCTTTTCTTAAAATTTAAATGGTTCAGGTTTTTGTGCAGCATGCGGATGTGTTGAAGCTGCATATAAAAATAATTTTTTAATCATGGCTCTTCCGAGTTTCGTTTTTGGCAACATACCTTTTACGGCAAGCTCAAGTACCATTTCAGGTTTTTTATCCAGCATCTCTTTTGCTGTTCTTCTCTTTTGTCCGCCAGGATAACCGGAATATCTCTGATACTCTTTGTCATCAAGTTTTGATCCGGTAAATCTTACCTTATCAGCATTGACAACTATGACGAAGTCTCCTGTATCAAAATGAGGTGTAAAATCAGGCTTGTGTTTTCCTCTGAGGACAGTTGCAATCCTGGTTGCGAGCCTTCCGACTACTTCTCCCTCAGCATCGACAACATACCACTTCTGGTCTACTGTAGCAGCATTGGCCGATTTGGTTTTGTAACTTAGTGTATCCACTTTTTATTAATTTTAATGTTTAAACTATGATCTTATTCATCAATATGGATTATGCTTTTCCAATTGAGCCCGCAAAAGTAAATGCTTTAAGTAATAAAAAAAACTTTTTTAAATAATTTTTTAAATTTATTTTTCATAACTTGCTGAAAAACAGTTTTATTTTGGCAAACTTTTTATTTTCATACTGTGTATCACACTTAGATTTTTAAGGTGTATCCCATTTTTTCACTAAAATTGTTTAAACTACCCACTACCCTCATTCCCTTAAGGGACGCCCCACCCTTTAACATTTAACTACTAGGACAATTCACTACCTTGGAAACTTAAAAATTATATAAATAGAGTGCAATTTTGGGATACACCCCATTTTTATCATTTGACTGAGTTTCTATCATATTTTAACCAACACTCAATAATTTAAAGTGTTGGCCATAATTTTTTGCCAAACAAGGTCATCAGACAAAACCATTAATATATAAATGACTTACATTAAGTAAAATACATAAAAGAAAAAATGTAAAATATTTGGGGGATTTTTTAAATTTATTAATTTTGTCGCGGATTTTTAAAACCAGAACATATCAAAACGAAATATTACGGCCATGGCAAGTTGCTACTCACCGGAGAGTATGCTGTATTGGATGGGGCTAAAGCACTCGGCTTACCTACCAAATTGGGACAAAAATTGGTCGTCAAAAGAACTACAAGCTCAGACCTCATATGGGAAAGCCTTGATATGAAAGGAAAGACCTGGTTCGAATCCACTATTTCTTTATTTGACTTTTCTGCTGTGACCACTACTGACCAAAAAGTATCAGATTATCTCCAGAAACTTTTGAAAAATGCTGTAAGACTCAATTCAGAATTTCTATCTCAATGGAATGGATTCAAGATAGAAACTCAGGTTGAATTTCCACTTGATTGGGGCTTGGGGTCAAGCAGTACTCTCATTTATTTGATTTCTGAATGGGCCGAAGTTAATCCTTTATTACTATATTTCAAAACCGAAGATGGATCGGGATATGATGTGGCATGTGCATTTTCAGATGGTCCTGTAGAATATCTCAACTCACCTGATGAAGTTGCATACACAGAGGTTGATTTTAATCCTAAGTTTAAAGACAATTTGTTTTTTATACATTTGGGCCACAAACAAAATTCAGCTCAAGGCATAAAAGATTATATCAAAGCAGTAAAAAATAAAAGTGCTTTTGTCAAAACTATAACATCTATTACAGAGGAAATCAAAACAACAAAAGATCTGTCAGATTTTGAGAAACTTCTCCAAAAGCATGAAGATACTGTCAGTAGTCACACTGGTTTTGAAAAGGTGAAGGACAGGCTTTTTCCAGATTACTCAGGTACAGTCAAATCGCTTGGTGCATGGGGTGGAGATTTTGTGATGGCCACTTCCCGAGATGGATTGGAATACGTCAAGGGTTACTTCAATGCAAAAGGGTACAACACCATTCTTGGGTATAAGGAAATCATACTTTGATACAGCTTCTTTCAATAGATAATTGCTATAAAAATTAAGTAAAAAAATTCGATAATTTTTGACGTAGTTTCTTTTACTATATATATTTATTTGTATATTTACAGTTTTGATTCGTATCCTCCCCAAAAAGCTCTTGAATAATTTTTTTTTATAATTAACAAAAACAGTTATAATGAATGACCCAATTCAACATCGGGATGATGATTATTTGAAATGTGATCAATACCAGTCCGTCAATTCTCACCAACAAGGCTTTAATCGATTTGAGCAGGAAGGCAAATTTTACTTTTCTTTTATAGATCATGGCATAGTTGTGCTACGGAGTGAAGGATATAGTAGCGAAGCAGGAAGAGAAAATGGTATCTCATCAGTCCAAAAAAACATGGACAATGATGAGATGTATAGTGCTAAAATGCTACCTGATGGTCTTTGGGTATTGAGTTTGAAGGCAGGAAATCATCAGGAGATTGCCAGATCATGTCCGGAACAGTCCGAAGAAGAAGTAATGTCTTACCTTCCATCCCAGAGAGCAGCATTTGCTGCAGAGTTTTTCAGATTGGCATCAATTGAGGCAGGACATGTTCCTCAGGAAGGTGTCGCTTTTGCTAACGATAGTGATGAAACTTCATCCAAGGAAAGCGATGACTACATGATTTGCAGAGAATATGAGGAGAAGTTCACTCCTGAAGCATTGGAAGATGGCAATTTTATCCGGTTTAAACATGAAAACACCGGCAGCTTTTATTTTGCATGGACTACTGATTCCGGTGATATCATCATGAGAAGTGAAGCCTACCCGACTACTGGAGCGAGAGATAATGGTTTAGAATCGGTTCGTAAAAACAGAGATCTGGAAGAACGATATAAAATAGAAGAACAAAGAGGCTTATGGTACTTAGTGCTCAAAGCAGGAAACCATCAGGAAATAGGCAGATCTTGTCCATTCAAGACAGAAGATGAAGCGAGAGCATGGCTACCGTCCGAAAGAGCCAAAGCAGAAGCACTTCGATTAGCTACTCTGACAGCTGCTGCACCCACTCTTTCCGGGACAAATGAGGAGGATGATTACATGATTTGCAGAGAGTACGAAGAACAATACCAAACCGATAAAGTAGAGGAAGGTGGATTCATACGATTCTTGCATGAAAACACGGGCAAATATTATTTTGCATGGTATGATGGGGATGGCAATGTCATATTGAGAAGCGAGGGTTATCCAACCGCAGCAGCTCGTGACAATGGTATGGAGTCGGTACGCAAAAACAGAGAAATCAGAGAAAGATTTAAAACAGAAGAAAAACGTGGCCTTCACTATTTGGTACTAAAAGCAGGAAATCATCAGGAAATAGGTAGGTCGTGCCCTAAAGATAGTGAAGATAAGCTATGGGCGATGGTCTTTCCACCTGCAGCTGTTCCTGAAGTAGTTGAACCGGTAAATATTGCTGCTCCTGCCGCTGTAGCTGCTGCAGGAACGGCTGCCTTAGCCTCAGAAATCATAAAAGATAAGACAGAATATAAAAGCCCGGATAAATCTGATGACTATCTTGCCTGTGATGAATACAAAGGATATGCAGTCAGTGACAAAGCCAATAATATTGCATTTTTTAAACATAAGAATGGTCAATTCTATTTTGTCGTTTATAATAAAGATGGCAGTGTAAGATTACGAAGCGAAGGGTTCAAAACTGCACAAGAACGATATCAGGAGTTGCGAGGCGTGATCAAGCATCTTAATGATAGCAATATGTATGAAACCATCAAAAAAGCAGGTTTTGTCATCAAAGTGCTGAAAGATAAGACAGGAAGAGAAGTAGGCAGGTCATGTCCTGAGAAACCAGGTGCTGCAATTATACCTCCTCCAGTAGTACCGGTTGCTGCGGCACCACCTGTGGTCACACCTTCACCGGTTGCTGCTGCACCGAAAGTTGTCCCTCCTGTAGCTCCCGTGGCAAGCGGAGGTTCCGGATTCAACTGGTGGTGGTTACTGCCATTGTTGCTGATTCCTCTTTTCTTTATTTGGAAGGGTTGTGATGGTAAAAAGGCCAATGAAGTTTCTGAGATGACTCCGGCACCAGCTGAATCCACACCTGCTACAGTAGATACTGTAGTGGCGCAGGCATCTCCGGAAGTAGCACCTGCACCTCCAAGTTGTGACCTCAATTGGATATTATTTGATTTTGATAAATATAATATTCGTCAGGATGCTGATGGTGAATTGCAACTGATGGCAAAAATTCTGAAAGAAAATCCAACTTACGTAGGTGTACTTAAAGCACATACAGATGCAAGGGGTGATGACGCTTACAATCAAAGACTTTCTGAAAACAGAGCTAACTCAGCCAAGGCTGTTCTGGTGCAGGCAGGTATTGATGCAAATCGAATTACAACATCGGCATCTAGTGAATCTGCTCCGATTGCTAAGAATACAGACGATGATTCAGGTAGGAGATTTAACAGAAGGGTAGAACTTTTTGTAAAAGATGCCAATGGGAATGATATTTGTAAGTCTATACCACCAAATGTCCCAACTGAACTAAAAGGAAACTAAATTTCAAGTATATTTTATTAACATTTTAAATTTAAAAGCAATTATGAGCAAATTTGATGAAAAAGTAGCGATGTATGTTGACAATGCTAAAGAGTTGGGATTAAATATTCCTACAGATTTATTGACTAAAGTAGCAAAAGGACTTGGACCATCTATTTATTTGGGAGATGCATCTTTAGTTTCAGGTAGTGATGCTGAAGAAAAGGCAAGAGTGAAAAACAATTTTTTGATTAAGAAACTTGGACTTGCTGACAGCCCTGCTTTAGACGCTGCTATTGACGAAGCAGTAAGCGCTATGGGATCAAGCAACAGAAACAAGCACAGAGCAATAGTTTATGCACTTCTAGTCATAAAATTTAAAAAAGAGTCGGTGTACGCCTGATTGTTTTAAAATCTTGAATTATTTTAAAAGGAGCGCTATAATTTTTAGTGCTCCTTTTGTTTTTTTATAAAAGTGTAAAATGATAATGATCATTATTCATTTTGCTTTTAATCACATGGTTGGATATAGAGTAATTTGTACCTTTGCAACTTGCATGATAATTATGTGTATTTAAAAGTTAAAAAGAATAAAAAATGAGCCAATTCAGAAAGGAAAAAGACAGTATGGGATACATAGATGTACCTGCTGATAAATATTGGGGAGCACAGACACAAAGATCAGCAGATAATTTTAAAATTGGTGGTCACCAAATGCCTAAAGAAATCATTAATGCGTTTGCAGTCCTGAAAATGGCAGCGGCTCAGGCCAATTTTGATCTTGGTGTAATGTCAGGTGAGAAAAAAATTCTGATCGAAAAGGTATGTAAGGAAATCATGGATGGAAAATTGGACGATCAGTTTCCTCTTGTAGTATGGCAGACTGGTTCAGGCACTCAATCCAATATGAATCTCAATGAAGTCATCGCCAATCGTGGTCATGTCATCAACGGGGGCACGCTGGATGATGCCAAAAAAATACTCCATCCCAACGATGATGTCAATAAATCTCAATCTTCCAATGACACTTTCCCTACAGCCATGCACATAGCTGCTTATAGAGTATTGATAGATGTGACGTTACCAGGTATCGAAAAACTCCGGGATACACTTAAAGCCAAGTCAGAAAAATTTATGAATGTCGTCAAGATAGGCCGTACTCACTTTATGGATGCAACACCTCTGACATTAGGACAGGAACTTTCCGGATATGTGGCACAATTGGACCATGGTATCAAAGCCATCAAAAACAGTTTTGCTCACTTATCAGAATTGGCACTTGGTGGCACAGCTGTAGGTACAGGACTCAATACACCTAAAGGATATGATGTTTTGGTGGCAATAAAAATAGCAGAAATTTCTGGACTGCCTTTTGTGACCGGAGCCAATAAATTTGAAGGCCTTGCTGCTCATGATGCTATCGTAGAAGCTCATGGCGCACTCAAGACAGTAGCTGTTTCATTGATGAAAATTGGAAATGATATCCGTATGCTGGCTTCAGGGCCACGATGTGGTATCGGTGAGATCACTATTCCGGAAAACGAACCGGGATCATCCATCATGCCCGGCAAAGTCAATCCTACTCAGTCAGAAGCATTGACTATGGCCATGGCTCAGGTGATGGGCAATGATGTCACCATCAACATAGGGGGTATGAGTGGCCACTTCGAACTGAATGTGTTTAAACCTGTCATGATTTTTAACTTCCTCATGTCAGCCAATCTTATCGGTGATGCCTGTATCAGTTTCGAGGAGCACTGTGCTATAGGTATCGAAGCCAATGAACAAAGAATCCAATACAATCTCAACAACTCTCTGATGCTCGTCACTGCACTCAATACCAAAATAGGGTACGACAAAGCTGCCGAAATAGCTAAGAAAGCACACAAGGAGGGCACCAAACTCAAACAGGCAGCCCTGGATCTGAACTATGTCACTGCAGCTGAATTTGACGAATGGGTAAAACCCGAAGATATGATCTGATTTCTATCAATAAAAAAGCCCATACATCTTTACTTATGGGCTTTTTTATTGAATTATACTTCCACTCCTTTCATCAATTTTACAGCTCTTTGTCCAGCAATTTTACCCCATCAGCATTAAGCACTTCCAGCATCAATTTATCTCCCTTTTTTTCGACAACCATAACGGTACCATCAGCATCTTTGTTGCCACCGCCAATGATAACAGGGAAATTATTTCTGGCTACCCCTTTTTCTATAACCTGAAAGCGGTGTGTGTGTGCATTTAGGGAAACGTTGAATGGACCTTTTTCCAGAACGGGTATCCAAAGGTCGGAGCAGGGAGCGAAACTACCGGATTTTGTTCCGAAAATAGGAATATGATGAATCAGAATGCGTTTATTCGCTTTTTTAAATTCTCTGGATTTCAGTTCCTCTTTAAGGAATTCAACCTGGTCAAGTCTGTGTCGGGTAAAATCGTTCATATCATAATATACCCAATGGTTGTCAGGTTTATCTTCTCCGCAGTCGAGGAGAACAAAGCGAGTGTCGCCCATCGAAAAGGCACCGTATGAACGTCCGCCAATTCTTCCCAGGTAGTCCCACAAATAAAGGGAATATTCGCCTCGGGTTTCGTGATTTCCCCTTATGTAGATAGACGGTATTTCATCACTTTTTATCCGCGAATTGTAAGTCTGTAATCTGCTTAGAATGTCGTTTTCCACTTCCACATCATCAAAGCAATCTCCGTTAAATATTACCAGGTCGTAGGGTTTATCCGCCACCAAAGTGTGTAGTTTGTTAAACATCTGCATATTGCTGTGAACGTCGTTATACACGATAACCCGGAAATCCCTTTTAGTATCGCTCCATGTAGCAAATGATTTGATATCCGACATGACGGTATCGCCAAACTCTTTGTAATAGCTGGAATACCTTGTAATTTCCTGTGAAACGACCCTGTAAAAATACTTTGTGCCGGGTTCCAAACCTGTCAATCGAATACTGTTGATTTTATTGTTTGCCACCATTTCACCTTCGAGAAAAGTACGCGCACGAATCATGCTATCCGGATTTGTGCCATATTCGACCCAGCTTCTTGCAGGCACATTGGTCAGCCACATCACTGTCATTTCATTGGTTCCCGGATTTTGTAAGTACGGGATAGTACGCATCACGTCCGAAGCAGGAGTTTTAAGCCTGATATCTACAAACAGTGGCCTGTGGTCAGATGCTATTTTTTCATCAATGACCTGAGCATGGTATTTTGCATAGGTCTCAGCTTGTCCTTTATATCCGAGAATGTAGTCCAATGTTACCTCGGGCTCCCCTGATGGGAATGTTTTTATTGCAGGATTGGAAAGAATTTGCCAATTTCTTTTTAGTAACTCTACAGGTTCAGAATCCGGAGTGGCATTTAAATCACCCATTAAGATGACGGCTTTATGATAATCTTTGACAGCTTCAGTTATGATTCTAATGGATTCTGTTCTTTCGTCATTTTTGAGCGAAAGGTGCGTATTGACAACAATGTATCTGTCGAGTTCCACTATTAGTGCACTTCGGGCTTCATCTGCACCCGGAAGGGATATTTTCCTAGTAGAGACTGGTTTTCCCCTTGTCAGGATGCCATTTCCGTATTTACCCCCGTCGTGAAGAATGGAATACCCGAAGGTTGCATACATTCCTGTCTGGTCAGACAGCAGTTTCATGATATCAATTCTGCCACTTCTCCCGACCACGCTGTCAACCTCCTGCAATCCAATTACTTCAGGATTAACATCGAGAATGAGTCTGCCTATCCGTGCAATATCTATTTTGCTGTCCATACCCTGACCGTGGTGTATATTGTAACTCATAAGCCGATGGGTGTTTTCCCTTTGAGGGTAAGTCTGGGCTTTTGTGTCGAATATGGACAAACCAAATATTGATAGTGCGATTAATAATCTAATCATGATAAAATTTTGTATGTAAAAAAAATTCAGGAATATCAGCATACAGATAATCTGTTCAGAAAACTCCTTAAAACAGAATATCCACTGATCCTCCACAATTGCCCGATCAAGAAACCAAATGTAATTATTTATACTTTAATATTTAACGTGAATTCGGGATAAGGTATTTTATCGCACTTTTTTTCTGATTTAAATAAATGGGGCGTAGCCCTGTAATCTTTGTAATCGGAGTACCAAAACTTAAAATCAGGGGCGTTAGCTTTGTAATCTTAAAACAATTTCAGTATCATTAAAGATGTCAGGGCTACGCCCCTTATTATCAATTAGTTAGTTCTTTTTACAAAGATATCAGAGCTAACGCGCCTTCTTTTAATAAAACTGCTTATTGTGAACAGAAAATATTCTGGAAAAAAATTAAATCATAATGTATTGTAAATTTAATAATTAAGATTTTAATTTTCGCAATCAATTTTCTGTTTGGTATAATATATTAACTCGATACCTTAATTTTTCTCCAATAGATTTGAGAATAAACCATATTTGCTTCAATTCTCTTAACCCGAATTCACGTTATTTAAGCTTCAGATGAATTTTACTTAGAGTGTGTTCATCTTAATAAATTAATCTGATACAACTGACTTTTGTTTTACCACCTGAACAGTATCAACGGAAAAGGTGTTTATTCAAAATTATAGATATAGAGCATTTTCAATGAAATCATTGTACATTAGTTTTTTCATCTCCATTTTGCTATTATCCTGCAAGGTGTACAAACCTGTTGATACATTTGAAGACAGACAGTACAATCTTGTTGATTACAGTAATTTAGATCATTGGGCAGCACACCCTGACAAGATAGACGAATCAGACAGAACACCTGAAGGAGATACTGTTCGAAACACCCTGCTACTGGCGGATGTATTTTTTATCCACCCTACCACCTATATCGGAGAAAAAAAACAGGATAAATGGAATGCCGGCATTGATGATAAAAAAGTTAACCAGAAAACAGATGAAGGAACGATACGATTTCAGGCTTCTGTATTCAACCAAGCAGGCAGGATCTTTGCTCCAAGATATCGTCAGGCGCATATTCATGCTTATTTTTCTAAAGACCTTGCATCTTCAAAAAAAGCATTTGATCTGGCGTACAAAGATGTAAAAAATGCATTTGAATATTATCTGCAAAAACATAATAACGGAAGACCTTTTATTATAGCCAGCCACAGTCAGGGCACCAATCATGCTGAAAGACTCATTGAAGAATTCATTTCAGGTGCACCTTTGAAAGAAAAGCTCATCGCTGCATATCTGCTGGGAATGCCAGTGAAAAAAGATCGTTTCAAAGACATCAAACCATGTAGTGATAGTACTGAAACCGGATGTTTCGTATCATGGCGTACATTTAAAAGCGGACATCATTTAGTTGAAAACAAAAAAGATGGCAGTATAGCTGTAACCAATCCGCTCAGCTGGACTTCAGACACACAATATGTACCTAAATCATACAACCGCGGAACACTCCTTTATGATTTTGACAAATTATATCCGGATCTTGTAGACGCGCAGGTGCACAACAATATTTTGTGGGCCAATAAACCGAAATTCAGAGGTAGTGTTTTTCTTCGGACTAAAAATTACCACATTGCAGATGTAAACTTTTATTATAACAATATCAGACAAAACGCTAAACTCAGAGTAATGAAATTTCTACATTTGCAGACAGAATAATCTTCACAAGTTAGAGTATGTTTAAATTTTGTTTTTGGATAATAAAATGGAGTTATTTTGAGCGAAAAGTGGCAAATTTTGCAGTCGAATGTTGGCAATTCGACGAAAAATTTAACGAATTTGTAGCCAAAATAGAACATTTTATTGCTAAAGGATAAATTTTAAACATACTCTTAAAAGAAAATAATATGAAACTTTATACCAACATTTTACTACTCTTTTTTGCATATGCTCTGAACGCACAGTCAGGCCTGGATACAATTTTCCCGGTAAGAGGATTGTGCATTGCCGCACCGAAAAAAAGTCATGTGGATAGCTTTGTCACTTTCATCAGACAGGAACTGGCTCCTGCAAGAGTCAATACTTTGATACTGAGAGTGGATTATGAATATGAGTATCAAAGCCATCCTGAATTGCGCAACAACAATCCATTATCAAAAGCTGATGTCAAAAAGCTGGTGGCAGTATGCAAAAATAACAACATCAAACTGATACCCCAAATCAATCTCCTTGGGCATCAGTCTTGGGCAAGTACTCTGGAAAAACTACTGCAGGTATACCCTCAATTTGATGAAACGCCTCATGTCAAAATGCCGGAAAAATATGAATGGCCCAATGCCGACGGTCTGTATTGCAAAAGCTACTGCCCGCTGCACGATAGTGTACATATGGTAGTATTTAGTCTCGTGGATGAGATATGCGATGTATTTGAATCTGACGGCTTTCATGCGGGCATGGATGAAGTTTTTTATATAGGAGATGATAAGTGCCCACGATGTGCAGGCAGGGATAAAGCGGAATTGTTTGCTGGTGAGGTCAATAAAATAAATCAGCACTTAAGACAAAAAAATCGAAAATTGTATATCTGGGGAGACAGACTGATAGATGGTAAAACCACCGGCATAGGTATGTGGGAAGCCAGCATGAATCATACCCATCGAGCCATAGACATGATTGATAAAAGCGTCATCATTTGTGACTGGCATTATGAGGCTCCATTACACACCGCAGTGTATTTTGCCATGAAAGGCTTTGATGTCATCACATGTCCGTGGCGCACACCATCCATTGCTGTACAGCAGACCAAAGATATGATCACCTTCAGATCAGGTGCTACCAAAGTGATGAAAAACAGGTATCAGGGCATGATGCAGACAGTATGGTCAGGCGCCGAATCGTTCATGAGGGAGTATTATGCTAAAAAAGAAGGCAATACTTCAGCAAATTGTTTCAGGGCAATGTTTGCTGAAATGCACAAAACTTCCACAGTATCTAAATGACGGAACATTGTGTCGTGATTCAGCAGTGATTATCAATGATGTAAACAACTTACTTATTGCCTGTTGATCAATCTTGCTGTGATTCTGAGGAATTCTGTTTCTGATATGAGTCCTACGAGTTCGTCACCGTTGACCACCGGAAGACATCCGATTTTATTTTCGCGCATCAGCTTCATGGCATCCATGATATTGGTGTCCTGATGTACTGTGATCGGGTTTTTTATCATGACTTCTGACACAAGTGTCGTCTTTCTGTAATTGCTTTGTTTTGCTTTCAGAAAGTGCCGGAGCAGGATTCTCGCTGTAACCAGTCCCACTAATTTTCCTTTAGAATCTTCTACAGGGGTAAATCTTATGGTATTCCAATCCATCAACTCTGCAACAAAATCCACGATATCATCTTTCTGGACTGTAAATAAATCCGTAAGCATAAATTCTGAAACTTTCAGATGGGCAGGTCGGTACATTTTGAGATCATCCAGATCCGGTAATTCCCATTCATGCACAGGCTTGTTTGATTTTTGATTTTCTATCATGGCTGCGGTGAGAACACTTAGTGCCTCGTCTGTATTAGTATTTTGATGTAATTTTGTAAACGCACGCAACATCCATCTGGCTCCTGTCATATTTTGGATGGCTCTTTGCTCTATAATGTGCAGGTATTTATTGATATCATCAGCATCGACATTTCTGGCTTCCAGTCCTTTGCGCGCTATCGGAAGTAATTGTAAGATGAGGCTTTCGGCAGATATCTTTTCATCATGAAACCAGGTAAATTTTGTATCTATCCCAAATTTTGCTGCCTTCCCAAAGTTGTCCCGGGCATCTGAGAAAGACATTTTGGTGCGGATATCATCCACTTCCATGGACATTCCTATCATACAACCCAACCAAAAACAGGAATTGGCCACTTCATCCAAAACTGTAGGCCCTGATGGCAATATTCTGTTTTCGATCCTAAGATGTGGTTTGCCATTGTCACTGATACCATAGCAAGGTCTGTTCCATCTGTACACAGTACTGTTGTGTACCTGAAGCGCCCTAAGTTTTGGTACCTGTCCGGTTTTCAGTAATTCAATGGAGTCTTCCTCTACATCACTGCTCAGCAAGACCCTGAACCGGGCTATATCTTCTTTGTATATCTCCATGATGGAGTCGTGCAGCCAATCTCTTCCAAAATGAACCCGCGGACTACGCTCCCGCATATGATCGTGGGATGTTCTGGTATCAAGAGATTGCTGAAATAATGCAATTCTTGTCTCATGCCATAGTCGTTTTCCAAAGACAATAGGACTATTGGCAGCAATGGCCATCATAGGTCCTGCGAGTGCCTGGGCAATGTTGTACATTTTGACAAAGTCTTTAGGTGCCACCTGTAAATGTACCTGAAAACTGGTATTGCTTGCTTCCAGCAATGGAGAACTATGTTTTACCAACAGCTCATCGATCCCTACTATACGTAACTCGTACGACTGACCAATCAATTGCTTATTCAAGGCTTCCATCAATGCAAAATATCTCTTTTTTGGAGTAAGGTTTTCCATTTCAAGGTGATACTTGCGTAGGGTTGGCAGGATTCCTGTTAGGACTATAGACGTATTCATTCCGTCCAGTACTTCCTGGATTTTGTCCAGTTTGTAAGTATTCTCTTGTTCCAGCATGGAAAAACAGTCTTTTTCAAAGACTTTTGGTTCTATATTGGTTTCAAGATTAAATTTGGCAAGTTCCGTCTCCACCCAAGGATATTGTTCCATTTTTTCAAGTGCCTCCATAGCAACCAGAGATGGCTTAAAGGTAGTCTTATCCACCATCACCATCTCTTGTTCGGCACCAATCCTGATGACATCTGATTCAAACCAATCATTGTCAAGCATAAACTCCAGTGCGGTCACATCATTGAGCAACGATTTGACAAATTTCTGCATCTGCTTCTGATCACTTACCAAAGAAACTTTTTGTTCTCCCATAATACAAATAAAGTTATATCTTTCTAATCACTAATTCCGATAAAATTTTAAATTGCCCTTATCTGATCCAATGTTCCGGTAATTACCGCTATTTGTACTCACAATTTTTAGACCAATTTAATTTATCAGCGCAATATAATTGACTTATTTTAATTGATAAAGTAAAACATCATTCAATTTTCGGTATTGAACAATAATTTTCATCAATTCATGTTTTTTAATATCTAATGTTAACCATAATTTATGTTGCCACGTTTGATTTTATGGGTTTTATCCTTGACGATTCTATTTTCTTGCGAAAAAGAAAGCATTATAAGATATGATGTTGCTTTAGATGCGGAGTTTGATATACCAGTTGGGCTCAATACTTTGGAAACACATTATTTTATTATCAAAAATGTACCAACTTTCTACAAACAATCCGCTGACAATCGCAGTCTCGATACTTCAGGTATTGCTAATGTTCTGGCTTCAAGAGGATTGATAAGAGCAAAATTCCAGGAAAGAGATTTTGATTTTGTAGAGAGAGTTTCCGTTTATGCAGTATCCAGAAAAGATCCTTCACAAAAAAGAGAAATGTACTATATTGATTTTGTACCATTAAATACCGGAAGTCAACTCAGGATGCTGAGTAGTACCACTGAATTAAAAAAATTAATGAGTGAAGAGTTGATTGATCTGGAGATTCGTTTGAACTTCAGAAGTTTCAATACATCTCCAATACGGGCAAAGCTTGAATTCGGATACGCCGTATTTTGATGGCTCGTAAAAATTTTTTTTATCTTTGCTCCACAATTAGATCAATGAAGCATATTTTTACCCTCTCGATAATACTTTCAGGACTTTATCTTTCAGCCGGAAACAACCCAAATCAGCCGATAGATAACTCCGATAAAATCATCCACTTGTCAAAGACTTCTGATAAAATCATCTTGGATGGTGTATTGGATGAAAATATCTGGAAAGGAACAGGTAAAAATACTGACTTCTGGATGAAATTTCCCACCAATGAATCATTGGCTGACCCCAAAACTGAAGTTCAGGTTACTTATGATGATACCTATTTGTATTTTGGAGTCAAGGTGACGGAGTCAAGTGAAGGTTTGTTGGTACAATCTCTGAAACGTGACCTTGGATTGAGGGTGGCGGATGGTATAGGTATCGTACTTGATCCGGTAAATCTGAAAACAAACGGCTTCTATTTTGCGGTAACTCCTTATAACTCTCAAACTGAAGGCTTAATCGGCAACTCTAATGATGAAGTAACGATCACGTGGGACAACACCTGGTATAGCGAGACAAAAAAATACGACGGATACTGGACCGCAGAGATTGCCATTCCGTTTTCAATACTCAGATATGAACAGTCAAAACGTGTTTGGGGTATCAATTTTATACGCTCAGCAAGATCAGAAAATGAGTTTCATACATGGACAAATATGCCACTGCAGTTTAGAGGTACTGATCTGGGCTATCTTGGCCAAATGATGTGGGACAATGACCCTCCATCGGGAGGAAGTTCCGCATCTATAAATCCGTATTTTTTGGCAGGAATCAATTCGGATGCTACCACATTAGTCAGTACTGGCGGCACCATCAATGCTGGTGTAGATGCAAAGATCGCAGTATCATCATCCATCAATCTTGATTTGACTGTAAACCCTGATTTTTCTAATGTAGATGTGGATGAGCAAGTCACGAATTTGTCTCGATTTTCTATATTTTTTCCGGAGAGAAGGGTGTTTTTCCTTGAAAATGATGATTTGTTTTCAGGATTTGGAATACCTCCTGTGCGACCATTTTATTCCAGGCGAATAGGCAGCAAAGATGGTCAGAGTGTGCCGATCCTATTTGGTGCAAGGCTGACCGGCAACCTGAACAAAAAACTCAGATTTGGGGTCATGAATATTCAAACAGGAAGAAAAGGAGAAAGCGCAGCAGACAACTTTACCACACTGACTTTCAATCAGCAAGTGCTGGACAGGTCTGTCATAAAAGGATACTTTACCAACAGGACAGCTTTTCAGAATGAAACAGAAAAAAGCAGTGATCGATTTGGATCTTTCGGCAGAAACGGCGGTCTTGAACTATCATACTCATCAAAATCAGGTGTGGTACAGGCCTGGTCAAGTGGGCACTTCAGTTTAAAACCTGATATCAAAGGAAACAATATTTTTTCTAATATCGGGGCTGGATATTTCGGGCAGAATTTTGTGACATTCACTGATTTTACTCATGCTGGAAGAAACTATGATGCCGATGTGGGTTTTGTCAACAGGATATCCAATTATGATGCAAAAAGAGATACAGTAATTCGTGTGGGTTTCAACTTCGCATTCAATGAAACCGGATACACATGGTACTTTAAGGATGGGGCTTTAAACAGGTTTAGTCTCGGTACAGAAAACTTTCTGGCTTATGATGAAAACTTTAAATTTAATGAGTTAAATCAGACCAGTAGCGCATCATGGGAGTTTAAAAATACCTCCCGAATAGAAATAGGCTATAACATCAATCGTGTAAATCTGCTTTTTCCTTTTACTTTTGTAGATGATGTCAATGCCGAACCTCTTCCGACAAAAATGTACAATTTTAATAATGGCACATTGGAAGTATCTACAGATTCCAGAAAAAACTTTGTGGCTTCTGCAGGTGTCACCTATGGCAAATTTTATAATGCTGATTATCTACAGGTTAATGCTGATATCAATGTCCGAAATCAGCCATATTTGCTGATGTCTATGTCATTTGAATATAATGATCTGAAATTTCCTTCACCATATGGCAACCAGAAATTCTGGCTTATCGCCCCCAAAATGGAGATCAACTTTGCCAATAATCTTTTCTGGACCACTTTTGTGCAGTGGAATTCGCAAGCAGATAATTTTAATGTCAATAGTCGTCTGCAATGGCGATACCGGCCCATGAGTGATATGTTTTTGGTGTATTCCGACAACTATTTTACCGATGTCGCCTTTGTCAATAAAAACAGGGCTATCGTACTTAAAGTCAATTACTGGCTGAATATCTGAAAAAGTCTCAAAGCCTATCTCTGCTGCTGAAAGGAAAACTGCAATAAAAGAATGGGCAGCTACTCCAGCTGGTATAATGTACAAAAAGTGGGAAGCGTCTCCAACGGGTAAAAAAGTGTATGCCAGTGAAGCTAAGATAAGCTAGTCCATCAGAGATTCTACCAATATGGAAGGAATTGTAACCTCCCTTTCTCTTCCGCCAGTCTCAAGATTAGGTTACGGATTGATGGTAAGGATTGATGGTGATGATTTTATTCTTGCTTTTGGGCCAGAAAAGTCCGGCAAGAATGTTTTGAATCTGAAAAATGAATTTGAGCTGTTACATAGCCTGAAAGTTAACGACAAAATTATTATAAGAAGCCATTTTGTATCACACGCCCCCAAGTATGCATACCCAATAGTAGCGGGCGACAATGTACAACGAGATGGAAAAATACTTTATAAACGTGTACCTCGCAAAGGCGGATGCTAATTACTTACTTAGTTTTGTATTTATAGGTAGACTACTCCGAGGTTTATTTTCAATACAACAAACTTAACCACCAAAGTTTATTTTGATCCTTACTCTTATTTAGCATTATCCTTCAGTAACTTACCATTATCTTTCAGGATTTTTCTTACTTCATTCATAGTAAGTCTAGCATATTTAGCTATTTGCTCTAAAGGCAGTTTATCTTCATTTAAGGTGAGGACAGTTTCGATTTTCTCTTCGATTTTCCCTTCGATTTTAATAGCATCATATAAACTCATAATATTATCATTAACTGGATTAGGAATGGTTTTTATCAATTCAATAAATTCTTCTTTTTCAATCAGATCTTCACGCGTTTTGTAAACAATGATATGACTTATAAAGTTCCCGTCTATATCATCAAAACTTTTTAGTTTTAGAATATTGTTTAGTTTTTGGACAAACTCCTTAATGCCAATATTTCGATTATGCCCAGTAAGCGCAATAATCAGCATAGCATCCGTGATGGCATCCAATGTTTTTTTACTGACGGCATTCAGAGCCATAAATACAAAATCAAAGGTAGGAATGTATTTCTTAATTTCATCGGGATAGTCGCTAAACATGTCCTGTAATTTTAGTACCTTCCATTTGCTTTTGCCTTGATAATAGATAAATGGAATAATAGGGACTACTACTGTTCTTTCCTTGAGTTCTTTCACCCACTGACTAAAGATATAATGCCCGAGTTGTACGTGCACATGTTTGTGGCGATGCGATTTGTGCTCAAACAGCAGTGAAACACACAGTTCTTTTTCAGTACCCTTGACCTTAAACTGAAATACCAAATCAGAAAAATATTCTTCAAGTCCTTCTTGAATGTAGGAGGTCTCTAATTTTGTCATCGTGTCCATATCAATCACATTTTTCAGACCTGCGGGCAGAAATTGCTTGAAATACTCTTTGGCCAACTCAGGGCGTAAAAAGGTTTCCTTGACGATTTTGTCGTGATGATTTTGGATTTTGTGTTTCATTGGTACAAAGTTAAGACTTTTTGATCATTTGCATTCAACGCGACTACAAGACAATAAGTTTCTTATGATAAGTTTTAGTCAGAAGCTTTTGAAGGCAGGTTTGGCACAAAAATCATGACATTTACCATTATCCTTCCGGGTTTTGACCACATCTTCTTCCCCTTGCTGGCGCAAGTTTCAGTCAGTTCTAAGCCTGATAAATGCAACTTGTGCCTTAATCATCCAACCACAACCTACTGAGCTTTAGGTTTTGGTAAGATTTTTGATACAAACTAAAAATGATTACACCCACTATAACCTATACCCTGCACCAAATCTGACTCCATTTTCCAACAAGTATGCTCCGTTTCGCCCTTCTCCAAAATGTATCAGATTGTGAATACGTATATAAGGATTGATCATCAGAGATAATCCGTTTTTAAAAGCATATCTGGCCCCTAATCCGGCCATAAGTCCAAGACCTGACTGATTGGAAGGCTCTTTTTGATTTGAAATATGAATCCCACACAGACCTCCGGCATTAATAAAAAAGTATTTTAAAAATACGGCTCTGACTGTTACGGGTATTGTCAATAATTCTGCGTTGGCTGAAGAGATATTTACTGGCATTCCGGGACCACGATATGACTCTACCCTAAATTTGTATTTGCCATACTCAAGACCTGTTTCAAACTCGAGCCATGGGTTGATGGTGCTTACCGCATTTAACCCAATTATCTGGACTCTTTCTGATTCATATGATGGAGCTCCATCAATTCCGGAATGAACAATATCGGCATTACCCAATGCTGCGTAAGTGATGCCCACTTCATAATTGGTTTTTTTCCCTCTTTCAGATTGCGAAAAACTCAGATTAGAATAAAAAATGATAACTGCAAAAATAAATAAATTGATTGCTTTCATTTCATTTATACTTTGATCAGACCGTCTTCAAGGGTGATGATTCTGTCACTTAGTCTGGCAAGGTCTTCATTATGAGTGACGATGACAAATGTGATGTTAAAATCTTTTCTCAAATCCATGATCAGTTGGTGCAGGCTTTCTGAATTTGCCTTATCAAGGTTGCCTGTAGGCTCATCAGCATACACTACGGTTGGGTTATTGATCAGAGATCTGGCTATTGCGACTCTTTGTGCTTCTCCACCTGAGAGTTGACCGGGCTTGTGGTGCATTCGTTCTGCAAGTCCGAGATAATTAAGAAGTTCTTTTGCCCTGGATTCCACAATTGAGGCGTTGTTTCTTGCGATATATCCAGGAATACACACATTTTCAAGGGCAGAAAATTCCTGAAGCAAGTGATGAAATTGAAATACAAAACCAATATTCTTATTTCTGAATCCTGCGAGGACTTTTTCATTATAGTGAGTTATCTCCTTATCATTGATGACCAGACTACCGGCATCGGGCCTGTCGAGTGTACCAAGTATATGCAGCAGGGTACTCTTTCCTGCACCTGATTTACCTATAATACTGATAATTTCACCGGACGAAATGTCAACATCTATACCTTTCAGTACGTGAAGTGCTCCATATGATTTTTTTATCCCTTTAGCTGATATCATAAGTCAGACATTTGAGTTGTAATTTTTTGTTTTTTGCTCTTTAAGGAAAATAAATCATGTATTCAGGCTGAGAATTTTGATTTCAACCCTTTGGTTTTTATCTCTTCCAAATTTGGTTTTATTGTCTGCTAATGGCTTGCGTTTCCCATACCCTTTGAACTGAACTTTTGCCGGATTTACCCCTTTTCCTACAAGGTACTCAGCGACAGCTTTTGCTCGGGCAGTACTTAACCTATCACAATATTCATCATCAGGAATTCCATTCGTATGACCGCCGATCTCAATGATTACATCACTATTTGATACCAAAAATCCATAGATGTCATTGAGCACATCGTATGAAGAACTTTCTATCTTGGCAGAATCTGCCCGAAACATCAGATTTCGTATTTCAATGGTCTGGCCTTGTTTGATACTATTTCTGTTAAGTTCCTGCAGTACCTTTGGCTTAAAATCTTTAGGTACATTGTTGGCCACAGCAGTTTCTCGCTTCGGTGTTACGGTGTCAGGAGCTGTATTTACTGTTTTTTTTCGTTTATGAGGTGGTAGATTTGATTTTTCAACAGCTGCAATCGTTTCTCCCGGGCATGGGATCCTGATGATATCTGATGCCCCGTCTACCAGAATATTGCCATTGTAGGGTAAAAAAGTAGGTGTCTTGTAGCATGCTTCAAAAGTGATAGACCGGATATTGGACTTAGGTTTGAACTCAAATGCATTGATTTGCCAGCTGGTATTACTGACAGGATCAGATTCGCCCAGCAATTCTTTTTCATTACAAAAACCGGAACCGCCCCAAATTCTCAGGACTATAGGTGTAGTATAATTTGCTTCTTCACCTGTGGTTCTGGTTTTGCTTATGTATTTTGCTGCTTTGGCCAGATGGACTGTGAATTTGTAACATTTACCAGCAAGAAGCATGGTGTCCAGCCTTTGTGAGACGGATTCATAAGTATTATTATCCCTTACTACCATCCCGAGATAAGTTCTCTTATCTGATGCAGGTAAATTATTTTCCCAAAATCCATTAGGATGAATATCCGGCGGTGTTTCCGATGGAAAATTGATCTTACCACAGTCAAACCATCCTGAAATACCTTCCATTGCTTCTCCTCCTCTTTTGGGGTTGTCTTCAAAGCTTGGATTTCTTAGTCTTACAGTATCTGCTTGAGAAAAACAAGTCACAGATATTTGACCTATGATTAATAAATTTATCAGACTGAACTTAATTTTATGCATTTACTTGGTCCAAATTTTCAGTTAGAAAATTGATAATTTTTCTTATTAATTGATTTTAATTATGTCTGAGATCGCATCTAATAATATATGACCATTATATCCTGTTACAGTGCCAGGTTTATAATATGCTTCAAATGTTAATCCTTTTAAATCTTGATTGGGTTTGATTCTGATTATATACTGCCTCCAGTCATTGTGATTTATGGGTGCTGATGAATATAAAAGTTCCTTTTCTTCACAACTTCCAAGACCTCCCCAGATTCTGAGCACTATAGGATTGGTGTAATTTGCTTCAATACCACTTGTTCTAGTACGACTAATATAATTTTTAGATTTTGCAATATTTAATGTAAACTCATATTCAGTGTTTTTTAATAATCGACTATTTAGTTTTTGTGACACTGATTCATACGTTCCATTATCCCTGGCAACCATACCAAGATAAGTTTTCCCATGGTAAGCTGGTAAATTATTTCCCCAATATCCATTAGGATGAATATCCGGCGGTGATTCCGATGGAAAGTTGATCTTGCCACAGTCAAACCATCCGGAAATACCTGTCATTGCTTCTCCGCCCCTTTTGGGGTTGTCTTCAAAGCTTGGATTTTTAAGTCTTACGGTATCAGATTGAGAAAAACCTGATATAGAAATAAAAATCACGATGCCAAGAATAAAAGCGTATGTTTGTTTTTGCATTTTTGTATCAAAGGTTGGTCTGCACTAGTGTTTTAAACGAACAAATTTATGCATTTTGTTGTCATTAGTAGGACATTAACCTAAAATTAACGACCAATCAGGGTCGATTTCCTATTGAAACAACCTTTTTAAATATAATCTTTAACAATTTTTTTCAAAAACATGATTCGAGTTGGCATTCTTACTTGTTCAGATTTTCCTGATTTGACTTTATCTGATCAAAAGCTCATTCCCTTGTTAAAGGAAAGTGGCATCTTTGCTGAAGCTGTTATTTGGGATAATCCCTTATTCCAATCTACCAGATACGATGTTTTGCTATTCAGAAATACGTGGGACTATTTTACAAAAAAAGAAACATTTTTCAACTGGTTAAAGGAGTTGGCAACTCGTAATATAACCACTATCAATACGTTGGATACAATTTTTTGGAACGCGCATAAGTTCTACCTGAAAGAGTTGCAAGAGTATGGCATACCTGTCATCCCTGGTATTTTTATTTCTAAAGATGACGACACAGATTTCCGTATGCTTATACCGGAAGATTGGGAAAAAGCAGTCATCAAGCCTGCTATTTCAGCAGGTGCTTATCTTACCGAGTGCTTTTTTTTGCAGAATGTAGATACTATCAGCACGGTATACAAAGATATCAGAAAAAGTAATGACTTGATCATACAGAAGTTTATCCCGGAAATCATTACTCACGGAGAGATTTCACTTGTTTTTTTTGACAAAAAATATAGTCATGCAGTAATTAAAACACCCAAAGATGGCGATTTCAGGATTCAATCACAATTTGGAGGTTCTTACATGCCTTATTTTCCTGATGATCTATTGCTCAATAGTTGTACCAATATCATACAATACATCAAACATGACCTTCTCTATGCCAGAATTGATGGAGTGATGATCGGCAATGTGTTTCATCTGATGGAACTCGAACTGATAGAACCCGACTTATATCTTGATTATGTGCAGGATGGTCACAGAAGATTTACAGATGTGATTGTTCAATATCTCCAATCCTCTTTTTCAAAAGAGGATATTAACCCTATTGTGTAATGGAAGATATAGTACTTTGAGCACTTCGATCTTCTACTAAGATCTTAGAGTATGTTTAAAATTTTTCTTAGTTGTAAATTAAGAGATTATGGTTCTGGCGATAAAATAATCAACGCATTTAGCTTGCCTGACTACTATGATAATAGGCGGGCAGGTGAACTAAATAAGGCGATTATTTTGAAGCCAGGTTCATAATATATTGATTTTAAGGCAATAAAAAATTAAACATACTCTTAATATCATTGGCAATTTGTTCAGCATCTCTGTTTCCGTCAACTCTGACTATTTTCTCTACATTTTTTACTCTTTCCATGGCTTCTTCATATTTCTGATATACCTTCACCTGGTGATCGAGGGTTTCATACATTTCCATAGCTTCCTACCTTTTCGCAGGCGTTCCATACTGACTTCCGGGCTGATATCGATGTAGATGTTCAGGTCAGGTCTTAATAGATCAGCACTCATAGAATTGGCTTGTATCACCCAATCCATATCTACATACACACTGTGGTAAGCATAGGAGGAGAGATAGTACCTGTCGGTGATGACAGTGTAGCCTTCGGCTAGTTTTTTGAGTATGCCGTCAGTATTGTTGAGTAGATGGTGGAGTCGGTCGGCGGCAAACAGCGTAGCGATGACCCGCTGGTCACCTTCCATACGATGATTGAATATGTCCCGGATCATGGTACCTATACGACTATCTGTGGGCTCAAAGGTGGTATATACTTTATGCCCTTGTTGGGTCAGATATTTAGCTAGTAACTTTACCTGCGTGCTTTTGCCACTGCCATCGATGCCTTCAAAGGCTATAAAAAGATTTTTTTGCATCTGGTTATTTTTTTTTATTGATTTTTAGTTGTCTTAACTCGTCCCGCGTCACGAGCGGTATAGAATAGATAACTTATCTCCATCAATGGTGTTATCAAACTCTAGCGATAAGTTTATTTATATACCAAAACGCTAAATTTCGATAGTTAGTTTTGCAGATAAGGAAACAGAAAAGAATTGGAAAGGTGAAAAGTCAAAATTTCTACCTATCGAAATCCAACGAGTGGCTTGTATAAAGCTTTGGATGATCAATAATACTGAAAACATAAATGATCTTAGATTACCACAGGCATGCAGCTAAAAAAACTCAAAGGTGAATATCTAAAATGGGGTGTATCCCATTTTTTACACTAAAATAGTTTATACTGCCCACAACCCTCAATCCCTAAGGGGACGTCCCACCCTTAAACTGCTAACTATTAGGATAACACACTAAATTAGAAACTTAAAAATTAAATAATACAGTGCAATTTTGGGATACACCCCTAAAATGAGATTTGTAGTGAGAGTTTCAAATATAACCAAAATGACTAAGAGGGTGGTAAAATCAAAAAACAGATTTTCATGACAAATTGAAACAGCAAATTAAAAAGTTGACTCTTTTTATACTCAACAGAAAATGATTTGGAAAATTTAAAAATCACAATTATTTGAAAATTAATAACTTGTGATTTAAATTTTTCGCGCAATATTTTCTGTTCACTATATATTGACCTGATTAATTGTTTGAATGAAACCCAATGGTATTGCCTTCTGTGTCCATCACAATCGAACAAAAACCGTGTTCGCCAATTGGAAACTTGTCTTGCAATACTTTGCCACCTGCTTTTTCTACTCTTGCAGTTTCGACAGCACAGTCTTCGCAAGTGAAATAAACCAAAGTTCCTCCAGTTCCGGGTTTCATTTCGCTTGTCTTACATAATGCTCCGCTTATATTGTTTTCTCCTTGTGCCCAAGGAAAACTCACCATTTCCAAGTCACCAAATTCGCCTGGGGCCTGCATTGGTATCATTGAAATTTGCAAAACGGTCTCGTAGAATTTTTGAGCTCTGTCCATATCTTCTACATAAATTTCTACCCAAGTGAATGGGTTTTTAGTTGGTGTTGTCATATCAATCGTTCATTAAAATTTAAAAAAAATTATCAACTACATTTTAGGTGGGCTGATGGACTAAATGAGGTGATCATTTTGAATCCAGGTTCATAATATATTGTTTTTAAGGTAATAAATAATTATTTTAACATACTGTAAGGTGCAATTTTGTGATACACCCAAAAAATCAATCCTTTTTACCTATGTTATTGAGTTTTTCAGTCACTTTGCCCAAAACGTCTTTTTGAGTAGAAATTTCCTTTCCTTTATTGTCCTGATCCACAAGATTTTTTTCTATATTTTTTTCTGATTCAGCTATTTTTAATTTTGCTTTCTCTATATCTTTATGCAGGTCTTCATTTTTTTCTCTAAGTTTTTTCAGATCCTTTTCTAGGTTTGAAAGATTTTTTTCTTCCACCTTGACTTCTTCCGCTACCACTTTTTTTCTTACAGAGACAAAATAATCTTTCATAAATTGACGCAAAGCAGTAGTTTGAGATGCATGTTCCGCCGCATTGACAAAAGCACCGCCGAGGTCGATCCATACAAATGTAGTTGCCATACCTTTTCCTTCTTCAAACTTTGCATACAAGTCCAATGGGGAAGTACCATTGATCACAGGAATCTTGGTAGCCATCAGAAAGTGTTCACGTGCCTTACCGTTCTCCTTCATTTTTCCATATTCTTTTACAAACTCATAGAAGGTCTTTTCGGCAAGCTTTTTATCAGCACCCTGAATCTCAACATAAAATGCATTTTGTGGTCCAAGGCTCATAGATACTTTCTTTTCTACAATATCCTGAGCTGAAAGTACAGTACTCATCATGACGATGAAAATAAAAATAAGGTTCTTCATTGGTATCATTTTTGGTTTTAAAAAAAATAATTGTTTTACTTTGATAAAGACATATTACAAGTTGAATTGCCACATGATTTTTACTTAAAATTATCTTAAATATTTTCTCATGCTTTTTTGGAATTCAGATAATTGATCAGACCATCATATCCTGATAAGTCCTCACCGGATTTTTCTGCTTTTTCTCTGGCTACTTTTGCTACTTTGATTGCCTTTTCTGTTTCGTTTATTGATAAGAGTATTGAACAAAATGTACCAAGAGATTCCATATCTTTTTTTGCTTCCCAGACGACCTCCGCATATTGTGAAGCATCTGTCATCATTTTTTTATTGTCCTTAAAATTTTTATTAATATCTTTTACAATAAACATCAAAGTTTCAGGATCTTTTCCGGCAGACTTGGCCAGTGATTTATAACTTTGAGTATAGGGTGATTCCATTCTGAAAGTCTTATAATAATACATGCCTGACTTAGCAATAAACTTGTCTGCATCATCAGGAAATGTTTTTTTTGCTTTACTATTTGCTTCAGTAAGCATAGATTCCATTTCAAAATTGACTGCTTTTGTTACTGTAGCCTGACAGGCGCTTTTACATTTGTCTTCATATGTTTTTTTGCCCGCCACGGCTATGATTTTAGATTTATTACTGATCACCTGATCAAAAAGTTTGCTGTCTGCTTCTGTGGCAGCCTCGAGTATAAACAACAACTTTTGATTTTCCGTGATGTCAGGATTGGACAAGAGATAGTCATTGGATATCTTCAGGCTTGGTTTACTTGCTGCGTTGAGAGCCTTCACATAAGAATACATCAAATCATAGCTCCTGTCACCAGCAAGATATTTTTCTTCAAACTTGCCACTCTTGTCATTCTTTTTATTGGCATCTTCCCCTTGGGCGATAAGTCCTTCAGCTTGCTGGCCTCCGACCACTTTTTTGACTACCTTTCCTTCGCCATCCAGAAAGAGCAAGGTAGGATATGCCGAGACAGGATAAACGTGACCGAAAGTAACGCCATCTGATTCCTCCATATCGAGTTTGAGGTTGATAAAATTGGCATTAAAAAAGTCTCCAACTTTTTGCTGCGTAAAAACATTTTTGGCCATGACTTTACACGGACCGCACCATTTTGCATAAGCATCTACAAACACAAGTTTTTCTTCAGCTTTGGCTTTGGCGAGGGCTTCCTTCCATGTGCCTTGGAAAAACTCAATCCCTTGAGCAATGATCGAGCCGCTGATAAAAAGTATAAAAAGGGTGTTGATGATATACCTCATTTTTTAATCAATTATGTATTTAAAAAACATCATGAATTAATAACAATCCACAAATATAGTGTAAAATTCCAAAATCAGAGACTTTAACCTATTGGTAACATGCTAAATGGTTTGATAAGGCCGTTTGTTTATAGAATTTCCCAGGATTTTCCTGTCCTGAATACCGTACCCTTAAATATCGCCACCGTTTCATTGTGCTGATTGGTCAGTAAAACTTCATAGTGCCCAAACTTTGATGTGATATGTTTTTCTGTAGCTACTGCTGTGATAGTATCATCAGGCAATACCTTTTTTATATGAGAAATGGATGTCTCCACAGACAAGGACTGTATGCCTCTCGAATTGCTCGCAAATGCAAAAGCGCTGTCAGCCACTGCAAAGGTGACGCCACCATGACATAAATTAAATCCATTGAGCATTTCCGGTTTCACTTTCACCTGAACGGTGCATTTTCCCGGCATCACTTCCAGTATATCAATACCCAACCATTGTGAAAACCGGTCATTTGAATACATTAAATGATGCACAATTTTTACAGCCTGTTCTTGGTCAGAAAGCATAAAAGTGCATTTAAGAATTGTCGTTCAGCTGATATAAATCCTTGAGATTTCTACCCATGCCGTCATAGTCCAGTCCATATCCTACTACAAATTTATTGGGGATAATAAATCCCGGATAATGAGTGATGATAGGATGTTGGTGAGCCTCGGGTTTTACGAGAATAGAAGACAAACATATCGACGCAGGTTGATTTTTCTCCAATTCTGGTAAAAAGGCAGACATCGTATTGCCTGTATCTATGATATCTTCTATGATGATGATGTGCCTGTTTTTAATATCAATATTTGGTGGCATATAGATATCTATTTGGCCTGTGCTTTCGGTTCCCTGATATGATTTGATACGAACAAAATTGAGCTCACAGGGGAAGTCCAGCTTTCTGATCAGATCAGCTGCATAGATGAAAGCACCATTCATTACTACCAAAAACATGGGGTATTTTTCGTGATAATCTTCTCTGATGGAGTCGGCTATTTCCTGTACTTTTTTTTCAATCTCCTTTGCATCTATATATTTGATAAATGAAAGATCACCTACCTGGATGATATCTTGTTGTTTTTTTAAACTCACTTGATTCCGTATTTGTCTATGAGATAAATGAGGCTTGCCATCGCCGCAGCGCCCAACTCCAGTTCCCTTCTATTTACATGTTGTATGAGGTCATTATCAGTATGATGATAGTCAAAATATCTTTGAGAGTCAGGTCTTAAACCTATGAGCAGTCCTTTTTGAGATTTTAAAGGGCTGATGTCTGCCCCTGAACCACCCATTTCGAATATCAAACCATAACTTTCCAATACAGGCAGCCACTTACTGACATTTTTATAATACGTTTTAAATACCGAAGTATCTGCTTCAAAACTAAATCCTCTGGGAGAAAACCCTCCGGCATCAGACTCCATAGCAGCCAAATGAAATTCGCCTTTTTTGTTTGATACCTCTGCATAAGTTCTGCCTCCGGCGAGACCATTTTCTTCATTGGAAAAAAGTACTGCGCGAATTGTTCTTTTGGGTGTATAACCTATAGCTGAAAAAATCCTGAGTACTTCCATAGCCTGTACGCAACCTGATCCGTCATCATGCGCACCCTGGCCTACATCCCAACTATCAAGATGGCCTCCGACGAGTAGTATTTCTTCCGGATATTTACTGCCTTTCATTTCACCTATGACTGTTGGGGCCGATCTCATACCTATCGTTTTACAATCTGTCTTTATATACATGCTTACCGGACCTATTGCAAGTTTTTTGCTCAGCATATTGGCATCATTGGTACTGATGGCTAAGCCCGGTATCCGCTGTGTACTGTCTTGATATACTGTGACTCCTGTGTGGGGGAAATCATCATTTGAAGTGGTCAGTGACCTCACTATGGCCGCCACTGCACCATATTCAGCAGCTTTGGAAGGCCCAAAAACGCGCTGATCAGCAGCTCCGCCATAACTGTTGAAAGTACGGATCTGCGTTGGATCCATAGGCCTGTTGTAAAAAACTATCTTCCCTTTGATTTTTTCCTTGCCCAATGATTCTACTTCATCAAGGCTCTTTACTTCCACAACTTCTGCAGTGATACCGCCGGCAGGTGTAGCTACTGAATTTCCAAGTGAGAGTGCTTTTAATGGGGTTTTTCTGCCTTTTGTATCCAATAGCATAACTTTTTCCTTAGATCCTCTGTACCAATAGCTGGCCTCACAATCCTGAAGCGTGCTTTGTACTCCTTTGACAGAGGCCAACATGTCTTTTGTTAGTGATGCCGCCCCTATATATGCCGGCGATCCGGCTATTCTCCCTCCGTGTTTTGTACATAATTCTTTGAGCCAGGGATATGCTTTTCCGGCAGTAAGTGCCTCGTCATGAATCTTTTTTATAAATAAGACATCTTCATCCTGACCCTGCATCAAGAATGGGTTGCTGAGCAATGCCAGGAAAAAAAGTCTTGCGGTGAAGTGGATTATTGTCACAAATTGAATTGAAGAATGAAGGACAAAGTTAGATAATTTATCCGGGGTCGTATAAGAAATATTCATTTTTTATTTTGGATAAAACAACATTAAAACCTAATTTTGCGTTTTCTTACCAACAGTTTCCCTCTTTACATCATATATTAATATTTTTTATATACATTTGCATTTTATTTTAAAATAAAAGGCGTTTGTACTAACTTTAATTGACTGATTATCATGATGTTAAATAAAATTTTTATTATAAAATATTTTGCATTACTATTACTTTTTATTTCCTTAAATGCAAGTGGGCAAGACACCCTTTGTTTGGAAATAAAGCAAAAATCCGGGACAACAGGTAGCACTGTGTGTATGGATGTTACCACAAAAAACTTTAAGGATGTAGAATCTTTTCAGTTTAGTCTTTCATATGACGCAACATTGGTTGTACCTTCATGCCCCGCGACATTTGTCCATCCTTCTTTAAAGAGCAGTTTTTTTGGAGATTTATTTAATTGTAACAATAAAGATAAGGGTTATTTAAATGTAGTTTGGGCTGGTGATCCCATAACCATCCCTCACGATAGTGTGCTTTTTACGATCTGTTTTGATGTAATCGGAGATGCTGGTAATAAATCTCCCATAGTCTTTAATGGAAATTTTATTTCAGGAGGTGTTGAAGTTTGTTACAAGGATATATCTCCGTGTTCAAAGTCAATAATAAAATTTAATCAGGGTCAAATCGATTTGGTTTCAACTGATTTTAAACTCTTCAGGTCTTACTGTGATGCTGACGGAGCGAAAAAAGGTTCAATCACTTTCTATGGAGTAGGTGGCACACCTCCTTATTCTTATACAGTCAATGGCACCGAGTATACTGGTGGAGGTCTCTCAGATGGACAAAGGGTCACTATACCAAATCTGGATGCAAATAAAAATTTTGAAATAATTTTGACAGATGTCAGTGGAAGAAAACAAATGGATAGGTTTTCATTTGATAATTTAGAAGGTCTAAAATATAACCTTACAAAAATAGATCCATTATGTTCTTATAGTGACAATGGCAGTATAAAAATTAACCCTGTGTATGGATTTTACAAAAACTATACCTACCAATGGTCTAACTTATTGAGTGGTCGAGGTTTAGATTCTTTAGATAGGCTGCGTACAGGAAAGTATTATGTAACTATTACCAACAAAGATACAGGATGCCAGATTGTAGATAGTACAGAACTTTCACGCTCTCCTATTAATATGACTTTGAGTTTACATAGTCCTGCTCCGTGTAATCAATCAGGGGTTTTTGGCTTCATCAATGTGAATGTTTCAGGTGGCATGCCAAAATCAGGAAATATATACAATTTGGAAATAGAACCCCTCCCATCAGGTTTCAGCCGAAAATTCGATATATCCCCTACTTCTCCTCCTCCCGATCAAATAGCAGGTAGACATAAAATTACAGTGAAAGATTCACTTATATGTTATAAAGTGGATTCTATTACTATACCATATGATACGTTGTACAACAATTCATTAAATTTAACTGAAGTCCATCAGGATATAACTTGCAAAGGGGCAAATAATGGAAGTGCAACTCTAAAAATGATATCAATTCCTCGTTCTACAGATTTTGAATTTTTACCTTTAAATCCATTTTCAAATATACTGGGACCCCATAATCGTGGAGATTCTATAACATTAAATAATCTTAAAGCAGGTATGTATGCTTTTCAGACAACTCATCGTGGAAATTCTTGTAAGAAAACTGTCGAGTTTACCATCAACGAGCCTTCAGACTCGCTAAAACTTAATCCAGTCATCATCCAGCCGGGATGTAATATAGCAGGTTCTATTACTTTGAATACCAGAGGGGGCAATGGTGGCTACAACTATACTTGGAATCCACCTCAAAGTCCCAATACCACTTCGCTATCTGGTCTGACCGGAGGTACCTTCCGCATCACTGTGACGGATTCAAAAAACTGCACAGACACAGCCGCTATCACGCTAAACGCTCAGGGTTCATTGGCTACTAATCTGAGCATTACTAAGACAATATCATGCGCAGGAAAAAGCGATGGTAAACTCAAAGTTTCAGCCTCGGGTGGAAGCAGCCCCTATACCTATGTATGGAAAAATAGTAGTGGTCTCACCGTCTCTCTGACTGACTCCCTTGTCAGTATAGGTGCTGGAATCTATTATGTACAGGTGACGGATAAGGATGGATGCAAGTCATTGACGGATAGCATCAATTTGACAAATCCTCCCATATTTACCACCATCAAATCCCCATCCATTGCTGCAAAATGCCACAATAGCAGAGATGGAATAGCCGAGATAAAAATTGTCGGAGGTAGTAATGCCGCCTACAGTTTTGAGTGGCAAAAATTAAATAATTCAACCATTATCGACAGAGATAGTATTTTGGTTGATAGTGCGGGCATTTATATTGTGCGATCTATCAATTCAGCTGGATGTGAAGTTTCAGATACTATGGTCATATCTGCACCGTTTGCAATCAGTTATAATCAGGTAGTGGTACAACCCAAATGTGATATCCCTGGTTCCATTACACTAAATCCATCAGGCGGTACTCCTGGTTACTCATACAAATGGAATCAGACTCCAGCAGATACATTAAATAGCATTAAAAACTTAGATAGCGGCAATTATCAGGTCACTATCACAGATGCCAATAAGTGTTCCTCTGTATTCAGTCAGACGCTCGATCCTTCGGGGAGACCACAAATCACTGCAAAATCGACTAATATCACATGTTATGGAGCCAAAGACGGAACATTGACTGTTGACATCCAGAGTCAAAACGGACCTTTTGATATCCAGTGGACAGACAGTCTGGGCAATAGTGCAGGCATAACCCAAGATGTGATCAACAAAGGACCAGGAAAGTATAATGTGGTAGTATCAGACAAAAACAAATGCGCCTCAGTCACACAGACCGTCTTCATAACACAGCCAGACTCTATTGCCTATACAAAAATTGTAATTAATGCCAGATGTTTTCAGGAAAATGGCAATGCCACGATAAGAGTAAAAGGTGGAAATGCAGGATATACTTTTGATTGGAAAAACGCTTCAAATCAAACAATAGGTAAAGACAGTATTATCAGTCTTCAAGCCGGTACTTATACTGTGGTCATATCAAATACAGGAAATTGCCCAAAGAAAGATACTGTGGTAATCACCCAGCCAACAAAGATCACATTTCCTAGGCCGGATACTATTAATGTAACATGTGGTGGAAAATCAGATGGAAGAGCTAAAATAGACCCAATTCCAAATCTGAATTTTACTTGGTCCAATGGCTTTACCGGCTCATTTGCATTAAACCTTGCCAAAGGTAGGCATTGGGTGATCGGTTTTGATAATAATAACTGCACATCTGACACGACATTTTTAATATTACAGAGCCAGAGAAGATAACTTTAGATCAGGCCAATATTATACTTGCCAATCCTAAGTGTTTTGGTCAAAATAACGGGTCACTTTCGGTGGCATCCAAAGGAGGATCAGGCTCCGGGTACCTTTATGCATGGTCAAACGGAAGAAGTGGTGATTTTCTCTCCAATCTGGTAGCAGGTAAGTATATCGTTACCATCACTGATGGTGGGGGATGTTCGACCATAGACTCTTTGACATTGACTCAACCTGATAGTTTGAGAGCTATCAAAGATCCCGGCAATTTTAAGAATCCTGATTGTATCAACCTTACAGGTGGTTCAGTAGCTTTTGTCATCAATGGCGGAAATTCAGGTCAGAAACAAATCAAATGGCAGACAGGAGTATCTTCCTCATCGTCTATTGCGTCAGGACTGCGGGCAGGAAGATATTGTGCCACCATCACAGATAGTCAGGGATGTACTACCGAATTTTGTGATTCGCTGACACAGGCTTTGAAAGAAGTCATGCTTACACCCATGCTTTCCAAAACCATCACTTGCGCAGGAAGCAAAGACGGTAGAGCATCTGTCGCTGTCAGTGGTAATAATGTTGCTTATAATGTGGTGTGGAAGGATGTCAATGGAGTCGAAATCAGCAAGGATTCGACAGTGGCAAATATTGGAGCAGGTAAGTACTATGTTTTTGTAAAGGAACTTAACGCTGACGGTTGTCAGAATACCGATTCCATAATAATTACCGAACCTCCAAAGATTACTTTTCCCAACCCTGAAACCCGCAAAGTCACGTGTTTTGGGTTGGCTACTGGTCAGGCAGCAATTGTAGGTGGCCCTCCGGGTTTGACTTATTCCTGGTCCACGGGTATAAACGGACTTTTTGCTTCAAATTTTTCAGCTGGAAAGAGTTGGGTGATTGCAAAAGATAATAAAAATTGTGTTTCTGATACCACTTTTTTTGATACCGGCACGTTTGAAAAGTTGGCCGTTGATAGCATCAGGACTCAATTGATCAATGCTTCTTGTTTTGGTAACAGAAATGGATCCGTCCGAATAAATGCGACCGGAGGAACTGGAATAAGCTATACCTATAGATGGCAAGACGGAACAACAGGCCCTGAACTGACCAATCTTGCAGCCGGAACCTACAAAGTAACTATCAGTGACAGCAATAATTGCCTGCAAAGTGACAGTGTCACCGTTGCACAACCTACCGAATTGGTGGCTTCGCTGGATCTAAGTAAGTTTGTTGGCTTGGATTGTAAAGGCACAGATGCAGGCAGAATAGGAATTAAAACCACAGGTGGAAACCCGGGAATAAAAACTATCAACTGGCAGTCAGGACTAACAATAGATAATGGGGTTGCTATAGGATTAAAAGAAGGAAATTACTGCGCTACAGTGACAGACAACTTTGGATGCAAAGACACATTCTGCTATGCACTTGTCGCTCCGGCACAAGTGAGAGGAGAAGTCAACAATCCTAATCCGCCTCAATGCAATGGAGGCAGTACCTGTATTTCTGTAAAGTCTGTATCCGGCGGTACCGGCAATCGATATACATTTCAAATTAACAACGGCAGACGCTTTCCCATAGACTCCTGTGTGAGAGTCAGTGCAGGTCAGTATTTTATAAGTTTCATTGACTCTGCCGGTTGCTCAGTTGATACAATAATCACTATCAACCAGCCAGCGCCTATATCTGTAAACCTTGGCCCAGATATTGAGATGAATTTAGGTCAGGATCCGGTTTTGCTCAAAGTAGATGTCAATTCAGAATTTAAAATAGATACAGTCATCTGGACACCAAAAAGCAGTTTAAATTGTTTATCACCGGATTGTATTACTTTGGAAGTAAATCCAATCATCACAACCACTTATCTTGCCTCGGTCATTGATGAAAAAGGCTGTAAGGGGTCAGATGAAATCACTGTAAAAGTGAATAATATAAGAAATGTATATTTCCCCAATATTTTTACGCCCAACAGAGATGGGTTTAACGACTATTTTCAGGCTGTTGTTGGGCCGGGTGTAGAAAAATTTCTCTCATTTTCTATTTATGACCGATGGGGCAATATGGTATTTGATAAGAGTAATTTTATACCGGACCCTGCAGGCACTGATGGTTGGGATGGCACCTACAATAATGTGCGCCTTGATCCCGGAGTTTTTGTGTATTTTGTCAGAGCTCGATTCATAGACGGAAAAGAAATTCAATACACCGGTTCGGTCACACTGGCTGATAAGGTGAGGAATTGACTTCAGATGTTGAATGTCAGCTGATACCTTTTAGTTAGATATAAGTTTTTAGATAAGCCGATACTTACTACCTGTTTTATGGAAAGGCGAATTTAGGTCCGGACTGTAAGTTCATTTAAGAAGAATTTGGGACTGGTCGGCCTTCAGGTAGCGGGATGGAAATTTGGCTTTTTGATCGGTAGTAAGGCCATTTTAGAAGATTTTGGGTAGATTGTCTCTTTAGGAAATGAGCCTGACTGCCTTAGTAGTAAGGCAGGGGTTGTGAGAAAGATGTATGACAAACGAAGAGCAACCCAACGAAGAGCAAATGAACTCCGGGTGTTAAAATCACTCAAATATGCTCAAATCGAACCGAGCTGGATGATCTTATTTTCAATCTGTGTAGTGGAGTACCCATCTACAAAATTCAAAGACAATACTTGACCTCCATGCTCTAAAACCAAGTCACTCCCTACAATCTGATCCGGTTTCCAGTCACCACCCTTGACTAAAACATCGGGAAGGATCGTATGGATAGTATTTAATGGTGTATCTTCTTCAAAAATGATGACTGCATCGACGCTTGCCAATGCAGCAAGTACATGTGATCTGTTGAGGATATCATTGATAGGTCTTGTTGGTCCTTTAAGCCTTCTCACTGAGTCGTCGCTATTGAGCCCTACTACAAGAATATCTCCCAGCTGAGCAGCATTTTCAAGATAGAGCACATGGCCTACATGCACTAAATCAAAACATCCGTTTGTGAAGACAATTTTTTTGCCGGAAGCCTTCCAGATAGCAATCTGATCTTTGATATGCTGGTGAGACTGATAGATTTTCTCTTTAATGAGTGTCATTATTCATCTTTGTTTACCGCAGGTAGTAAGATAAGTGCCAATAATCCAAATACTATAGGCAGAAATATATTGATAGAAAAAAACACGATATTGGCAAAAGAAAAAGCATCAGCACCGCTTATACCATACATCGATAATGCTTCTCCCATGAGGTAATGAAAACTGCCCATTCCACCTGGGGTAGGGATCAGAATGCCCAGACTTCCAAATACAAATGCCACTAAACCTTCAACGGGACCAAGATGAGCTGTAGGTGAGAATGTGAAAAATGCAAAATATACCATCAGGTAGTATATAAACCAAATTGCCCCTGTGTAGAACAAGAAAAGGGGCACTGACGAAACGTTGGCAACACTTTTCACTCCGTCAGCAAAACCAGTAAAAAGTGAAACTAATTTTTTCCCTGGTCTGGTAGACATGATCCTGGTTCTGAACTTCCAAATGACAACTGTGGATAGTACCAGAAATGCAATTATTATATAAATTAATACTGAATTATTAAAAATTCCGGCCAACTTACTGCCTATACTTATGTTTTGATTGAGGTAGGCCAGGAAGTCATTTCCTCCGAAAAACATCGCCAGAACGATTACTATCAACAGCATCATCACATCAAAAATCCTGTCTGTAAAAATCGTTCCTAACACTTTCTCTATTGGTATATCTTCATAACCGGATAATAATCCTGCGCGTATGACTTCTCCTGATCTCGGAATACCTAAATTGGCGAGATAGTTGATTATGATCGTGCCAAAAAGATTGATCATACGTGGGCGATACCCGATAGCTACAAACATCATTTTCCATCTCAGTGCTCTGAGTATGTTGGTAATCATAAAAAGTATCATTGTGATGGATACCCAATAATAATTGGCATTGCTGATGTCATCTTTAATTTTTGACATAAGACTGCAGTTTTCAGCACTTATACCTTTGATGGCACAATCCGCCCTGAAAGCGGCATCCTGGCGCTGATACAATAGATACAAGATGACAATACCAATTGCAAAAAAAATAAATACTTTAAGTCCTTTAGTGATATGACTTCGCAAATCCGGAAATTTTAGTTGATTTTATTATCTTCATCAGGGAAGATAGCGACAGGCTTGTAAGCTTTTGCTTCTTCAGGAGTCATGAGTGCATAACTAATAATGATGACTACATCACCGACCTCTGCTTTTCGAGCCGCCGCGCCATTGAGACATATCATACCGGAGCCTCTTTCACCTTTGATGACATAGGTTTCTATACGTTCACCATTGTTGTTGTTGACTATCTGTACTTTTTCGCCTTCGTAAAGGTTTGCAGCATCCATGAGATCTTCATCTATCGTGATGGAACCAACATAATTGAGATTGGCTTGTGTGACCCTGACTCTATGAATTTTTGACTTGTGTATGTGTAAAAACATGATTCTTATTTTGATTTTTTTTAAGAAGATGCAAATATCTGATATTTATTAGATAGTACGATGGATTTAACAGTGCCAAACATTAATCAGATTAAAAAAAGTTCCTGATGATGTTCAACTATATAGTTACCAACTTTCATTTACAAGGGAAAGACTTCATATAGATGTCTTAACTATACGACATTGATTTTTAGGTATTAAGCTTTAAATCCTGCCTTAACACTGATATCGAGCATTCTGTCTATACAAATTCTTCCTTTTTCTATCACCCAGTCTTCAAGAATGATTTCCGGCAACTCGTACTTCATACTTAAGTACAGTTTTTCCATGGTATTTCGCTTCATATGAGGACAATCATTACATGCACAATTGTTGTTGGGTGGTGCCGGGATAAAAGTTTTATCCGGTGAGGCCAGTTCCATCTGGTGTAAGATACCGGCTTCAGTGGCAACTATGAAAGATGTAGCCGGAGAGGATTGGGTGTACTTGAGCAATTGAGTAGTAGAGCCGATAAAATGTGCTTTGTCTAGAATATGTGCTTCGCACTCAGGGTGAGCTATAAACTTTGCATCAGGGTATCTGGCCATAAGCTTTACAATTTTTTCATGTGAAAAAATTTCATGAACCATACATGCGCCGTTCCAGAGAATCATATCTCTGCCTGTTTTTTTCTCGAGATATGCTCCCAGGTTTTTATCAGGTGCGAAGATGATACCTTTATCTTTTGGTATACTGTTGATGATGGCTTCAGCATTGGAAGATGTACAGCAAATGTCGGTCAGCGCTTTCAATTCTGCTGTGCAGTTGATATAGCTCACTACTACATGGTCGGGATATTTTTCTTTAAATTTTTTGAAAAAAGCAGGTGGGCAACTGTCAGCCAAGGAACATCCGGCTTTCAGGTCCGGTAAAACTACTTTTTTTGAGGGATTAAGCATTTTGGCAGTTTCAGCCATAAAATGCACTCCTGCAAATACTATCATATCGGCATCAGTGCTTTCAGCTTTTTGAGACAATCCCAGACTATCACCTATATAATCGGCCACATCCTGGATTTCAGATTCCTGATAATAATGCGCCAGGATAATGGCATTTTTTTCTTTTTTTAACTTATTGATGGCTTCCACAAGGTCTAAAGTTGGGTCCACATCAATATCAAGAAAACCTTTTTTGACCAGATTATTTTTTGCTAATTCAAGTACTTCTGCCATATGATATTTTTTTAATTTATTTCAATAAAAAAGCGTGCACTTTATTCTTTATCAGATGATTCATCATCAATTTTATCATTCCACTCCAAAGTTGCCGAGATGGGGTAGTGATCTGAATAATTATCTTTGATGATGGTGAAATCGTGTACTTTCAGATTTTTATCTGCAAAGATATAATCAATTCTTAACAATGGTATTTTGCCGGCAAAGGTTGTCCCTATACCCACACCTTTTTCTCTGAAAGCATCATTTCCCAATAATGAAAAAACCTTATAAGTATATGACTGAGGCGGATCATTCAGGTCACCAGCCATGATTACTTTATATTGACTTTTTTTTACGTGTTCTGCTATCTTTTCTGCTTGTCTGCTGCGTTGTATGTGGTTATTTCTGAATTTTCGCAATATGCCTTTGATGTCATACCAGGCTTGTTTTTGATTTATTTCTTTTTGATTGGCCAATTTTTCAGTATCTCTAGTTATTTGGTTGGACTGAAGATGGATGCTATACACCCTGTATGTTTCATCATCCAACGTGATATCTGCCCAAAGGCATGAATTGGTCTTTGTTCCGAAGTCAATTTCACCTTTATCTCTGAAAGGATATTTAGAAAGTATGACAGCTCCTTTTTGTTTGAAATAGATATGATGCTTTGGAAAGTTTTTTTTAAGAATTTCATATGCATAATCACCGACTTCCTGAAAACATATTATATCGGTGTTCTTGAATTGATCCAAAAAATCAATTAATCCTTCTTTTTTTAGTTCCCGTGTTTTTTTGTTTTTATCATAGCCAAAAGACGCATTACTGATATTGAAGGACATTATAGTGATGGTCTCACCTTCAGATTCGGGTTGTTGGCTACTGAATGAAATAAAACTATTCAACTGGCTCCATCCAATCAGGATGGCTATCAATGATGGCCAAATGTAACGCGGTTTTTTAAACACCCAATAAAAAATAAATATAATATTGATCAATAAGATAACAGGATAAAAAAGTCCAAAAAATGATAAAGCCCATGTAAGTTCCGGGTCTATATGAGGAGCTACATAGGCGATAAGCAGAGCTACAACTGCTGCCAAATTGAAAAGCAAAATTGTCCTGTCAAAAAATTTCACTTATTTATCTTTACTAGCCTGATATAATATCTCTTTGTCTTCATCCGTCAGGCTTTCATAACCTTTTGATTTTATTTTATCCAATATTTCATCCACTTTTTGAGAAAGGGTAGTTTGGAGAGTCGGCAGTTTTTCATTTTGACTCTTCAGGCTGGGCGACTTATGAGCTACCTTAAGTTTTGATTTGGATGTTGAGAATATTGTGGTTTTCTTTGGTAATATTTTTGATTTTTTGCTGAAAATGGTTGAAATATCTGTACCTGATCTCAAAAGGTATACAAAAAGAACGCCAAAGAGCATACCTCCGAGATGAGCAAAATGACCGCCTGTATTGTCTGCAGACCGTGTGCCGATCAGGTCAATGAAAAATATGACCAATCCAATGTATTTGATTCTGACAGGCCCTAATAATATGAGATGAACAACATAATCCGGCGCTGTAATGATAGCCATAAATACGATAGCCATCACTGCAGCTGAAGCACCCAATGCCATAATGCCTATACCCGGCAGAAGGCTATATGATATAATGTAAAACAATGCTCCCGTCAAACCTCCCATGATATACACAGGTAGAATACGCCTGTCTCCTAATAGGTCACCGGCGATATTTCCAAACCAAAATAAGGTGATCATATTCCATACAAGATGCCAAATACCTGAATGTACAAACATGTGTGTGAGTACAGTCCATGGCCGATATATGAGTAATCTGAGATCACCCGGAATAGCTAAATAAGGTAATATATGAGACTGATAAAAGAAAGGAAAAAATGCTTCTGCTAATGCCGTAATCACAAAAACAGCGATATTGATGATGACCAGTTTTATCACCATATTGCCAAAATCAAATGAATTTCTAATATCCTGTGCTATTGATTGGAGCATATCACCTGAATTACATTAATTAACGTAAATTATTGAGTTTCCAGTATATAATCATTAAAAATCCGCATATCGCTCCTCCTACATGTGCAAAATGTGCGATCCCGTCATTGGAGCCCGAGAGACCACTATATAAGCCTATTCCAATAAACAGTATAGCCATATATTTGGCTTTCAACGGTATAGGTGGAAATAAAAGCATCAATTGGGTATTGGGAAACATAGTTGCAAATGCTGTAGTAATCCCAAAAACGGCACCTGAAGCTCCTAAAATAGGTGAAGGTGACAATAACATCTGCAGTGCCGAAGCCGCCAGACCTGAAGTCAGGTACAAAATAAGAAATCTTTTGGGGCCGAGACTTGCCTCCACCATGGATCCAAACATATACAGACCCAGCATATTGAAAAAAAGGTGTGGAATATCGGCATGTGAAAACATATGCGTTACAATCTGTACAGGTTCAAATCCAATAGTAAACGGTCTGTAAAGAACAAAATACTCTTGGATGCCAGGTACAGGTATTAAAAAATTGACGGCGAAAAATACAATGACATTGATGATCAAAAGATTTTTTACCACATCCGTCATACTCATCATAATTACATAATTTATCTTATTGATTAAAACGTTTGATGATCTCATCTATCTCCTGGATGAAAAAACATTTTTTTCCGGAAGGGCTTTTTTCAGGCACTTTACACGCAAAAAGCATGTCTATGACGGCACTCATTTCTTGTTTTTCCAATCTTCTTCCTTTTTTGATACCTGAAGAAATGGCCATTGAGCGTGCAAGATTGTCTTCTATCCCCAATTCAAACTCAAGATTGTTAACATAATTGGAGATGAGTTGTTCGATGACAGAGTCAATACTTATCGAATTGTCCAATCCCGATGGTGTCCCATGAATGATGAAGGTATTGTGACCAAAATCTTCCAGATCAAACCCCAAAGCGGCTATTCTGTCTGCAATATTCTTTAGTACGGATGCTTTGGCTGCGTCCAGTTCTATTGTTCTGGGAAAGAGTTCTTTTTGTGTACTGTACTCGCCGTTTTGCAGATTTTCAAGGTATTGTTCATACAGGATCCTTTCATGAGCTGCCTGCTGGTCAATGATCATCATACCGGATTTGACAGGATAAATGATATATGTATTGTGCAGCTGAAATGGATCTTTATTGATGGCATCAAGTTCATTGATTGAAATATCGGATTTGAAAGCTTCGCTTTCCAGGATACTTACTTCATTTTGAGACAATGGATCTTCGGGCACAGTAAACTGCTTCATGCTACTATAAATATCTTCCCAACCTCTGACATTTTCCTGGCCGGGTCTGAATCTTGCTTCCTGCTCCGGATGATAGTTTGTACTTTTCCGGTCGGAAGTAGCTTCTCCCGAATATTTGTGGGTAAAATTATGATCCACATTGAAATCAAGCATAGGAGAAAGACTATATTGGCCTAAACTATGCTTGACTGAAACTCTGAGATAGTTGTAAATCAATCTTTCATCTTCAAATTTGATTTCAGTTTTGGTGGGATGCACATTGATATCTATGTGTGATGGGTCCACCTCTAAAAAAATAAAATATGCAGGAAACATGTCTTTGGTAATCAATTCTTCATATGCTGTCCTTATAGCATGGTTGAGATAACTGCTTTTGATAAATCTCTTATTGACAAAAAGATATTGATCACCCTGAGTTTTTTTTGCAGCATCGGGTTTGCCTACGAGTCCTGAAAAGACAGCTACTTCAGTTTCTTCAGTTACAGGCACAAGTTTATCATTGATATTTTTTCCAAAAATACCTACAATCCTTTGTTTAAGATTTGATTTTGGAAGGTGATATAGTTCGTTTCCATTATGATGTAGTGTAAAATGTATCTCAGGGTTGGCTAAAGCGACTCTGTGAAACTCTTCGATAATGTGCTTCATTTCCACCGGATCGGATTTCAAAAATTTTCTGCGCGCGGGTATATTGTAAAAAATGTTCTTTACGGTGATAGATGTACCTGCTGCTCCCTGGCATTTTTCATGTTTTGAAATGTGAGACCCTTCAATGACGATTCTGACAGCCACATCACTTTCTGCTTGTCTGGTGGTCATTTCGGTGTGACTTATGGCGGCAATGGAAGCGAGTGCTTCTCCACGAAACCCCATAGTCTTGATGCTGAAGAGGTCATGAGCTGATCTTATCTTGGAGGTGGCATGCCGTTCAAATGACATACGCGCATCGGTCTCTGACATACCTTTGCCATCATCTATGACTTGAATACTTGTTTTTCCGGCGTCTTTGAGGATCAGTCTGATGTATGAACTCCCGGCATCGAGAGCATTTTCCATCAATTCTTTCACAACGGATGCCGGTCGTTGTATCACCTCGCCTGCAGCTATCTGATTTGCGATACTATCCGGAAGTAGCTGTATGATATCAGGCATCAAATAGGATTTTTACTTCGAAAACGACTCTAAAAGTGTGACAATTTTGTTGGATGACATGATGACATAAATTGCAAGTAACAATACACCGATGATAAGCAATAGTCTGATATTGGATTGCCTCTCTGCTTTGGCTCTGGTATTTTGGTCGCCATATGATTTCATCCTAAGCCCCGATTTTACCCGATTTTTCATGTTTTCTACTGAAAGTTCGCTATCTTCGGCTGGACTATACTTTTTTATCCTTTCCTGCAATTCTTCTTTTGCCTCGTCATAATATCGGGGCTTGTAGTCAAAACTTTTTGGTTTTGCTTTTCCTCCAAATCCTATTTTGATCATATCTGACTTCTATTTTTTAGATATTTAGGTTTTAAACAAAAAAAATATACTAATTGATCAATACCCTTGTGCTGAATCCGGTTTATTACGCATCAATATTGGCGTACTTTGCATTTTCTTCTATAAATTGTCTCCTCGGTGGCACCTCGTCGCCCATGAGCATACTGAAGATCCTGTCAGCCTCCATAGCATCATAGATGGTTATCTGGCGAAGTATTCTATTGACCGGGTCCATTGTGGTTTCCCACAACTGTTCGGCGTTCATTTCTCCAAGACCTTTATATCTCTGAGTTTTGATACTGGTATCTTCTTTACCGTTTGCATAGGTTTCTATTGCATTTTTACGTTCTTCATCATTCCAGCAATATACAAAATTTTTACCTTTTCTGACTTGATATAGAGGAGGTGCAGCGATAAAGATATGGCCGTGCTCAATGAGTGGTTTCATGTATCTGAAAAAGAATGTCATAATCAATGTAGAAATATGACTTCCATCCACGTCCGCGTCGCACATGATGACTATTTTATGGTATCTGAGTTTTTCGATGTTGAGTATTTTCTCTCCATCTTTTTCTTCTATGCTTACTCCGAGTGCAGTAAACATATTTTTTATCTCTTCATTTTCGTAGATTTTGTACTCCATGGCTTTCTCTACATTGAGTATTTTGCCTCGCAGTGGAAGGATGGCCTGAAAATTTCTATCCCGACCTTGTTTTGCAGTACCTCCTGCGGAGTCTCCTTCGACAAGAAATATTTCTGATTCTGCAGGGTCTTTGGAACTGCAGTCTGAGAGTTTTCCTGGCAGTCCGCTGCCTGTAAGTACATTTTTTCTCTGTACCATCTCTCTTGCTTTACGGGCAGCATGACGAGCGGTAGCAGCCAATATTACTTTTTCGATGATTCTTTTGGCCATGACAGGGTTTTCTTCCAGATAGGCTTTGAGTACGTCTCCTACGCATCTGGATACGATTCCTGTCACTTCTGAGTTGCCCAGTTCACCCTTCGTCTGTCCTTTGAACTGAGGTTCTGGCACCTTTACAGAGATAATTGCTGTCAGACCTTCTTTGAAATCTTCACCTGCAATTTCAAATTTCACCTTGCTGAAAAGATTGTTTTCGTTTCCATAATCTTTAAAAAGTCTTGTGATGGCACGTCTGAATCCGGCCACGTGGGTTCCACCGTCGCGGGTATTGATATTGTTTACATAGGAGAAGATATTTTCCTGATAGCCCGTGTTATATTGCATGGCCACTTCAACTTCGACATTTTCTTCCTTTCCTGTGACATAGATGGGTTCGTCTATCAGTGGTGGTCTTGTTTCGTCAAGGTATTTTACAAATTCTCTAAGACCGCCCTCTGAATAGAAATCTGCTCTTTTGTAAGAACCGTCTTCTGCAACCTCTCTCTCATCTGTCAGGGAAAGAAACAAACCTTTATTCAGATAGGACAACTCCCTGATCCTTCCAGAAAGTGTCGTGTAACTATACTCCAGTGTTTCAAATATGGATCCATCAGGTTTGAACGTCACTTGTGTACCTTTCTTGTCAGAATCACCAAGGGTTTTTACCGGGCCCATAGGAATACCTTTGCTATACTCCTGCTCAAAATACTGCCCGTCACGGTGTACTTCCACCCTAAGATAGTCTGAAAGTGCATTCACACATGAGACACCTACACCATGCAATCCACCAGAGACCTTATATGTATCTTTATCAAATTTTCCACCTGCATGCAGGACTGTCATGACCACTTCAAGTGCAGATTTTTGCAGCTTTTCGTGCATTCCTGTCGGTATTCCCCTACCATTATCTTTTACAGTGATGGTATTATCTTTATGGATAATAGTATCAATATGTGTACAATGTCCAGCAAGGTGCTCATCAATAGAGTTGTCAATGACTTCCCATACCAGGTGATGAAGCCCTTTGGTATCTGTACTACCGATGTACATCCCGGGTCTCTTTCTTACTGCCTCAAGTCCTTCTAACGCCTGAATATTGTCTGCGCCATATTCATTCTTTTTCAGATTATCCTTGTTTTCACTCATTTGTTAATTTATATATATTTTATTGGGGTGCAAAGATAACTTTTTTATCCATCTTTACAAAGTAAAAACACTTTAAATATCTTGATTCACAGCAATATAAACATATGTTTTTATATATTGACTGACGTGTGTTTAACAATTGCACGTTTTCAGTATTATTCTTAATAGACGGTAAAAATGTGGGTGGATTGGGTGGCTCGTCTCAAGCATAGCTTGACAGGCTCTTTAGGGAATAAGACTGCCTGCCTACGTAGTCCGGGCAGGAGTAGCGGGAAAGAAAATATGAATTTGTGCAATTTGTTATACACACATTGGCTGAATGAAAAAATAGAAATGTCTAACTTTTATTATCTTTGTGGCGATGGAATCATATACTATTAAAATTCAGCAGTTTGAAGGTCCTTTTGATCTGTTGCTCTTCTTTATAGAAAGAGACGAACTGGACATAAATGATATCCCGATCGCCAAAATCACAAAAGATTTTCTGGACTATATCAAACATCTGAAATCTCTGGATATAGACATAGCCAGTGAATTTATTCTGGTTGCGGCAACACTCATGCGCATCAAAGCAAAAATGCTCATACCCAGAAAGGAGATGGATGATGACGGCAATGAAATAGATCCAAGACAAGAGTTGACACAAAAACTCCTGGAATACCGTAAGTATAAGGCGATACTCGATGAGATGGGAGCACTCGAAGATAACAGGCATTTCAGACATACAAGAGGTAATGTGACCGATGAACTGAAACAAATCGCAGAAAAGGCTTTGGTCGATGTAGAGCTCGAATCACTAAGTCTATTTAAATTGCTCCAAACATTTCAACATCTTATCCAGAGGTACAATGATGATATCAACACACCCAAACATCAGATCGTAAGGTTTGAATATACTGTGGAGAAGCAGCAATCATACATCATGGACAGATTGCCCAAAGGCCGCAAAGTCAACTTTACCGAAATATTTTTACAGCTCGAAAACCGCATACATGCCGTTGTGACTTTTATTGCTTTGCTCGAACTGTTGAACCTGCAACAGGTGTCACTGATACAGGGAGATGGCTTGAATAATTTCTGGCTTATGGCAAATTGAGTGAATATGGTTCAAAAAAAATAATTGGATACAAACGATTGTGAAAACGTTTGTATCCAATAAAATTCTTGCACAAATTAGTGTAGCATCTAAACTTTACACTGAGCTACTTAATACCTAAATATCTAAAATGAGATTCGTGGTGAGAGCTTCAAATACAAGAAAATCAGCACTTTTAGCGACAAATCATACTGTGTACAGCTATGCTGTAGTCACCACTATGGTGCGAAGCTAAAAGTGATCCGCCGCGGCGGAGACTGATTTTGAAGTATTTGGAGGTCGTAATAGATTATCATTTTAGATTTTTAGGTAATAAATAGTTACGATACTTTCAGCTGCCCGGATCAAAGTTTTTCCTTTTTTGGATTACCATAAATTTTAAAGTCAATCTGATCAGGAAATTCACATTTCAGTTGTTGTTGGACATAGAAACTGGATTCGTGAGTGTGGTTGCCAGATATTATCGCTTTATTGACTATAAATTTATCCGCAGTTATATTGGCACCATCATTGATGACTGCACTTATTGATTCGCCACTTCCCGTCAAATGCAGATTTTGGTTACCATCCATGGAGATGTCAAGATTTTTAATGTTACCTGATATTTTGATTTCATTATTATAAAATCCACCTTCTGTGTCTTTGGCCAGTACTTTAAAATTATCCTGATTAAAACCTTCAATAGTGGCTGATTTTACACCGTGAAGCTGTACGAGTTCCAAAGATGGGGTTTCAATATATATGGTAACATCTTCGATGGATTCATTGTCCTGAACATCTATAGTCAATGTTCCATCCAGGTTTTTAAACGTAAGTTTTTCTACCAGTTCTTTATTCCCGGAAAAATTGGCAGATGACTTTTCTCCTTTTTTTATGACGACGTCAAAACCGTTTTCTATAATTATTTTGTTGTAATTGCCTGTGGCAATCTGCCTTTTGAAGTGATGGATTTCATCATATTCCTTTGAAAAAACGCCGTTTCCTTTTACAGTCCATTTCATGTTGTCTTCGCTGGAGTATACTTGCTCCCAATTCATCAGTTCCGAATGTCTTAATCTTCCCCTGACACTATTGTCCAAAATGATATTTTTGCCTTCGGGGATGAAGATCGTATAGTCTACGGATTGGTTTCGGTATTTTCGTTCTTTTGGTATGGTGAGATATTTTGAAATAGAAATTTCGCTATCATTTACTTTGATATCATTACCTACAAAAAGCGTATTTTGCTGAGCATCAGAAAGTTGTTCGCCCCTTGATGTAATTTTCTTTTCGACGTGGACAAACGCATCTTTGGATTTTTCGAGTTGGATATTTACATCTCGTATAGCCCATTGTTTGCCATTGTCTGCAAAAAATTTGTCTAAAAAAACACCCATAGAATGATCCAGATTCTCTTCCGGCATTGAGATCCTGATATCCGACGATCCGATGTTGTAGTCAGAGATAGCAGTGGTCACATGATGGGATTGATACTCCTTGATAGTACTCATCCCGGCAAACATGGTAGTAAATAAAGACAAAAACCACACTGTCCATAAGCCGGTATTTACATTTTTATTGATTCTATAAGAAAAAGCAAGTCTGGCCAACAACAGCATTGCTCCCAGAACAGGCAGACCAAAAGTAAAAAATAAAGATCCAATACCAAGGGAGCTTACAAATCCAGAATCAGGTCCCACAGCATGAAGCACAGGTGAAGCAAAAGACAATCCGACAAAAGAAGCTGCCCATGATATGCCTAATGCAGCCATCGCTATGATAGCAATGGTTATAAATATGGGTTTCAAAATAGTCCTGAAAACAGGAATAATACCAGAGGCTACACTTCCAAAAATATTGATTCCTTCTGCAAGGATAGCTTTTGCTTTAAATTGGTGTGTTCCTGATGATGTATCACCACTTTTTTTTTTAGTACCGTCAAAATCTTTGCTCCACTCAGTAATTTTATCACCAAGTTCGTTGAGTTCTTCCTCCACTACTTTGGCAATGTTACTGATAGTTGCCGGCTCACCGCGCATAGCGAGTTTGTCGCTGGCAGACGCCGCCTCAGGTACTAAAAACCACAGAACCATGTATACCACGAAGACAAATCCTCCTGAAAAAATCGCAGTAAGAACTACGAAAATCCTTAACCATAACGGGTCTTCAATTCCGAGATATGCGGCAACACCGGAGCAAACTCCACCGAGTTTTTTATCATCCGGATCCCTGAAAAGTTTTTTACCTGTATTGATTTTGGTATCAGATTTCTTACCCCTGGTGTTGCTGGTGTATTGTTCTGACATAGGCTCTGCTCCAAAATCTTCGGGTTTACCCATAATCATGATTACTTCATCGATTTCCTTCATGCTGATGATGGCTCTGCCTTTAAGGTGTTCCTGAAAAAGCTCGGCCATACGGACTTCTATGTCGTACAAAATTTCTTCACATCCTTCTGATGCGGAAAAATGACGTCTGATCGTACCCAGATAATTTTGTATGTATTCGAAAGCATCCTCATCTATCGCAAATGGATATCCTCCGAGATTAATATTAAAGGTCTTGTTCATTTCTTATTTGATTTAGTATTGTTTTGTGATTGATTTACAGCGTGATTTAATTCTTCCCAGGTTTCCCTGAGTCCTGACAAAAACTCATTGCCATGGGTGGTGATCTGGTAATATTTTCTGGGAGGACCTGACTTGGATTCCTTCCAGGTATATTGTAAAAGATCGGCGTCCTTGAGTCTGTTGAGCAAAGGATAGAGCGTACCTTCTACCACTATGAGCTTGGATTCCTTCAGCTTATTGATGATATCGGTAGGATATGCTTCTTCCTTTGCAATGATAGCCAACACACATAACTCGAGTACGCCTTTGCGCATCTGCGCTTTTGTATTTTCAATTTTTAATTCCATGTCATATTATATATTTGATTCAATTGCAATAACGACACAAAGATATAACATTTTATAGTACCATGCAATACATAGTACTATCTTTAAGCAGGTACTATATACAAACACATAGTTTTTATCGACGAAAAATAAAATAAATCTGTCGAATGGAGATCGGAAGTGTAGGTTGTAAGAAAAGAAATGACCTGAAAGGTAATGTGTGATGGATGTGCGAAATAGGTTAAACTGGAAAATCATTTTTTAGAAACGTAAAAATGAACATTGAATCTGCCATCGACATAATCAATTTAATTTTCAAAAAGGAAAACAGCGACTTTTGAATTTTTAGTTTTATGCAGCACTACTTAGAGTATGTTTAAATTTTTACGTTTGAGTGAAAGTGAGGAAATTTTATTTTGGACAAGATGATTGAATGGTCTCGTCTTTGACGAGAAATGAGTAAAATACTTTACTCAATAATGAATGAACTGCGAACAACGGCTCGCAGCGAATACTGAATCTATCCGGAAGCTCAAGTTTAGCATGACGCGGTACGGCGAAAAATATAACGCTGGCTAAAATTAAATTTGCCACTTGGAACCAAATGATAAAAGTTCAAACATACTCTTATTGCCTTATCAAACTGACATCGCCTTTGAGCTTTTTTTCAAATCCGTTTATGTTGTATTTTACTACCCAGATATAGGTATCGCTTTGTGCATCTTTTTCGCCTATACGGCCATCCCATTCATTTTTTATATTTTTGGACTCAAAGACTTGCTGACCCCAGCGATTGAATACATAAAATTCATAGGCAGAAATAATGTCTATGCAGAATTCCGGTTTATTGACCGGACCAAATGTACGGTTTAATTTCAAAGCATTCCAGGCAAGTGAATCTGTCCCTGATTCAAACCTGGCACCGACTCCTTCAGGGAAAAATACATTGGCATATATCAAATCCTGTGGTGTCAGATCGGACTCTTTAATCGTTGCGCTTGCGGTGCCTGTATTTCCACAGACATCTGTGATTGTAACAGAATATGTTCCGGTTTGATTGACATTGATACTTTCAGCAGAAGTGCTGTTTGACCAGGCATATCTAAGTTGACCGACCTTGTCGGCCAAAGCATTTAACCGAATATTTTTCGTTTGGCAAATGCCATCTTTATTGATACTTATGCTGGCTTTTGTGATTCCGGGTCCTTTCAGCTCCATATTGTAGGTACTTGCGGCAGTGCTTCCACACGCGTCAGTGATGGTAACGGTAAAGGTTCTGATCGCAGCACTATTGATAGAAATGGCTTTTGTTGCCTGGCCAGTACTCCATCTGTACGTCTCAGGTCCGAGGCCTGTAGAATTACCATTTGCTGTAAGGGTTCCGGTCGCCTGTCCGGTAAAACAGTCTACAGATATGGTGGGAGCTATGGTAGCAGCTGTAATTTTTGTCGGGAAAGTACCTACTGAAGTCGAAGCCGGAGCTTTTTCATCGCATTGGTCCGTTACTGTCACAGAATAATTTCCAGGCTGGGCGATTTCTATAGTATTTGTATTTTGTCCTGTGCTCCAGGCAACTGATTTTACCTGAGGATGTCCAGGTGTATAAGAAAAAGCCAAGGTTTGTCTTCCTGTAGTACAAAAGCTTCCCAATCCGAGATTCATACCTGCCTGGGGCTTATCATATCTGGCTAATTCAACAGTATCGCATAGCATGAAGCATACTTTTTCGCCTATAGTCACAGTGACTGAATATTTTCCGGTTTTAAATACTCTTAAGGTATCCAGAGTTGGTCCTTTTTCTCCGGTACTCCACTCGTAAAAAATGGCACCTTTTGTACCTGCCTTGAAAGTCCAGTCAATCGGTTCATTAGGGCAGAAGGGACGGACATTCAGTGCCAATACCGGTACATCATAATTGTTGGGTTTAGTCTTAAAAGTGACGGTATCCACTGTTCCGGCATTTGCTGTCGTCCAGATCAATGTATCCGCAAAAAATGATGCAGCGGTAAGGACTTGTTCAGATACATTTTCTTCACAGGTAGAACTGCCATTGGCATTTAGTTTGATAAAAGATGATTTTGTCATCTGGCTCTCTATAGCAGATGAAAACAAAGCTGAACCTCCGTCTGCTGTGGCAAATAAGTTACCGGTAAACTCAGATCTGCCACCGACTCTGGTATATTTTTTATTCCATACCAGGCTTCCATCCTGCTTTATTTTCATGACAAAAATAAAAGTCTTTTTAGCGATAGAGTCCATATTGATACCCGATAGGATGATATCGTTTTTTGTATCTAAAGTGATTTGAGAGATGATGGTATTGTCAAGAGCTTTAAACATGATTGTTCTACCCCAGTCCACGTCGCCGTTTTTTCTGGTTTTCAAGATAAAACCTCTGTCTTTTTGACCGGTTCTGGCCAAAACTCCGGTAAGAATATAAGTGGAATCAGCAAGTCTTAAAGCACCATATCCATGCAATCTTCCATCAAGAGATGGATTGGCTGTCCGGTACTTTTTGCTCCACCTGAGATTGCCAAAAGTATCTGTGACCGCAATGAAAGCAGTAAGATTGGAGGTATCTACTATGCCGGCAAGCAACAGCGAGCTGTCTTTTTCAAAAGAAAGATGGGCCACTCTTTCAGTTATGTTTCTACCGGCTCCATCTTTTGCGGATAAAAGTTTCGACCAGATATTATTGCCGGCATAATTTTTTCTACTGAGTGCAATGTCGTGGTCTGTACTGCTACCACCCACATGAGTGGAAAATAAGGATCTGTTATGATTTGCCAAAAGATGACTGAAAGCGGTGCCGTCTGCCATTCTGTTTGCCTGAGTAGTGTATGCCCTTATCCATCCGTTTTTCCCACCGATATCCAGTGAGCCTATAATTTTTGATGGTTTATTTGATTTCGTAGTGATCAGGCTGAAAAACAGACTATCCCTGTCTCCCTGAATGATGTTACCCAATGCTTGCTGGAGTCGGCCGAAAGCAGTATCTATGGCTATGGCTGTGGACCAGTTGATGTCTCCTTTTGGCATGTAGCTCGTGACAATGAGGGTATCTGATCTGAAAGACTTATCCGGTGTTTTTTCTACTTCGAGTTCAAGCGAAACGTAATTGCCATCTTTGGTCTGAATACCACCGATGCTCACGATATCCTTGTTTTTATCTGAAGCATAAGTCCTGTGAAAAGCACTTTGTGCTATAGAAAAGTGTACAAAAAAAACAGAAATAATAACCGGAATTATACTTTGACGCAAGATCATGCTTTATTTTTTACTAATTGTATAAAAAAGTCCCTTTAAAAAAATGCTGGTAAAGTTACTATTAAACTTCAAAAGTACAATATTATTTGATTTAAGAAATGTTAAAACTGTATTAAAATCCGAAATCAACCAAATTAACTTGTGCTGTCTTGCAGTAGCAGTGCTTCAACTAATAGTGAACAGAAAATATTGTGCGAAAAATTTAAATCACAAGTTATAGATTTTCAAATAATTGTGATTTATAAATTTTGCAAATCATTTTCTGTTGGGTATAAGCATCACATAATAGAATATGTCGTCCAAAATGCTGCTTTTACCCTGTAAGGTATGTATCCATCGGGTTCAATTGTGCTTTTAGCCTGCCTCACCGAAACGTCGTGCAGGTTGACCCCACTACGGAACTCATTATAGATATTTAGGTTCAACCTAGTGTTCAATGTCAAATGTGCTGACCTTTTTTGATTTTTTCAAAAAGAATGAAAGCTATCAATTCACCTTTGCACAATATAAATATTTTAAAAGTAAGGGTAGCTACATATGAAGGGGTGTTCTATAGTGTTGTACAAACAATGGTTATTGATAATCAATTGATTAGATGTGTATTTTGGTGAAATTTTAATTTAAGTCGATTGATAGTGTTATTTTATTGTACTTTTGATCTTCATAACGGAATTCATAAAGATATTTAGGTTTAAGATTATATACTGAAAAGTTTAACTCTATAAATACTTAACATATTTGGATTGGCACAGCACTTTGAAAGGTTTCCAGGCTTATCTACTGCTTGAAAAGTCACTTTCGGCACACTCCATCGAGGCTTATATCCGTGATGCTGAAAAACTAATGGAATATGTGATTATCAGCAAGATAGATCTTACGCCTGATAAATTGACAACTGACCACCTGACATCTTTTATTTATTATATCAATGATCTTGGCCTCGAGCCCAAAAGTCAGGCTCGCATCATTTCGGGAATCAGGGCTTTTTACAAGTATATGATGATGGAAGACATTATTGAAAATGACCCATCTTCATTACTGGAAGGACCCAAATTGCAGCGTGCATTGCCAGATGTGTTGAGCTATGAGGAAATAGACCATATGATCGGAAGTATAGATATGTCACTGCCACATAGTCAGCGTAACCGCGCCATGCTGGAGACTCTTTATGCCTGTGGTTTGAGGGTTTCTGAATTGATCACACTAAAGATAAGTAATTTTTTTCCTGATCAGGGATTTGTGAAAGTACTGGGGAAAAACAATAAAGAACGATTAATTCCTATTGGCACTTCAGCTATCAAACATATTCTATTATACTTAGATACTGAACGAAAAATTCTGCCCGTCATTGCCAAAAATCATGAAGATACGCTCTTTCTCAACAGAAGAGGGAAAGGTCTCACCAGAGTGATGGTCTTTACACTGATCAAACAATATGCAACACAAGCAGGAATCAGAAAGTCGGTTAGCCCGCATACTTTCAGACATTCTTTTGCAACCCATCTGGTAGAAGGAGGTGCGGATCTCAGAGCTGTTCAGGAAATGTTGGGTCATGAATCCATACTGACTACAGAAATCTACACTCATCTGGACAGAAATTACCTTAGAGAGACTATGATAAAATATCACCCGTTGAGTAAAAAAGATGGCAGAATTTAGTATGTTGATATTAGTAAATTTGTAATACCTAAATATCTAAAATGAGATTCGTAGTGAGAGCTTCAAATACAAGAAAATCAGCACTTTTAGAGACAAATCATACTGTGTGCAGCTAAGCTGTAGTCACCACTATGGTGCGAAGCTAAAAGTGAGCAAAGCGACTGATTTTGAAGTATTTGGAGGTCGTAATAGATTATCATTTTAGATTTTTAGGTAATATTTCATCCTTCACATTTGATAAATTAATGGCAATTGTTATCTTTGCCAGATTTATCGTCATTATATTGACGTTTAAGTCGACATTTTGAAGCTAAGTGTAAAATTAGGCTGAATTTTGTCACCCTATTCTTAGTCTCAATCTTAATCTCAACCTTATCGTCGATGTATCTCAACTGTCACTCCTACTTCAGCCTCCGCTACGGCACCTTCGCTCCCGAAGAGTTGCCTGGCATCGCTAAGTCTTATGGCGTGGAGTGTCTCGTCATGTCTGATATCAACAATACTTCCGCTGCTTTTCAGTTTGTACGTGCATGTCGCGAGCAAGGTATAAAACCCATCCTTGGTATAGAATTTCGTCAGGACAATGAGTTTCTATATCTCGGCATAGCCAAAAACGATGAAGGATGGCGCGAGCTTTGTTCCCTGCTCACAGAGTCCTCACTTACAGGCGAACCACTGCCCAAGGAAGCTCCCGAACTTCACCATTGCTACATCATCTATCGCAAACTACCCAAAGGTGTGGAGCTGCTCCGTGACTACGAATATGCTGGCATCAGACCCGAAGAAGTCAATCATCTGTACTCATCCTATCTCAAAAATTATCCCGACAAACTCGTCATCTTCAGTCCGGTGACTTTCGCAGATGAGGATGGATTTAAGGCGCACAAGCTGCTGCGTTGTATCGATCTCAACATCGTCATCGGCAAGCTTGACCCTAAAGATTGTGCCAAGTCATCTGAGATATTTTACCCAAAAGGTCATCTCGAAAATGTCTTCCAACAGTATCCACACATCATTGCCAACACACAACGTATCTTGGATACTTGCCATACAGAGATGGAGGCAACAAAGCTCCACAATCGTCGTACTTTCACTGGTGATGAGACGGATGACTTCAAACTTCTGACCAAACTCGCTGTCAGTGGGTGCAAAAGACGCTTTGGAGATAAGCATAAAAAAGCGATGGAGCGTACACTTCGTGAACTCAAAGTCATACAACAGATGGGCTTCTGTGCTTATTTTCTCATCACGTGGGACATCGTAAGGTATGCACACTCTGTAGGTTACTTCCACGTAGGTCGCGGATCAGGAGCCAACTCTATCGTAGCCTACAATCTCAATATCACCGACGTAGATCCACTGGAGCTGGACCTGTATTTTGAGCGATTTATCAATCCACATCGGTCTTCACCACCGGATTTTGACATCGACTTCTCATGGAATAACCGTGATGATGTCACCGACTACATCTTCAAACGATATGGCAAAGAACATACGGCCTTGCTCGCCACATACAATACCTTCAAGGGCAAGTCCATCATCCGTGAGCTCGGCAAAGTGGTTGGCCTACCCAAAGCGGACATAGACACCATCGTGGACGAACCTATGGCCGTGGACAAACATCATCCTTTTGCCAAACACATCTTTAAGTATGGCAAGATGATCGAAAAGTTTCCCAATTATCTCTCTATCCACGCCGGCGGTATACTCATCAGCGAAAAACCACTCAATTACCACACGGCATTACAACTCATGCCCAAGGGATTTCCCATCGTACACTTCGATATGTACGGAGCTGAAGATCTCGAATACCACAAATACGATGTGCTCTCGCAGCGTGGTCTCGGCCATATCAAAGATGCCGTTGATCTCGTCAAACAAAATCAGGGCAAGGCTATCGACGTACACAATGTGGCACAGATCAAAGAAGACCCAAACGTCAAAACCCAGCTCCGATCCGGTCACTGCATCGGCTGCTTTTACATCGAGTCGCCCGCCATGCGTGGACTGCTACACAAGTTGCGATGCGATAACTACGTACATCTCGTCGCCGCCAGCTCCATCATACGCCCGGGCGTAGCGCAGTCGGGTATGATGCGCGAGTACATACAGCGTTTTCATAAGCCGGACAGCTATACGTATCTCCATCCGGTATTTGAGGAGCATCTCGGCGAGACCTATGGTGTCATGGTCTATCAGGAAGACGTGATGAAGATCGTCCACCATTTCTCGGGTCTCGATCTTGATGAATCAGACGTGCTACGACGTATCATGACCGGTAAAAAGAAGAGTTCGGACACCTTCTATCGACTACAAGAGAAATATTTTAAAAACTGCAAAGAGCGTGGTTATCCCGACGAACTCAGCAAGGAAGTGTGGCGGCAGATCGAGAGTTTCAGTGGTTATTCCTTCTGCAAGGCGCACTCGGCGAGTTCTGCGGCAGAGTCTTTCCAACGTCTCTATCTCAAGACCTATTTTCCGCTCGAATTTATGACCGCCGTGATCAATAATTTTGGTGGATTCTACAGTACGGAGCAGTACGTCCACGAAGCCCGTATGTGTGGTGCCAAGATAGAAGCACCCTGCGTCAATAACTCTACCTACCTCACCAATATCTATGGTACCACGATCTACATTGGTTTCGTCCACCTCGCCAACCTGGAGCAAAAACTCGCCCACGCCATCGTCGAAGAGCGCCAGATACATGGCGATTACCGCAGCCTCAAGGACTTTACCCATCGCATCAATATCTCCAAAGAGCAACTCGAAATCCTCATCCGCATCGGTGCTTTCCGCTTCACAGGGATGAACAAGTACGAACTTATGTGGGAAAAAAATGCTGTCCACAATCCGCTCATCAAACACGCCTATGCCGGGGAGATGCTCTTCGACACAGAGATGGAAAATTTCACGCTACCTATACTCTCAGAGACCGAGCACGAGCAATCTTTCGACGAGATAGAGCTGCTCGGATTTCCGCTCTGCAATCCCTTTGACCTGCTCCAGACGAAGTTCCGCGGAGACATCAGAGCCACCCAAATGAAAGACTACATCGGCAAGACCGTCCGTATGGTCGGCTACTACGTCTGTCGCAAGTGGGTCACCACCTCCAAAGGCGATCTCATGAATTTCGGTACGATGACCGACGTAGATGGACACTTCTTTGACACGGTACACTTCCCACCTAGTCTGAAAGCTTACGCATTTCAGGGTAAAGGTTGCTACATCGTACTAGGCAAGGTAGTCGATGACTTCGGCTTCGCGAGCCTGGAAGTGAGCAAGATGGAGAAGTTGCCTTTTGTGAAGGATGGGAGGTATTGATTAAGATTTATCAATAATTTTTTCGTTATGTCTAAATGTAAAGTTTTGGACAAAAACAGAATAACCTTGAGGATAATCTAATTCAACCTGCTTTAACTTTGAAACAAAATCAACTAATTCTTTAACTGAATCAGTTTGTTTTTCTTTAATAAGCAATTTTAAAACATCATCATAACTGATCAATTTGGGTACAAGATCATCATAAATGGAGTATAGAGGGCCACGAGGATTTGGTATGGGCGCACTAAAATTTTGAAGAAATTCTACTATATCGGTTCTAGCAAAATTAGTTAAAATTGGATCAATTTTTCCTTTGAAATTATTTTTGAAATTCAAATAATTTTCGAAAGATTCTCTATAAATATCTCTATCAATAAAGTTTTGTTGCATAACTTCAACATTTTGTAAAAAGTAAAAAAGTTGATTATCATAATATTGATTTGTCACTATTAGTGAGTTAAACTTTTCAATAATTTCATTACACAATTCATTATTATAAATATGATCTACTAAAAAATATGAAATATTGCGACTAATATTGGCATTGTCTAACTTACTCGCATTGTCTAACTTACTATGAATTCCTGCAATGTAATGAAAATCAGGTATATTTAAGTGTTTTAAAATTCGTAGTAAATATTCTAATATAGGATTATATACACTATGTCGTGAATAAGGTCCACTTGCCATCTTACTATCTATGAGTAGAAGTAAGTCAGGGTCAATAAAATTGTCAGAATTGTTAAAGTAGTACTTTAATTTTTTATCTAAATCATCATATTTCCCATCCTTCAGCCATTTTTCAAATTTTTCTTCAACAATGGTTAAGTCATTCTCTGAAAGGATTTTATCAAGTTCTCTTTGGTCAATCTCATAAGCTGCATTGACCAAAGAAAAGTACTTGTGACGATACTTTATATCGCTTATTGGATACTTTCCATATGCTTGTTTCAAGACTTCTGATCCTGTATAATTATAATTCCCACTTTTCGCTTCGATATATTTGTCGTACTCTTTATGTCTTAGTATCTCAAGTTGAAATAATGTAAACCAATCACAGTTATCGCGTAGGTTTCGAAAGGCAACGTCAAACGAAGATATAATATTTTCATAATCCCTTGGCGTTTGGATTTTATCCAAAAAAAATGACGAGATCAATTCTTTATTCTTTTTTTCTTCATCCAAGTCATTTGCATCAAAGTCCATAACAAGACATAAGTCATTTCTATAATATTTCTTGAAAAGATCATCTTTATTTAATAATGGAATATCAACTCTTACCTGAAAAAACTTAGAAATATAGTTATCAAACTTAACTGAAGGAAGACGTAAGGTTCTTGCTAAATATTCTCTGTCATACCCAACAATAAAAAACAAATATGGTATATCAAAAGTATTACGCATCAATCTTAGCAACTCTTTTATCTCTGATTGGTCCAACCTATCCAAATCGTCTAAAAATACAACTAATCTTTTATCGTTCTTTTTAAGGTAGTTTGAAAGGTCTTTTTTAATGTCATCAATACTCGAGTCATCAGAAATGAGCCAAGAGAAGAACGTTGTGAATGTTTTAGTAAGTATGTCGCTTGAATCGGTTTCTATCTTCGAAAGAAATTTGTTGATCTTGGTTTCAAATTCATAATTTTCGGATTTTGATTTGATTCCGTTCAGGATTTGTATAGCAAATTCTTTTTCATTGGGTGTTTCCCAAGGTTTGAAATAGTAAGTAATGAATGTTTTAGGCTCATTTTTCATTTTTTCATACATCATTTCCATCAAAAATGATTTGCCTGAGCCCCATTCACCAACTAAACCATAATTATAAGAGCGTTCAATATCTTTTTTTAACTTAATATCTTCCAAAATTGACGCTGCAAAACCATCTCGATTTAACTCATCTGTTATAGACGTTTTCTCATATTTCTTTTTAATTGTTATTTCAGAAATAGTATAAATGATTAAAAGTAGAAATGGCATAGTCCAATAATATCCCTTAAATTCCCAATAGTTCCAAGTCTGTGCCATTATAATAATCACAGTCAAAAGAGCAGTAAGCAAAAGTTTAGACTTTCGTTGAAAAAAGCCGATGCAATAAAGATAACTTATAACTGAAATTAGTAGCGCAGATATACAGATATTATCCAAAATATTTTGCGATATTGGCTTCACCCAGACCCAATAAACAAATGTATACAATGACTTTTGCTCTAACAAAAATGGGAGCAATATTACAATTAGATTTGGGAAATATTTTTTTATAAAGTTCATGCTAATGGTTATGTAACTTCTAAAATTCACTTCCATAAAGGTTGTGTTTCCCAATTTTCTGGAAATCCCATATATTTAATATCTACTTCTGTAAATTCTTCAATTAACTTTTTCAACTTAGCTTTGAAATTACTATATGGATTAATGTGACTATGCAAATATGCTATCATACAGAATACGGCATATGTTTTTAACACCTTGTCTCTTGTGTTAGTTTTCGATGGAATATTTTCCCATCTATCTACCCAATTTTTTGATGTGCTTTTTGGCCATGTAGGACTAATCGTCAAAATTATATTCCACAATCGACTATGATGCGCACAAATATTCCGGATATACACTAAAGTTTCTACCCATGAAATGAAAACTTCATGATTCAATCCAAAGCTTCTGGCCACAGGGATAATATCTTTAAAATCTGCTACATTTTTCAAAATGAAGAGTAGTGAGTTAAAAGTTACTATTTCAAAAGCTTTCCAGGATGGTGGCAGAAATTGTTGGTATTTGTCTTTGTATTTTAAAATGAATTCCTGCTTTGACTCCTCAGTGTTGATGGTAATCTTTGAAAGAAAGTTTACATATTGAGGATAATTTTTAAATGCTCCGGAATTTTCATACCAAAAGCCGGAATTATATTTATGTGACAAATGGTAAATGATTTGTGTTCTTACAGCAATTTCTATTTGTTCGATAGCTTGAAATGTTAGTGTTCGTAATTCACTATCAAATTGATAAATACTAAATATCGACTCAAATGAAGTTTCGGGTTTGAATACTTCTTCCGTCTTTGGTTCTTCTAAAAACGGATACCAATAATTACTTAACCTATTGTAACTGACAAACTGCAGAATCTATTCCGCTTTCTTCTCATTCTCAAAATGAAGTCCTCTTGACTTTAGTAGTTTTACCTGATTTTCAAAGGATTTGGGTAGCTTATTGTATGATAGTTTATTTTGCTTTGCCATCACAAAAGTATAAAAAAAGAAAACCCCCCAAAAATGCACATCATCGTCAAAGACGAGAGAGGTCCGGGAGGTATTGATAATGCAAAGATAAGGGTATTTTTTTAATTAATTGAGAATTTTTTAAAATTTTACCGTTTGCTTTTGTGAAAATGCTTCTTTGCCACCGTACATTTCCCTCCGAGCCTGAAAGCTTATGCATTTCAGGGCAAAGGTTGCTATGCCGTACTAGGCAAGGTAGTGGATGGTTTTGGCTTTGCGATCTGGAAGTGAGCAAGATGGAGAAGCTGCCTTTTATTAAGGATGGGAGGTATTGAGGTTTAATTACGAATTACGAATGAGTGAATTACGAATGGGGCATAGAAAATAATTTAGATTAAAGATATACAAGTCTTTTACAGCACCCTCACTAAAGACAATTTCATAAAGAACCATCAAGTACAAGTTTTTTCACATCATTAAATGCTACTTTCTTATCGCTTTTACGGGAGTGGGCGATTATGATGTCTAAAAAATCTGGCCACAGATCACCATATTTTTCAAGATCGATTTGTACAAATTTCTTTTCTGCCTTCTCGTCGGTTATATAAACTATACCTTCTACCATATTTATTTGGTTTAAAATTAATAATAAAATAAGGTAAAATTTAGTTCAGAATACCAAGTACTGTGCGAATTTTCGGTTCTTCAGATCAACAATAAAGTTTTTGATACATCATATCGTTTACTTCCTTCATTGAACTCTTTGAACTTCATTGAAACACATTGAATTAATGGAAACCCACCCCATACCCGCATTGAAAAGTATTGTTGGGATCAAGTGTCTGGATACCTTCTTTGACGGTGAAATCCCCGTTGTGACATATGCTGTCTGCAATCCCGTGCCAGGGCTCGAGACAAAGGTAAGGTGCTTCGGGCTTCGTCCAGATACCCAAAAAAGGGAAATTTTGAAAGGTAAAATGTAGTCTTGAATCCGATTTTGAGTTTTTAATGATGATCTCATCACTCTTTAAGCCTTTAAAAACGAGTGCGTCCGTCTCAAATAAAGCATATGACAATTGTATATGATAGTCATTGATGGTGTTGTTTGATAATTCGTCACCGATCAGTGCTCCTTCGATTTTCCACCTTTTGGCTGAGTGATCTTTATTGAAATACAACTGATATTCATCAAAAGTCAATCCTCCATCCATAGGCAATACAAACCCCGGATGAAATCCAATGCTAAAATACATCAAATCTGAAGAAGAAGTATTTGTTACTGATGCAGAAGCTTTCAGCATGTTGCCATCGAGCTCATAACTACAATCCAACTTCCAGTCAAAGGGATATTTTTGTCTTGTTTCCGGACTACTTGCACTTGTTAAGAGGATACTTTGATCTGTCATTTTTTCAACACTGAAATGCAGGTCTCTGGCAAAACCATGTTGATGCATATTGTACTCATTTCCTTTGAAAGTCATAGTATCATTTTTCAATCTGCCTACTATCGGAAATAGCAGCGGTGCTCGTCTTGGCCAGAAAGTGGTGTCACCTTGCCACAGATGTTCTTTACCTGTATTTTTGACTATGATACTTTGCAGTTCAGCTCCTTCTTCTGCAATCTCCACCTTCAAAAAGTCATTTTGGATAGTATGATGCATCGATTATGATTTTCTGTTAGTAAAAAAGTACACTAAATCAACCATACGATCTCTGCTTTCACTTTGAGGAAATGATTGGATGATTTCCAAAGCTTCATTCTGATATCTTATCATGGCTTCCTGAGCATACTCCAGGCCGCCCATAGATTTTACAAAGTCAATCACTTCCTTGATTTTGGACTCATTGGTACTATCAGTTTTGATGTGATGGATGATTTTATTTTTTAATGATTTTTCCGCTTTGTTCAAGGCATATATCAGGGGCAATGTCATTTTTTTTTCCTTGATGTCTATGCCTCGGGGTTTACCTATTGACTCATCACCGTAGTCAAACAGATCATCTTTTATCTGAAAGGCTATACCCAGTTTTTCCCCAAAAGTCCACATTTTTCTGACTATTGCCTGATCTTCAGTGGCAGATGCTGCACCTGCAGAACAAGCAGCACCTATCAAGGTAGCAGTCTTCTGTCGGATAATTTCATAGTACACTTTTTCGTCGATGTCCAGTTTTCTGGCTTTTTCAATCTGGAGAAGTTCGCCCTCAGCCATTTGTTTTATGGCTTTGGATACTGTATGAAGGTGTTGATAATTGCCGGATTCCAGGGCTATATTCATACCCTGCGACAGCAAAAAATCTCCCACTAAAACAGCAATCTTATTTTTCCATAATGCATTGACTGAAAAATAACCTCTTCTTTGATAAGAATCATCTACTACATCATCATGAACCAATGTTGCAGTGTGCAATAGCTCTATCAAGGCAGCAGCTACGCTTGTTGATTCGGACGTTCTACCAAACATCCTTGCTGACAGAAAAACGAGAATCGGCCTGACCTGTTTCCCTTTTTTCTGGACGATATAGTAAGTGATTTTGTCCAGCAGTGGCACTGAGCTTTTCATGGAGTCTTTAAAGTATTTTTCAAAATCTTCAAGCTCTGCTTTGACTGGTTCTTTTATTTTATCAAGCTCTGATGCCATAAATTTGGGTCGTGCTGTTATGAAGGCACAATGTACGACTTTCCCTTAAAATAGTAAACGGTTAATAGTTAAGGGTGTATTTCATTTTTTTGCTTCACAGTAATCATCATCATTTTTTTATTTCGCAATTCAGACATGATGCCTGAGTACATTGCATCGTAGATACGATGTACAAACGAAACTTGATAAGAAGTCGAGCAAAGGACGAAAAAATGAAATGCATTCATAGTTAACCATAAATTTGTATTTTGGTTCTATGCATAGTTATCAGGTTTAAGATTTTTTATTTGCCAAGGCTATTATTCATTTCATGATATTCTTCACATCTTCCTGTTGACTGGAGAAAGTTGGTATATGATTCTGCTTTTTTAGCACACTACTTCTTTATTGTGGTTGTTGCTGAGTCACACAATGCACCATTCCACCGTTTTCATATAAGTTTCGGACATCAATTCCGAAACTTTCTAAAAGAGCAGGGCATAGAGTTACGAGCAAAACCATTAGGAAGACCGAAGGCATTGTCAAATCAAGTAAGACCCGGAGAAAGAAATCCCATAGAGGGCAAGTTTGGTCAGGCAAAGCGGGGTTATGGTTTTGACAAGATAAGAGCCATGCTGACTTCAACGAGTGAATCATGGATTTCCACCATCATACTGGTGCTCAACCTGGTCAAGTTGGCTGGGGTAGCACTGTATTGCCTGATACAAAACATACTAAGTGCTTTGAAGCAAAATTGTAACTTGCAGACAAATCAATTTTTATTATCGTTTTACGCTGGGCGGTCCCAGATGGTTCAGGCAATCGGATGATCTTAAGACATATTCAGCAGACCCTAATTATTCCCAACAATGGGTCTTCCCCTGACGTGTTTCCTTCTCACGCTCTAAAGTAAGAAACAATAAAATAACCAGCTATAAAACAAGAAAGCCTGACCGAAAAATATCGATCAGGCTTTGCGCCCCCTCCAGGACTTGAACCTGGGACCTGCGGATTAACAGTCCGTCGCTCTAACCGACTGAGCTAAGGAGGCATTTGAGATTGAGTTCTGGTAATATCTTTATATTTTTTTCAAATGCGGTGCAAATGTACAATTCTTCGTTTAACTTCGCAATTAATTGTATGATTTTTTCATGAAAAACTTTTACAAATGTCTTTCAGCATGATAACTACTCCTCACTAATGGACTGCTTTCTACATACATAAATCCACGGCTCAGTCCTTCTTCCTTGTACATGGCAAATATATCAGGATGTATAAACTCCGCTACCTCGATGTGCATCTTTGTTGGTTGAAGGTATTGTCCTATAGTGAAAACATCACAGCCATGGGCTACCAGATCATCCATAATTTTGTATACCTGATCTCTGGTTTCTCCCAATCCCACCATAATGCCAGATTTTGTCCTTTTGCCGTATGCTTTCGTGCGGCTGATCTGTTCCAGTGAGCGCTCATATCTTGCCTGCGGGCGAACATTCCGGTATAGTTCCTGTACGGTTTCCATATTGTGAGATACTACTTCCTGTCCGGCACTGATCATCCTTTCCAGGGCATCCCAGCTTGCTTTGACATCGGGAATCAAGGTTTCTATAGTGGTTTCGGGCGATATTTCTTTTACCTTCACGACCGTCTGGTGCCAGATTTCAGCACCTCTGTCTTTGAGCTCGTCTCTATTGACTGAGGTAATGACGGCGTGTTTTACACCCATAAGAAAGATAGCTTCTGCAACTCTGCGTGGCTCGTCCTCATCATATTCAGGGGGACGACCTGTTTTAACAGCACAAAACGAGCAACTGCGTGTACATACATTGCCTAAAATCATAAATGTAGCGGTGCCCGCTCCCCAGCATTCTCCCATATTGGGGCAATTGCCACTCTGACATATGGTGTGAAGTTTATATTGATCGACCAGAGTCCTGACTTTGCGATAATCTTCGCCTATAGGTAATTTAACCCGTAACCAATCGGGTTTTTTTGACTTCTTTTGAGCAATTGAAGGCAATTCAGAAATTATAGGTAATTCTATCACAATAGAAGGCTATTTTAGAGGATTTAAACTTTTAATCAAAAATTAATTTGTTCTCTTACCAAACTCTATAGTTGCATAAAAGTTTATAAAGTAGGGCTTGGAGCTTATGGCTTCTGTTTCAACCATAATTGGAATTTTCCGGGTATAGATGTCTCCCATGATGCCTACTTCAATTGATTTTGCATATTGTTCAAAAGCACCGAGTGAAAAAAACAGACCGAGTTTCCCTTGAATTCCGGGTGCTACACTTATATTTTTCCAACCACTGCCAGGCGATCCACCTCCAAAAATAAAGTTATAATCAAGAAACTTGTCCGCATTGGAGTCGTTCAATTTTTCTTCTTTAAGTTCATTGAGGAATTTCCCATTCCGCTCTACTCCATAAATCAACTCCAGATAATATGGCTTCAGAATGGCGATTGCTGGTCCTGCTTCATAATTATAACCGATTGCTACCCCTTTTCTTTTTGTTTTGTCTGTGAGAAGGGTTTTTGTCCCTTTGCCGGCTCGAATTACATAAAGACTGTTTTGTTTGCCAAACTTAAATGATCTGCTGATTTTACTGAACTGATAAGGTATATTTTTATTTTGCTTTTGTTCTCTGGGATCAGAAATATGCCCGAGTTCAATGTGATAATAGTTGGTTTTATAGTAAGATTTTATTTTGCCTTTATTGTAAGCTATACTATATCCATTTGTGTGTAGTGTCCCTTTTAGCGTAGTTTCATTTCTGTATACGATTCCTTTCCATTCGAATTCCACTTGTTTAGGTTGAAACGACTTTTGAGTCGATGCATCTAAAAGACAAAACATCGCGAAGAGTACTGAAAATGATATTCTAAATATTACATGCATATCAGAATGAAAATGGTGATAGTTATATTTTTAAACAAAAATACATCAAAAAGTTTGAAATGCTGTGAAATACTTAAAAAAAGTGTGTATAACAAACTGCACGAATTAAAATTTCCTTAATCGCTACCCTCAATCCCTGAAGGGACGACCCGCCCAATTCAACCACGTTTCTACCATTTATTAAAAAGAACACTGAAAAAGTGCAATTTGTTATACACACTCAAAAAAAAGAAAAAGCCTTCCATAATTGAACTACAGAAGGCTTTTGATATTTTAAAGTGAACAGAAAATATTCTGCGAAAAATTTAAATCATAATGTATTGCAAATTAAATAATTATGATTATAAATTTTATCAATCAATTTTCTGTTTGGTATAAAAAATGTTTTATCTTAAGAAAGCAGTGGTGCCAATACCAAAGCTACTACAGAAATCAACTTAAGAAGGATATTGAGTGATGGTCCTGATGTGTCCTTAAACGGATCCCCTACCGTATCTCCCACTACAGTGGCTTTATGCGGATCTGACCCTTTGTAATACATTTTACCCTGAATTTCTACTCCCTCTTCAAACATTTTTTTAGCATTGTCCCATGCGCCTCCTGCATTTGACTGGAAGATAGCCATCAGCACGCCGCAAGAAGTAACACCAGCCAATAATCCACCGAGCATTTCTGCACCTCCTGCAAATCCGATGATCACAGGCGAAATTACAGCAAGTAATCCTGGCAACACCATCTCTCTGATCGAAGCATTTGTGGATATTTCCACACACTTGCCATATTCTGCTTTGCCATCAGCGGCATCAAATGTGGATTTGTCGCTATCAGACCAGGTCTTATATTCTGAGCCGTCATTCTTTTTCATGACTGCAAGTGCTGCTTTCAACTCAGGAATATCAGCAAATTGTCTTCTCACTTCCTGTATCATGTCCATAGCTGCACGACCTACCGCATTCATCGCCATAGCTGAAAACAAAAATGGCAGCATAGATCCTATCAGTAGTCCTGCCATAACGACAGGATTTGCAACGTCTATAGATGTCAATCCGGTAGTGGTCATGTAAGCCGCAAAAAGTGCTAGTGCCGTCAAGGCAGCAGAGCCTATCGCAAAACCCTTGCCGATAGCTGCAGTAGTATTTCCTACAGCGTCGAGCTTATCTGTTTTTTGTCGTACATCTTTAGGCAAATCAGCCATTTCTGCTATACCTCCGGCATTGTCAGAGATAGGACCATAAGCATCTACAGCAAGCTGAATACCAAGGTTGGAGAGCATACCTACTGCAGCAATGGCGATACCGTACAAGCCTGCAAAATAATGCGCACCTATAATACCGGCAGCCAATACCAAGATAGGTAATGCTGTAGACATCATACCAACTCCCAGACCTGCTATGATGTTGGTTGCTGCCCCTGTAATAGACTGGTTGACGATGGATTTTACGGGTTTTGTACCTGTTCCTGTATAAAATTCTGTGATGATTCCTATGGCAAGACCGGCCACAAGACCTATAATGACTGCCCAAAATACTCCCATTGAAGTAAATGTAACTCCTGCAGCATCTGACCATGATTCAGGAAGCATCCATTTTACTATAAAAAATGTGGCTGCCAACATCAATCCTGCTGATATAAATTCACCTCTGTTGAGTGCTTTTTGCGGATCTCCACCTTCTACAACCTTTACAAAAAATGTACCCAGAATCGATGTCAAAATACCTACCCCTGAAAGTACCAATGGAAGCAAAATAGCATTTAGTCCACCGAAATCATTGGTGCTTTCAAAACCTGTAATACCGACAAAAACAGCCCCAAGTACCATTGTACCGACTATGGCTCCTACATATGACTCAAAAAGGTCAGCTCCCATACCTGCGACATCGCCTACATTGTCTCCTACATTATCTGCTATAGTGGCAGGATTGAGCGGATGATCTTCCGGTATACCAGCCTCCACCTTTCCTACGAGGTCTGCTCCTACGTCAGCAGCTTTGGTATAGATACCGCCTCCTACACGTGCGAACAATGCAATGGATGAAGCACCAAATGAAAATCCGGTAAGTACAGTAATTACCTTGTTGATATCCCAACCCATATTGGTATATACTATAAATAATGTACCGAGTCCCAATAAGCCTAAACCCACTACTCCCATTCCCATCACAGATCCTCCGGCAAAAGCTACTTCGAGTGCCTTACCCAGACTTGTGCGGGCAGCATTAGTGGTTCTGACGTTGGCTTTGGTAGCTACTTTCATGCCTATGAATCCTGCCAGAGCAGAACAAAAAGCACCAATTATAAATGAGAGACCTACTATAGGAGAAGATCCTTCTGTTGTGCCACTGATTGCCATTAAGATACCAACTACGGCAACAAATATAGCCAAAACCTTGTATTCTGCCTTCAAAAAGGCCATTGCACCTTCAGCAATACTTTTGGCAATCCTTGCCATCTTTTCTGTTCCTACATCTTGTTTTGCCACCCAGCTGCTTTTCCAGTAGGTAAAAAGTAATGACAAAATACCCAAGACAGGAATTAAATAAATTAAATTTTGTCCCATAAAAATTTGTGATTGTCGTTAATAATTAAAAATATTGTTTGAAAAATAAATTTAGTAATTTCAAAAAAAGAAACTTAAATATACTTTTTCCAAAAATCAATAAAGGCCACAAAAGTAAAATTTATAGTAAAAAAAACAAATTTAGTGATTGATATTTATTAGATTTTGAACCAATTGACCCTATTATATTACAGAAAAGCAGATCATGAAGCAAATAAATTCTAAACTTACGTCCCAAAACGTCACAATATTTACCGAAATGTCCGCCCTGGCACTCCAACACAATGCCATCAATCTGGGACAAGGGTTTCCTGATTACAACCCACCGGAAAATTTATTGCACCTCATACATCAAAATATCTTTCAGGATATACATCAATATGCCCCTATGCCAGGCAACTACAAACTTCGTGAAGCTATTTCAAGAAAAATTATGAAATCATATGGCACCTATGTTGATCCTGAGAAAGAGATAACCATCACTGCCGGAGCAACACAAGCTATTTTTACCGCCATCACAGCTTTTATACATTCCGGAGATGAAGTGATTATCTTTGAGCCTGCCTATGATGCTTACAAACCTTCTGTGGAAATCGCAGGTGGAAAATGTGTCGTTTACACCATGGTGGGTGAAGATTTCAGGATAGATTGGAATCATGTAAAATCCATGATCAGCCCCAAAACAAAAATGATCATCATCAATAGTCCGCACAACCCTTCTGCGACCATACTTGATGACGATGATATGGTATCTCTCCAAAGTGTAGTCCACGGTACTGACATCATCATCATCAGTGATGAGGTGTACGAACATCTGATTTTTGATGGGGCTAAACATCAGAGTGTATTGAAGTACCCTGAATTGTGTTCAAGAAGCCTGGCTGTATTTTCTTTTGGTAAAACCTTCCATGCTACAGGCTGGAAAATAGGATATATCATCGGGCCGGATTACCTGATGAAGGAATTTCGTAAAATACACCAGTGGAATGTGTTTTGTGTCAACAGCATCATGCAGGATGCCCTGTCGGTATACCTAAATGAACCCGCGCATTATGAATATCTTTCGGATTTTTATCAGGCAAAAAGGGATTTTTTTTTAGAAACCATCAAAAATACCCCGTTAAAACCATTGAAGAGCGAGGGGACTTTTTTTCAGGTGGTGGACTATTCGTCGATAAGCAATGAAGATGATATTTCCTTTGTAAAATGGATGACTGAAAAAATAGGAGTCACAGCCATTCCGCTATCTGTTTTTTACTCTCAAAAGTCAGATCTAAGGCACATCAGGTTCTGCTTTGCCAAAACTGAAAAGCTTTTGGATCTGGCGGGAGAAAGATTGTCAGCCTTGAGATATAAAGACGATAATTTTCTTTAAGAAAAATTATGTCTTCATTCTACTCAAAATCAGTAAATTAACTTAGGAATTTTTTGCAGACCAATTTATTTTGAGTATAACCTAAAAATCTAAAATGATAATCTATTACGACCTCCAAATACTTCAAAATCAGTCGCGTTGCTCACTTTTAGCTTCGCACCATAATGGTGACTACAGCTTTGCTGCACACAGTATGATTTGTCGCTAAAAGTGCTGATTTTATTGTATTTGAAGCTCTCACTACGAATCTCATTTTAGATATTTAGGTATAATTCTTTTTCCACTACCCCTCTCACAATAAGATATTGTGCTACCATATATGTACTCATGATAAAATAATCCGCTCCTGAAAACGGTGCTGCAAACTTATTGATGGCAATACCGGCATCTGAGATCATAAACAATACGACACCTGCGATCACAGGAATATACCACTTGATATTTTGCCTGCGTATGACCCCTGATATGACCATCGCAGCTATAGCTATGGTATATACTGCTACAGGAATCCGCATCGAGCCCAAACTTTCCCAGAGCAGGAATATCATCGTACCTGCCAAAAGAACAACAGGAAGTGATTTGATGAAATTCATTTTTAGATCAGAAGACCTGTCTTTCAGAAACATGGTCGTATACAGGATTTGCATCACCATAAAACAACCCAACCCTATCATAAAAAAAGTTTCACCATCAAACATCAGGAAGACATCACCCAGCAATGCAAATATCAATGCCAAAATAAATAAAGGAGACTGTTTTGTCACATGGGCAATGTAAAACCCGATCAAGCTTCCCATGATCAGCGGCTTGCTCACCATCCTGTATTCTGTATGCCATGAAAGAAATACCAGATTGGCGACAATAATAAACAGAAACCAGAGGGTGAAGGCTTTATATTTTTGCACTTGATACAATTTGGAGCAAAGATAATTTTTTTAAGCTTAAGCAGGTTAAACGGTAAAAATATGCAAAAATAAATTAAGTTTCGGAGTAACTATTTTCTGATGTTTCATTTCATTTGGGGTTTATTTCTTCTTTTTTGGTTTCGGTGGTGGTAATTCTTTGAGTGAAATTCTGATTAGTTCACTTAACCAATTACTGTCTTCCATTTTTTCTTCTATAAGGAAACTTGGTTTTGCTCCAACGTATGGTGGTGCTTCAACCACTTTACCGATAAATTCTCGTCCCGAAATGGTGGGTTTGATAAATAATTTGTTGTCACATATCAGTCCGAACAATTTTCCGTCAGCGTAAATGCCATATTCGCCAAACATTTTTTTAGCGGTTATTTCTCCTGCATCTTTGATTTGTTCTATAACAAAGTCCACAAAATTTTGGTCTGAAGCCATAGGTTAGTATTTTAGTTGAAAAGTGATGATTGTAAAATTACGTCGTTAACATTTCCGTACTTTATTTAGTTTTACTGAATTTCTTTCTATATTCCTTATCCATTTTCTCTGTGGCATACTGAATAATCAATCTTCCGCACTTGTCTTTCCATTTCAATAAAAAATCTTCAATCTGCGATGGATGTTTTTTCCACATTCCACATAATAGAGTACCTATCCCTTTTTGAACGTATTCAGAATCATCAAGCATCAATGGTCCAACCAATTCTATTGCTTCAACAGGATTTAAATCGTTCGTTAACTTATCTAGTTCAACAAGTGCAACAGGCACGGCTCTACGTTTCCATTCTGACTCAGAATCAATCCATGTTTTTAAATCATTAAAGCCGATGACTTTATCCAATAATAGACTTGATAAAGCAGTCATGCATAAAACATCTGTAGTTGCCCAATTATTAATGCCACTATCAAACCAATGGCCAATCCGGATAAAAGTATCCTTTGAAAATTCTTGTCTGTGTGATATTAAAAAATTTATAGCAACGTGCTTTTCATCAAATCTTCCATTTTTCATTAACTCATCACCTAAAGACAAGTAACTTTCAATCGTCATTTCGTCATTCCATTGCTCCATCCATTTATCAATCTGCTCTTTGAAAATTTTGTCATCAATTCCATAACCATCATATCCTTCCTTGAAATACCGTGAATACTTTTTTATAATTTCATCATTGATGTTGGATTCGCAAAAGGCTCTGATTTCTTTAACTTTAGAATCTATCATGGCATTTGTGTTTTTAAAAAATCAATTATTTTTTCAATCGCTTCCGGAGTAAATGTTCAAATTCTTTATCGCTCATTCCAATAACTTCAATTCTAGTAGATGCCCCGACACTCCTGACTGTTGCTTTTGATTAAAGCTGTTTTAAACTTGACCTTCTTGCTACTACACCCCCTAACGCCACATACATACTGTCAGCAACCGGCTTTACTCCCACCATTCTTTCGATTTCCCTAAGCTTTTTTTTCGTTTAATGGCGTGATTTGGGGCTTGATTTTTCAACGCTATGTCCAACCAGCCTTTATTCCTATATTTCTCGGACACATAAAATTCACCAACCCCAATATCAAAGTCTTTATTTGCATTTGGAATTCTATAATCAGCCCAATTACATGTCTTCTTATTACCTGTTGAATTACTTTGCCATTTCCCAACAAAAGCATTGTTAAAATATCCGTCTGAAATGAATTCAATATTGTCATACGCTATCTGATTTTTTGAGTTCAAATACCATTTGGTGTAAAGTTCACCCTTAAAAGTTCCGCTATGATTTTGTTCCATATTCTCTTTAAACTCGTAATCAGCAATTAATACGCCTTGTGATTTAATTCCTTTGGCTACATAATCATCAACTCCAAAGTGCAATTCCTTGACTTCATAAATTTCAGACAAATTTATTATACCCTGAAAATCACAAATTGTTTCCTTTACATTTGACTTTCCAACAACTAAATATTCAGAGGTATTTTCTGAATTTTTCTTTACAGTCAATATTTTTATTCTGATTCTTTGGTGATCATCTCCGATTATCCCGTAAATTTGACTGTTCTCGGTTTTCAGCCAAATATTTGAGAAATCATATTTCACATACTTGTCCAAAACATTTTCAGGCAATAATTCCCTTCCTAACATAAAGTCAGTCAGGAATTTTTTGTCTCCTTGCGTAAACAAAAAATTTGACAAAAAAAGAAATTTGATAGCTGTCTGTTTCATTTTAAGCTTGTTCAACAATCGAGTCACACAGGGGAATTGCACCCCTACATACCCCCTGAACATATCAACAGATTAGCTGCAAAAGGAGTTTTGCAATTCCGTCCTAAAATAATTTGATATCAATTTTTTATACCAAACAGAAAGTTGATTGAGAAAATATACTGTCATAATTATTTAATTTACAATACATTATGATTTAAATATTTCACAGAATATTTTCTGTATACTATAAGTATCATCATGAAACATTTACTGTTGACCAAAAAAAAAGTAAAATTGAAACGTCAACTAAATGTCAATTATTTATAAAAATAAAACAAATAATTGAAATGACCGTTATTTAGGTCTATGAAAAATATAATTTTTTTTCTATTACTTCCTTTATCACTTTTTGGTAAATCACCGGAATTATCTGATATTGATTTGAAGTCGGCACCACCCAAAATCATTCGTACCTGTTGCTCCTTTGGTCATGAGGTAAAAATGTTCGCATTGTCTTTTATAAAATTTACAGATATCACTTCTTATGATCAGTTGGGCAGTCACAAATACCTGGGCGATAAAGCTGAGATGAATGGGATTATATATACACAACATGGAGGGTTTGTCGATATAGCACATGTTCGGGATGTTGCTGATTGGACTGCATATGTGTACAATTTGATAAATAAAGCACAAAAGGAAGAAAATCCCCATTTTGAATTAAAATTAGGAAAAGAAGGCGGTACCAAAAAACTGATATTAAAAATACCAAAGGAATTTACTGATGATGATGCCATAATACTGGCGGGTAAAATAGCTTATGATATTTCTGTTTGGCATGAAATCGCTACTTGGTATGGCAACTCTTTCTTACCATTTATTTCAGAAGGATATTCAGCTTTTTCTGTTGAAGATGCTTATTCCAATCTTATGGGTGCGCATGTAGGTATGGAAGCAATCAGAAGTGATCTTCCTTATAATGATGCTGTGACTAAGATTCTAAACAAGAAACTGCTGCAACTAATTCCTGTAGAAAATATGGATGAAACTGCTGCAGCTATGAATGCTGTCAAGGATATATGGTGGACGGACAAAGCCTATATGCCTAGCGGAAAAGTTTTACTAAAAAGAGAATTTGTGGTATATGGAGACAGTTTATATCCAAGGTTACTGCCAGATATGTCCACGCTCCATCGTAAAGGTCTTCCAATCTACACCAAAACAGCTAAAGGTCAGGATTTAAATGATTTTTATGATATAAAGATCAAGCTAAACTTAAGATTTCCCTACAAGAAAATCTTTTTAAATTCGCCTGACTCCGATGATGGAAATAAAGACAAAACGATTACACAACGTGACTTCCAAACATTAATATCTTACGGCACATCCGAAAATCGCAAAAAATATCCGATAGATAAGTATCAGTTTGAATGATTTATCGAATAAGGATATTCGATGCAATTTTCATCGCACATTAAAACTTTCAATTACAATTTGCCTGTTAGTAAAATATTGATAAAATCCTGTTTATACAAGAATATTTCTTTTTCAAATGCTAAAATGAAATAAACTTCAGTGACGGTATTAAAGAAGAGCTTTTAACAATCTATATTTTTCTGCATAAATACCTATCCGGATAATCCCTAACATCATACGCCAGATGCCTTAACCCAGTGGTTCCTTCCTTATACCAAATTTCTCTTTCAATATCATTTAATATAAATTTTATGGTGTAAATAGCTACTGTACCACATACCACTTCAAAAAATAAATTGTATTCATGATCTTCTTCCAGGATATAATCCCAGTTGCTTTCTGCTAATACTTTCATAACCTAAAAATATACTTCTTTATAGACCATATTTTGTCCAAATCGAAAATTGTCCAGCATCATAAGTTCTTTTTTTTCTGGTCTGATGCGTTTTATTATTGGTTTTGTTTTTGGCTTAACTTCATCATCTTCCAAGTATTGCTGTTCCGTTTTTTCTCCGGTGCTTTTTATAAAATTAAAATTAAAGCTTGTTTTTATATTTTCTACAGGGTCCATTGTAGTATATGCAGCACCTGCCAGCAACCATTTTTCACCATGCAATTTCCATTTGTAATCATACAACCACCTTTCACGACTGCCACCATAATAAGTGATGTGCAGATTGCTGTCCAAAATATACATGTCTTCAAGCGGGTCACCTAGTAAACCACCATCATCATCGAGCATGACAGATTCATTGGATTGAACACTAAGCATGTAACCCGATTTTTTCGTACCTGTGACTACAAAAAGTATCCTTGGTTTTTGTGTGTGATCTGTCTCTTTAAGCCCGTCGATACATTTTTGAGATTCGATAATAACAGCCTGATCTATGATGTTATCTCCGTTTAGATGCCCTTTGACCTGTTTTATGATTTTATATCCTTTTGGGATGAAATCTTCTGCTTTTTGACCTTTACCGGGGATTTTAGGGTATATGTATAACGTGATTAATAGTAAAAACAAGCCTAATATTTTAAATAAGCCGTCAGTACTTTCAAGAAATAAAGAATATTGAATATTTTTCAAAACCTAACTTTATTATTATGAGTTTAACCATCTTTTAAAATCCTGATTATTTTCACTGCTTACGATTACATCTCTTTTTGCAGGTGGATTCAGGCTGACTTTAACACGACTTTTGCTGAGATTGATCATGCCGTCGATGGCCTCAAACCTGGAAATAAAACTTCGGTTTAATCGATAAAAAGACTTAGGGTCCAAAACCGTTTCCACCTCTGCCAATTTGTAGTCAATGATGAATCTTTTAGCATCTTTAGTCACTAAATATACATATCTGTCTTCACCTTCGAAGTAAGCTATCTGATCCACCGTGACACTCAATAATTTTTCTCCCCGATGCACTATAAATCTTTGCTGATAAGTTTTTTCTGAAAGACTCAGTGTTTTCTTAAGATCCGAAATATTTAGTATCAATGTAGAATTGGTGATATTTTTGTATTTGTTGATTGCTATTCTGAGATCGTCTTCATCAATCGGTTTTAAAAGATAGTCTATGCTGTTTACCTTAAAAGCTTTAATAGCGTAAGCATCATAAGCGGTTGTAAATATCACAGGTGTATGTATTTGTACCTGCTCAAAAATAGAAAAACTAAGCCCATCATTCAATTGAATATCCATAAAAATTAAATCTGCCGAATTTAATTTTAACCATTCAGCCGCTGTTTGAATACTATCTGCTTTGCCCACGATTTCTATGGATGGTTCCACTATTTTTAATGTTCTCACAAGGAGATCCTGAGCTGGAATTTCGTCTTCTACAATCAATACTTTAATGGTGCTCATGGTTTAAATCTCTAAAATTAGTGGAACTATTGCTTCAAATTTTTGACCGTCATTATTGACTTGTATTCCTTTTCCAGTTAGTAGTGTAAAGCGCTCCATAAGGTTTTTCAAGCCGGTTCCCGTAGATGGTTCGCTCGATTGTCTCCTTTGAATTTCATTTGTAACGGCTATTTTATCATTCTTTTGAATTATAAAAATTTCCAATGGTTTCTCTTTTGAAACTACATTATGTTTTAGAGCATTTTCTACCAAAAGTTGTAATGCAAAAGGTGGGATAAAATAAGATTGTGGGTTATTGATATCGAAAAGGATTCTAAGATTTTCATTATACCTGATTTTTTGAAGAAAAATATATGCATTTAAAAATTCCAATTCTTTTTCAAGGCCGATTAGCTTTTCATCACTATGCTCTATAGACATACGATACAGTTTTGAGAATTTGGTGGTGTAACGTACGGCTGCGTCCGGATCAGAAGTAATTAAAGATGCGAGTGTATTCAGACAATTAAACAAAAAATGCGGATTGACCTGATTTTTGAGTACTTCGAGTTGGGCCTGTAGCTGCGATTTTTCAAATTCCAAGGACTTTTTGATCAAATCATGATTCTCTTGGATCAATGTAATATTTTGATCTCTCAGTTTTTGAGTTTCAATGGCGTTTTCAAGAATAATCTTTAGTTCTTCAAATTTCCAGGGCTTAGAGATATAATAATAAATTTTACCCTTATTGATGGCGTCAATGATAGATTGCATATCAGTATAACCAGTCATGATCATTCTGAGCACATCAGGATATGTTACTGATACTTCTGTAAGAAACTCCACACCTGTCATACCAGGCATTCTTTGATCGCTAATGATGATTTGTATAGAATAGTTTTTTAAATACTCCCTGGCTTCAGCTACTGAAGTAGTGGTATAGACTGTATACGATCGCCTGAATACAGCCCTGAAGGCAATCAGATTATCATCTTCATCGTCAAGATATAAAATGGATGTTTGACTCAAAATTTACTTGGATTTATATCCCAACAAAAATACAATTAAAAATAAGACGGTAGCAATTACCATATAAAACTTCCAAATAGCTTCCATATTTGGGGTACCACCTTTGGAATCCAGTAGCAGGAAATATATAAAACGAATGGAGAAAAGCCACAATAAGGTATTAACAACGATCCAAAGTAGTTTTTGTGACATTGCTAATCCCAGCCATTTGATGATGACCATATTGGATAGAAAATAGATACCATGAGTCACCAATACTGCATAAATAATAAGACAAACCATGAAAAACATAAGAAGAATACCCATTGTAAATCTAATTTTCTATCAAAGTTACTGTTTGGAATGTTGTTTAAAAGTATATCGCAGTAAAACGGTAAATTATTGAAGTAAAACGGGCAAATGCTGGTCTGCAGTTTTAAATTTTTCCTCAATCATGTTTTTATAAACATCAAAATCATCCCTGTAAAAGTACTGATCCAAAACAACCAAAGTTGCCAAATATTTTGACAATCTATCATGTCAGAGATGACTTCAACCCAACGTAAAGGAACATAAAAAAATGTAAAGACTATCAAAGAAATGGGAATATATGGCCATAGGTTATTTACAGTCATTCCTATAAACTCTTTCTGAAAAACAGCTATCAGACCAGTAGTAAAAAAGGTCATAAAAAGCAGCACAATCAGATTTGAAAACCATACTTTAATTTCTTTGTATTTAGCTTCTCCAGGTATCAAGGTATGTCCTATAAGCAGACATTCATAATAAAATATAGTTATTCCACTTAGGTAAACTGGCAATTTACCTTTCCAACTCATTTTTTGGTAATTGAGTCCTATAAAATCATAAGCAGCATACCAAACTGGCATTAAAATCAATTCCATTTTGAAATAAGTACGCCAAATGATGACCATCAATATCAATATGCCAAAATACCATGTTTTTATAAATTTTCTCCACAAGAGCCTTTGCATGGCAGTCATGATTTGAAACTCTGTGGCAAGTAAATATATATTCGCTCGGTATTCAAATGGAAGCAATACTATACCTAATACTGAAATATACAAGGGTAAAATAAAATTGTCCTTTGTTACATTCATTTTTTCTAAAAACGAACTCAATAAAAAAACCAATCCAAAAAGGACGGCATTAAAAATTAAACCTCGAAAACCAGTTAAAGCCTTCAAAATGATTCATTTTTTACGCCAGACCAAGCCAGTAATAAAAGTGAAGGAGTGTAAAAAACACCTGTAAATGCTCTGGCGATTTGAGCAAAATCCTGATTTGGAAACATCACCGGAAGTAATACTGTAATATCACATAATAAAAATAAAATCATACCCCAGAATATTAAATCAGATTGAAGACGCGTGATATGATCATTTTTGAATCTAGAAAAATAGCCAAACAAGCAGGACATAACCAATAGAAAACCATATACAATCACATGAATAAACAATTGATTTTGTGACATAAACCAAAATAATAGAACCAAGAAAATCAAATAAAAGCATATTGCAGCTACAAATGCTATAATAGCCTCTCCTTTATTTTTTGAAAAAGAATTCAAATCAGGTGCGTGCCTGACGATCAGTACGATCTGCATCAAGGTGAAAAAAAAGATACCAATGTCTAATCTATGGAGTAAAATCAAAAAGGCATCTGCGATGGAACAAATTATAAATGCCAAAAGAAGTAAATTACTTCTTAAGCACAATTTTTTTTCACTGGTCATCCAAACTAAATAGGTGATCAAAACTGTCCTGCCGAATCTGAAGCATTGACTTAATCCATCCTCAATAATTGATTTGTTAAACAGCCAATTATTCAAATCTATATATGATGCAGCTATAGTGAGGAAAATGGCAAAATAAGTCAATGAAATCAAATAATTAGCATACAGCTTCATTGGATTGGATTGGAATGGAAATGGTAATTGTAGTGCCTTGTCCAGGTGCGCTGATCACTTGCATTTCACCTTGATGATCTTTAACTATTGCATAACTTATGGCTAAGCCCAAACCCGTACCTTTTCCTATTTCTTTAGTGGTAAAAAAAGGTTGAAATATAGATTTTTGAGTCGTGGTATCCATTCCGTGTCCATTGTCTGATATTTTTATAATGCAATAATTATTGTCTTCTTTGGTTGCTACACTGATGATTCCTGCTCCTGCCAATGCCTGAATGGCATTGTCTAAGACATTGAGAAAAACCTGATTTAATTTGCTGCCGTTGCATAGTAATGTTTTTCCGAATTCATATTGTTTATTTATAGTAATCTGATCTTTAAATTTGTGGTGGAGTAGGGTCAGCGCTGCATCTAGACCATCTTCTATAAAGTAAGGTTCCTTTGTATCGCCACTATCCCGGGTAAATGTTTTTAATCCTTGAATGATTTGAGATGTTCTCATGGAGCCATTCATCACTGTATTTAGTAAGGTTTCCAATTCTGCAGAAAGATATTTTATGTCAATATCCTTTAAAAGGTACAGCAGATTATCCCAATGGGCTTGATCATTCGTTTTTTTAATGTGATCCAAAACCTTAAATAGTGGGACTAAATCGTCATAATCCATCTTTAATGCTTCAGCGCTGGCATGGATGGAGCCTACAGGATTATTAAGTTCATGAGCAATGCCGGCAGTCATGACTCCAATAGAAGCCATTTTTTCGCTATGGACGAGTTGATGATGAGAAGATTCAAGGTTTTCAAGTAACATCTCTTTTTCTCTTAAGAGGTTGTTTGTATTTTGCTGTTCTTGAAAAAGTTTTTTTAAAGCGGTATTCCGGCCTGAATACAAAAATATTAAAAAGGAAGATAACACAATTAAAAGCACCAGACCTAAAGTAAGTATTTTTTGAATTTGAGCGTTTTTATTATTTTCTGTTGTAAGTCGCGAAAGATCCTCTTCTTTTTGCCTTAGCTCATAAGCAGCCGTCATGTCTTCTGCCTTGTGTTCAAATGCTTCATCGGAGTATATTTGATTGATTTCCAGATACTCTTCAAGATAATAGATAGCTTCATTGAGTTGAGAGTTATCTTTATACAGTATGTACATAGATTTATATGCCGCTAGTTGATAGATACGTGAATCCACCTGAGTACATTCATTAATTGCTCTTTTAAATACCCGCTCGGCATCTGGTTTTCTCCCAATATTTAGGTATAATTCACCAAGTTTCACCAAAGAAATTCCGATAAATCGTGGTCTTTTGATGGTATCCGCAAAACTGAGCGCTTTCAAATATATGCTTTCTGCTTTTTCATACTTCTTCCATCCAATATAAGTGTCTCCAAGTCCAAGGTAGCTCAATATCGCACCTTCATAGTTTTTTTGTTTTTCTCTTTTGGGCAGGTCTTTCAGATAAAATTGCTCTGCTTTTGCATAATCCCCTCTTTGTCTGTATATGTCAGCATACATGTTATTGATTATCCCCAATCTCAGCGTATCTTTCAACTCCTTTTTTAATTTTAGTGATTTCTCCAGGTATTGTTCTGCTGTTTTGAGTTCTCCCATCTGAATGTAGGCATTTGCAATTTCATTGTACACATCGGGCAAATAAATTTTCTCTTTTGCAAATTTTTCAAAAAGAGAAAGTGATTTCATCTGATAATCTAAAGCTTTAAAATTTCTGTTTTCCAATGCGTAAAAACCTCCTATTCTGGAATATGCTTTCGCAACCCAGATGCTATCTTTACTATTCCTGCCCAATCTCAAGCCTGCTTGAAAAGCACCTTCTGCACTGGTCATCTGACCCATTCTTTGATACATTTTCCCAACTGTGAGCATGTGTTCTGCCAGCAGATCACTTCTGTTAATCTTATACAAACTATCTTTGAATTTTAAGGCCACTAACAAATCAGATTTTTTTGCCAGAATATTACCTTTAGCAAAATTATCTTTAAAATATAGTGTTCTTGATTCAAAATATGACTTCTCCTGACTGAAAAGCGTACCACACAATCCAATCAAAATAACCCAAAGTGCTGACTTAAAATGACTTTGCTGCATATTTGTCTAAACGTTAAAACTAATAAAAACCATTCCAGTTATTAAAGATGGGATGCAATGTAGTGGAAAATAGAAAACATAAAAAGTTTTGTACTTATGTTATTTATTCAGCTGATTATTTTTTATATCGATTTCCTGATCCTTTTATCTTTATTTTGGGGAGACCAAATTTAATTTTTTTCTTTTCTGAAGTTTTTTCAGTTTTGCTTTCTGATATTCCATCTGTATTGTTAGAATTATCTATTTGGTTTTTATCTTTAGCATTAATACTTTCAGATCCTTTTGATTTTAAAAACGGGCATTCAGGTCCATAATGCTGGTCAAAATTCTTTTCTGTAATAATGGGCAATGCTTCAAAATCTTTTCGACTCATCATTTTTTCATTCAAAGGTTCGCTATATCCGCTAGCAACATAATCTACCTTCATTTGACCATCAACCAATCTAACATAAGCTTCAATAGGTGTGATGTGTCTTCTTATTCCAGCTTCAAATGGATAATTTGGAAGTGTGATGCCTTCTGAATTATTAAATTTATATTCATATTCTATACTTCCTTTATAAATAATATCACCAGTGCGATCTGTATGATCCGGAGTTGAGCCCGGAAAAGATATATTGTAAATCCAAACGATATCTTTGCGCAAGGCGAACAATGCTTTTTCAAAGTTTTTTCTTGCAAGTGCTTTTGTTTGCTCTACAAGATCATTTACAGTCAGTGATACAGCACCTACCACTTCACTGTTTGTCACAAAATATCTCGAAAAGCTCCATGCTTCACCCGCACCGCCGCGTATATAAATCGCTAAACCAATAATTTTTTTGGATGTACCATTTTCTCTTATGGTAGTACCTGACACCACTCTTTTAGCCATATTGCTAAAATTATATCCGGATTCCTGCTCAAGCTTCCAGTCATTTTGTACTTCTGCTGTAGATATCTTACCATGATACTTTTTTACATCCTGCAGTACCTTTGTGTCAGATGGAAAAGATTGAGAAAAAATGATAATAGGAGTAAAAATTAATAAGACAATTAAATTTTTCATTTTTGATATGTTTTAATGTTTAATAAATCAAACCCGGAGCCGGCTGACTTCGGAGTTTCCATATAGGAAGTCTTTTGAGATGTTAAAATTGGGGATTGTTAGTTTGTCGGAACTGAACATCCGGCATTGTTGCCATATGGTGTAATTCCGAGTTTTATAGCATCATCCAGTGACATTCTATGAAGCCAGATGCTGGCATCCATCTTTACTGCACTTGCCTGTAACGGCAGTCCAAACATAGCTCTGAGTTGATTGGTTCCGCTATTGGATACTTTTGCTGCGGCATCAACCTCTGCGCGGGAAATTTCTACTCTGTTGAAGTACTTTTCAGCCCATGACTTATTAATATAAAGTTTTATTTCCCTGGAGTAGTTATTGGTTGACTGTTTGGTTATGAAATTGGCATAGTCTTCCATTTCATCCAGTTTGAGTCCCGTACCAAATTCCTGATAATCATACTTCTTATGGCCAACAAAGAGATTGTTCTTCAGAGTGACTGTTTTGCATTGTTTTACATTATTGACGCCACCAAAATCACTGAATCCAAATACATTATTTTCAGCAACAAGGGTGAGTGCGTTATCAAACATCAGACTATTTCCTCCGAAACTGGCAATAGCATCATATTTCCAGGTAAAAAGTATGGTATTATTTCTCAGTTCGTATGAAGGGTGCCCGCTGGATCCATGGTGAT
>JADJPZ010000001.1 GCA_016713025.1 Saprospiraceae bacterium | reverse complement strand
AAACTTCGTCAATTGGTAAGTTACAATGTCCAGTTATCAAGTTGAATCAATGGTTTTGTGCCATCAAGAAGTGTAACTTTAAAGTTTTTAGCTGCTGCCAAAGCTGGTCTATTTAATATTGCCGCCTTTAGTACCTACTGCATAAAACTTCTGATTTCGTGCCATCCACGGCACCTTCGAGGTTTGCTACAGACCCGTCACAAGTGATGTGCCCCAAGCAGTTATAGAATTATTTGTTGCTTCATCAGACGCAGGAATTGGATTCAGCGAAGTAAAGGTGGTAATCCGATGGGTTTTATTTATAGCCCAAACATCTTACAAAGCTCATTACCTACTTCCATCTCCAGCCAAGTTGTAACTGCAGAAGCTTCAACAGCAACATTATTTTTGATTATATAGCAATGCAGCAAAATATCCCAAAATTCCAGGCATCGCCGCATCCTGTGCCATATGGCCGATCGAGCGCATGCTATAAAAGTGCCTGACTTGGTCAATTCATCTACCAAAACTAACAACCGCCGCATAAGCATCATTGTATCCTGAAACTTTCGGACTCTGAATTTCTTTGTTGACATAATCAGGTTTGTTTGGAAAAGGGATTCTCTAGCATAAACATACCTGCAACAGCAACAAGTAACAACTCAGTAAGGTACTTCGGGATTGATTCCTTTAGTACCTAAGAAAGAGTGCTTCTAATGTTTCGGCGCCTTTCCTGTCATGTAATTGAAGTTTTTCGCTTGAGCCGGAATTTACTATGTGTTCATGTAGTTTTTTTTGCAGAATCAATGGACCTTGGCTTGGTGGGTGAATCATATTTGTTGATTTTGGGGTTAAGAAAAGTTTACCATTAAATTGTACGCGGTGGATGGGGTTTTGATAAAAAGAATTTTGATTTAAGATCAAGCAAATTGTTAAAACTGGTTTGGGTCATAATAAGTAAATATTTTTTTGGATCATGCTTTCTTCCTTAGAAACTAAATGTAGCATTTACCTGGCCTCTTTGCATGCTTGGAACAAAATTGACATTGACATTGAACCAAGAAAATACCGCCCAGGTGCCAGGTTTTGCTGTTTCTCCAACTGATCCGCTTACGATGACGGGCACTGAATTTATTTCAGTGATAGTCATGGCGATGGTGTTATTGCTGATGCGCCAAGTTTGCCAAAAATCAAAAATCTTTTGAATACCTTGAATGTTTCGGCGTTGTTCATCTATTCCTTGAGGAAAAAGTTTCTGCATCAGGGTTAAAACTTCATAAAGTGGAGCATAATCACCTGATGCGAATACACTCCCCAAGCGCACTATTACAAAGTGTACAAAATGACATGTTACCTAGAATATGATCCCGTATCGTTATTGGTTTTTGTCTCTTCTTTGAGCTGTAAATGAGTGTTCATAATTTATTAATTTCGTTTAGAAAAGTTATGATAGCAGTTTATAATAAACAGAAAGTTGAGTGCAAAATTTAACATCATAGTTATTTAATTTACAATGCATTATAATTTAATTTTTATGGAAAATATTTTCTGTCACTATAAGCTACCTTAGTATGAAAATACTCAATCTAAAATTAGATATAATCACCTGATTTTCCAGCAATTCAGGTTAAAACATAAAATGTTAAAGGATAGCAAATCGTTAATCACTTATAAAAAAAATAGTTTACAGATAATGCTCTTCTGCAAATAACTACCAATGTATAAAAAAGAAGCAATTGAGCAAGTAAAAGCCTAGGAAAAGTTTCATACAGGTATATTAGGTTAAGAAAATTCATAATAGTAAAAACACCAGTTGCGACCTTGCGCCGCAAGAAGCACTGGTATTGATGCCTTGTACCAAAGTCAGGAGGCCATGACGGATTTTTATAGCCCGTCAAATTGATGGTAAAATGTAGTTACCTATTTACAACCATCCACTTGGGGCAGTTTTTACCCTCTGCTTCTTTCTAATAACACCATCATGATAAGGGCAAGAATGACTCTTTGTTCTTCCATTTCGAAATGGGAAGTGATTTAATGAAAACTTCTTACCCCAAAAAGATTGTTCTTTACTAAATACAGCCACCAATTCACCATTTGTATTGGTGATGTTGTATTGGGGTTGAAAAAGTATCCTGTAAAAATACCTAGAATCGGAACTTCAGAAAAGATACCATCCATGATTTTGACAAAAGCATTCTCTTCCCTATGATGAACTCTTTGTGATCAGCATCATCAAATACTTCGTAGGTGGCCTTCAGAGCGATCTGGCTCCTTTTCGCCCTATCCGTCCCATCTCATGGTTTTCCTTATCATACGTAATGTAGGATGCTGACCAATCAATCCATTGATTCGCTTTGATTTTGAAAATGACATTTCGCTGGCTTTCATCTTCAAATACGGAGATATCTTCTTTTAGTTTAAAAAGTTTTGTTTCACATAGGCCACATTTCTGCCGAATGTCTCTTACATAAAATTGCGGAGCAAGTGCCAATACTTTAATTCAAATTCTAATGGATAAGTCATATGTTTTGTTCGTATTGTGTTGTATTTGAAAATTCCTTTAACACTCTTATTAGAAGATCATCAAAGGTAATATATCAAGTATGATTTTCCAAATTTTATATTTATTCCTGAAGTATCTATAATGTCTAAATGGATAAAAATTATTTATTACCATCATTTGGGTAATTTTCACCAGCCATATATTAGTGAAATTGACATTTTAATAAAATCATCATATAAAAACAGTTGATGCTTAAAACACAAAGGGAGTAATAATTTTACATGAGAAAAACACCCTGATTTTGGTATAAAATAGTGGGTATAGTTCATATTATCTATTTTTCATATGGTATCATTTTGGCATAGTGTGATAAGACGACACGATAAAAGTTATCGAAATATAGAACTTAATAACCAATACCAAACTCAGATTTTTATGTTTTACAAAAGACGAAATTTGTTCCGGGATTCACGTTTTCTTTTTTGCCTTCTTGCTACTTAGCATTTTAATAGTCTTTATGGCTATGAGCTATAAGGCAATCTGAAGAATTCCGTACGCACCGTAGTTAGCCCGAACAAATTTGTTCGGGCTTTTTTTTGCATATCATCTTAAAATTAAGTTAATAAGGAACAATACAGACACTTTTTGCGTATTTATGTTACCTTTATTCATTCAACATAAAAAAATGAACCCTTTAAAATTCTTTTACCCACTGTATTTACATTTTTGACACTTGCATTCGGCAATCCGTTTCCGACAGTCAATATCAAATCTCTTGACGGAAAGCAGGTCAGTACAACAGATTATACTTCAAAAGGAAAGATCACTATCGTAAGCTTCTGGGCAACCTGGTGTACTCCATGCAAAAGAGAACTGGATGTACTCAATGAACTGTACAGCGAATGGGTGGAGAAATATGATATTCAATTATTGGCAATCACCATAGATGATGCAAGAGGACTTTCTAAGGTGCCATCCATGGTCAAGACCAAAGGTTGGGAGTTTACAGTCTTAGCTGATTCAAACAGGAGTTGCAGCAAGCACTCAACTTCCAGACTATCCCCCAGACTTTCCTGCTCAACGATAAAGGTGAAATAGTGTATGCCCATAATGGCTATAATCCTGGTGATGAGCTGGAACTCGAAAAGAAGATTGCGGATTTGAAAGGTAAATAAACTATCAGTTCTGCTTAGGAATTTTGATGAAATATCATCATTTCAAAACAGGAAATCATCACACATTTAGATGAATTTGTGGTATATTAAATGATCTTTTATCCACATAACTTTGCTGCATTCTTTGGAGAAAGAGAATGGTTTACAGCTTTCTTTTAGACTTTTTCACTCCATATCTTTTATTAGGCGACATTTTTAGTTCTGTGATGATATCCTTGAGGTTGAGTGTTTTTTCTGATGAAAGATCTACGACTTCTTTATAGTCTTCATGGAGGATAGTGGACACTTTTATTTTAGTACCCATATACTCCTCTATGTGCTTAAGCAGGTCTTTTCTGACTCATCGCAGAAAGAATATGCTATACCCGCTTCCTGCCTCTACCTGTACGTCCTACTCTGTGTACATAGCTTTCAGGAGTGCTCCGGTAGGTCATAATTGACAACAAAATCCACATCCGGAATATCTATACCTCTTGCGCTGACATCTGTGGCTATCAGGAGTTTTACTGTACCGTTCTTAAACATGTTGAGTACAGATAGCCTGTCTGCCTGTTCTTGCCCGCCATGCATATATTCAGATGCAATATGAACGCGATGCATCGCTGCTTTTACCCTTTCGCACCTTTACCTTTGTCCTTACAAAAACCAGAATTTTGGCTTCCGGTTGCTCGTTAACAAGCCTTTCAAGAAAAAACGTTTATCATCCATATTGACAAACATCACGGAGTGGTCTACATTTTTTGAAACTGGATCTTTGGGGGGAAATCTGAATCCGAATAGGATTTTTACGAGTGAATAGGCAAGATCCTTAATTTGATCATCAATAGTGGCTGAAAAAAGAGAGTTTGCCTTTTTACAGGTAGATGACGGATCAAATCTCTGATATCTTTGATAAAACCAAGGTCAAGCATATGGTCAGCTTCATCCAGCACCAGGATTTCGACACGATTGAGCTTGATAAACCCCTGACTTGCCGGATCAAACATTCTACCGGGAGTGGTCACCAGGATATCAATTCCTTTTTCCAACCTGGCTATTTGCGGGCCTTGTTCGACTCCGCCAAATACCGAAAATATGTTGACTCTGGTGTTCTTTCCTAAGATATTGAAAACCTCAGCTATCTGTATTGCCAACTCGCGAGTTGGAACCATAACAACACATTTGATACCATCCTCCCTTTTGGTATTTACCTTGCTATGCAGTATATGTAAGATAGGTATAGCAAAAGCAGCAGTTTTTCCTGTCCCGGTCTGTGCGATAGCCAGTAAGTCTTCTCCTTTCAGAATATTGGGTATACATTTAAACTGAATGTCGGTGGGCTTTTTAAAACCGAGCTTCTCGAGACTATTTTTTATCTCATTCACAAAATGGTAGTTAGAAAACTTCATTAAGATTTTTCTTGATGAAGGCAAAGATAATGAATATCGTGGAATTACTTATCATCAAAATATGGTAGTGTGTATAACATATTGCACTTTGTGAAAAATTAACTTGCTACATTTGCCTATACTTACCCCCAACCCCTAAAGTGGAGACCAGCACTAATATTGAAAGCATTGGCGTGGGTCGTCTCAAGCGTAGCTTGACAGGCTCTTTAGGGAATGAGGGAAGGGAGGAATTTAAGTATTTGTGCAATTTCAATTTGTTATACACACAATATGGTAGGTGTGTATAACAAATTGGTACGTTTTTAAAAGAACCAGAAATAAACTAAGAGTACTCTGAAATTTTAAAATGATTCTCCCTACCCGACTGCCAACGAAGTGAAGTCAGGTTGTACTTTGATCTTGCACACCATATAGGCAAATGCACTGATAGAATTCATAAGATGTTTAGGTAATATTTGTACTTTTGGGCAGAATAGACGCCCAAAATATAGTAGTAAGCTGCTGAGAATTTATTTTTCAATTCTCAACAAATAAAAGTCAACATTGATAAAAATGAAAGTAATTATTGCACCCGATTCATTTAAAGGAAGTTTAACTGCCATTAAGGTGGCTAAATCCATTGAAAAGGGAATAAAAAAGTGGATGCAAATATTGAAACTGTTATAGTTCCAATGGCCGACGGTGGCGAAGGGACAGTTCAATCGCTTATCGCAATGTCTGAAGGTGTGATGGTTGGAAGTGATGGTTCATGATCCTTTATCACGCCCGTTTAACTCATTTTATGGCATTATGGGCGATGGTAAAACGGCGGTTATCGAAATGGCTGCTGCCAGCGGACTTGAATTATTAAAAAATGATGAGAGAAATGTATTAAATACAAGTACTTTTGGTACAGGCGAACTTATAAAACATGCCCTTGACAGGGGTTGTACAGAGATCATTATAGGTTTAGGTGGTAGTGCCACCAACGATGGAGGAACTGGTATGGCTCAAGCACTTGGTGTCCGGTTTTTGGATGAAAAAGGCAAAGAACAAAATATGTGCGGCGCTGAACTTATCAATATTCACTCTGTGGATATGTCGGGTCTTGATACAAGAGTAAAAGGTTTAAATATTATAGCTGCCTGCGATGTGGACAATCCATTGTGTGGTATAAATGGAGCATCAAACGTATATGGACGACAAAAAGGGCATCCGATGCTGATGTTCAAACCTTGAATAAAGGTCTGATACATTTTTCCGACCTAATGAAATCTTATACCGGATTGGATTTTAGTGAGTATCCGGGTGCCGGTGCAGCAGGTGGACTGGGTTATGGAGTTATGTGCTTTTTTGGGAGCTAAGCTCGAAAGTGGCATTGAAATTATTATGCGGGAAACCAAGTTTGCCGATACAGTCGTGGGTGCCGATTTGGTGTTTACAGGTGAAGGTAGAATTGATTCTCAAACTGCGTTTGGAAAAAACCCCGTTCGGAGTAGCACAAGTAGCAAAACAAAACAATATACCCGTAATTGCAATTGCCGGCAGCTTGGGGATAGGTTATCAGGAGCTTTATAACAACGGATTCGACGGCATCTTTTCGATTATTGATAAACCAACAACCCTTGACGATGCCATCACCAATGCTGAAGAATTAATAGAAAATATTGCTGAGTCCATTATTCGAATCATCATTGCTGCTCCGAAAACAATAATTTTATGATAAACAACCATTTTTTACACTATCTCATGCCTAATCAGAAGGTTGACCTAAAAAAATGTACTTGATTATCAATGCAGTAGAAATCAATATGATTTATTTTACTTCATCCTAAGCTTTTGGGAGTGGATTCACAATTCTTTTTATATCACTCCACAAAATGCTCTCAATTTTATAAAACGCCAAGAACAAAACCTCAACAACATTTAATACAAGCGCTCTGTCCAGATAATAAGCTAACCTCGTAGGAGTTAATGAATGTATTGAAAACATAGCCTTATTTCTAGAATTCGAACTCCAACGTGTTTAAATTAAAATGGGAGTAATTTTTCTAAGATCAAGAAGAAGAGCGTACAGAAATCGTCGCAAACGATTTTAGCTTTGAACTGTGGGCTCCGTACCACAGCTTAAACTGAATGATATAAATGTTCTATGGACCGCGAGTATTTTTAACGCAGATATTCGGAAAAAGAACCACATTTAATTAAGTTCTTTTATCTAGTCAGAGCATTAGAGCTACACTACTCTCTAAGTTGCTAAAATAAAGGTGAGCATTCAATAGGTTTGGCAAAAAATAATTTTACACTCTATCTCTCATCACTGCTCAAAAAAGTATCAATCAGGGTATTGTAGTGATCCGCATCATTCAGATATGGAAAGTGGCCTTTATTGATTAAGGTAATAACTTTTGCCTGTGGATAGGTTGCTTTAAGCTGATCACGCAATGTTTTACTGACCAATGGATCATTATCTGACTCAATGATCTGAATGGGTATAGTTTTGTGGATATTTTGATATAAAAGTATCGACAACACAGTAATACCTGCTTAAGAAATCTCCTTTTTTCACCTGACTTCCAAGCAATTCGTTCAAAAACGCATTGACTACCATAGAGTTTTCTGCTGCGGGGACAACTTCTGCATTGTACTTCTTCCGTATAGAATGAATTACAAACCACTCAGGCATGTACGTCATGATCTGCATCAGGGTTTCATTTTTTTCTTTATTTTCTGTATTGGGTGGGAAGGTATTCCCCAATGAGACCATCAAAACACGATCCGGATGAAAAGTGGTAATATATTGTGCCAGATATCCTCCCAAAGAGCTGCCAACTATGACCACTTTTCTTACATTTTCTCTATCAAGTATGGACAGTACACATTTTGATAAATCTTTCAGATTATTAACTCTCGGATATGTCAGGCTTAAGGTGGTATATTTTTGCTTGAAGTGATCCATCTGTTGCCACCAGGTGTCATATGATCCACCCATGCCATGTAAAAACAGGATGCATGTATCGCCCGTTCCTTCCTTTTGGTAAGTGATAGTCATACCATTTACATCAGCTGTTTTTGTGGGTCTGGCTCTGAATTTTTGCAGAGATAGGCTTACATCGTCTTCCCTCTGATAAATCTCAGAAAAAGAATATTTTGTAGACGGATAAAAATATATTCCGACCATGAAAATCAATACACCGACCAAGACTGCTTTTTTTATCATCGGACTATTTTATTTTTCCCATACAGCACCCACTCCTGCTTCCCAAAGCTGTTGGTTAAACATCGGCAGGCTTTTGCCCAGAAATTCATTTGCTCTTGATTTTAATGCCTCCCATTCGCTATCGAGTTCCTTTTTGCGGTCCAGTGTTGGTTGGTTTATTCGGGGCAAATCGCTTTCGGTATGATTCAGCATAAAAGATAATTGGCAGTAAATTTATTAGGAAAGTTTTCCACATCATCATAGGCCTTGGATTTACGCTGCACCATATCCTCATCCCATGCTTTCATTTTAGTCACTAATGCATTTCCTGTAGTGGCGACATTAATAAATTTTGATCTTTGTTGAGAATATCAAGCATCTTCTCTATCTGGAGTCTTTTATTATTCAGAGTATTGGTCATCTGATGCATGATCCTTACTTCATTTTCCATCTTGGTCATGAGGCGGTCATATTCCAGATAGGTTGCCGGATCGATAGCGTAAAGCGGATTGGGTGTTATTTGTAATGAAGTACTTTTTGACATCTGGCCGTATTTCAGGACGACAGAATAAGTACCGGGAATGGCCTTGTGACCTCTGAAACTGCTCTCAATATACACATAGGGTACACCCGGAATGGTGGCATGTCTCAGGTTCCATACAAACCTGTTCAGACCTTTATTCTTTGGAAGTACTGGCTCTGCTTGGGGTCCGCCATCATATTGCAAAAAAGTTGAATCCGCCCTGGAAGAAAAGCTTCTGACATTATTGCCCTGACTGTCAAGAATTTCTATTGTGATATGTTCATCTGGTTTTAATTCCGGCAAATGATAATACAAAACCGCACCTGTCGCAGGATTGACTCCTCTGGATGGATTGGTTCCGTCAAACTCAGGATTGTTGCCATCCAGCTCACTATACCCATTGACCAGCATAGAAGGTGCAGGTTGGAACAAAGTCAAACTTGTTGTGTCTGCCTTGTATTGGTTTAATAAAAATAAGTCATCAAGTATCCAGAATGATCTCCCTGAAGTAGCAGCAATAAGATTCCCTTGATGTACTTTTAAATCTGTTATAGGAGTTACAGGCAGATTTAGCTGGAATGAAGACCATTCTTTACCTCCATTCCAGGAAATAAATATTCCAGTCTCTGTGCCTGCAAAAAGCAAATTTTTACGGGTTTCATCTTCACGGACTACTCTTGTAAAAGCATTTTTTGGTATTCCATTGTTGATATTTGTCCATGTTTTGCCGTAATCATTGGTCCTGTATATGCCTGGAGTATGATCATTAAACTTATATCTGGTAGTGGCTATATAAGCTACAGCCGGGTCATGCGGTGATACTTCTATGGCGTTTATAAGACATTCCTGCAATCCTGATGGTGTCACATTTTGCCAGGTTTTTCCGCCATCCTTCGTAAGATAAACCAATCCATCATCACTGCCTGTCCATATGACACCTTTTTCATGTGGCGATTCGAGTACATAACTCAGCGTACCGTAGTTTTCTGCACCAACTGCTTCATTGGTGTATGGTCCCCCTCCTTTTCCTTGTTTTTCTTTTTCATTTCTTGTGAGATCCTGAGAGACTTCAGTCCATGATTTACCCATATCGCGGGTACGAAGTAAAAATTGAGACCCGTGATAATATGTGTCGGGTTCATGTTTAGACCAGATTATCGGAGCATTCCAGTTAAATCTATACTTCATGTCTTTAGTTTCGCGCCAGATATTGGATAGGAGCAGCCATGATATTGGTTCCTGCTTTTGCTTTAGTATCCAGTACTTCTATGGTGCCGAGGTAACTGCCGCCCAAAACGTAACGTGGATCGTCGGGATTGAATGCCAGAAAGGCACTCTCACCACCTGCAGACACTGACCAACTCTTATGAGTGATACCACCACTACTCAGCTCACTGCTTGATATCACCATGGAAGTATTATCCTGCTGACCAGCATAAATCCTGTAAGGAAACTGATTGTCCACATTAATCCTGTATAATTGAGCTGTCGGCATATTGTTTTGCAGTGACCATGATTTACCAAAATTAAAACTTACAGAAGCACCGCCATCATCAGCAATGATCATATTCTTGGGGTTATCAGGATTGATCCATAAATCATGATAATCACCGTGAGGCCCGTCAAGATTGGCCCAGGTCTTTCCGCCGTCTATAGATCTTAAGGCGGGTGCACTCAGAACATATACCGTGTTTTCAGCTTTTGGATCCACAAATAGCTCAATATAGTACCAGGCTCTTTGTATTAATCGATTGTCAGAAGATACCCTGAACCATGATTTGCCACCATTTTCAGATAAAAACAAACCTCCAAGTCCCTTCTCAGAATCACTCTCTATCAATGCATACACTTTGTCGGAATTGGATCGACAGACTGCAATAGCCATTTTTCCAAGCTCAGCAGGTAATCCTTCATGAATTTTACTCCATGTGATGCCACCATCTTGAGATTTATATAATCCGCTACCTGGTCCGCCACTGATGACCTTCCATGGAAGCCGCCCATGTTCCCACATAGCTGCATATAGTATCAATGGGTTATTCATATCCATGGACAATTCGACACATCCTGTTTTTTCATCATTGTATAGTACATTTTGCCAGGTCAATCCTCCATCAGTAGATTTATAGATTCCCCTTTCTTTTGATGGTCCATAAAGTGCACCTTGTGCCGCTACAAATAGGATGTCAGGATTTTTGGGATGTATGACTACTCTGGAAATATGTTGCGTTTTTTCAAGACCTATGTGTTTCCATGTTTTGCCAGCATCTGTTGACTTGTACATCCCGTCTCCATGATGGGTCATCACACCTCGTACAGCATGTTCGCCCATTCCCACATATATGATATTGGGGTCACTTTCTGCCACCGCAACAGCTCCGACAGAACCGGTCTTAAAATAGCCGTCAGATATATTTCTCCAATTGAGTCCCATATCTTCAGTTTTCCAGAGTCCGCCACCGGTAGTACCCATATAGTATGTAGTAATATCGCCCCTGACTCCTGAAGTGGCCACTGACCTTCCACCCCTGAATGGTCCAATACTCCGCCACTTCATGGGTTTAAAGTACGTATTCAGATCCTGAGTAATTGCTACGGGAACACTACTGCTCACCGTATTTTTTTCTTTTGATTTTTGACTGAATACCATCAATGGTGAAATCAAAATTATCAGAATGAAATAATATATTTTTGTCATCTTGAATTGGTTTATTATTTTTTGTTGCTTTCGAGAGTGTGTTTTATCAATTATCTAAGCCAAGGGATTTCCCATCAATCAAGAAAATCCTAAAATCTTTGTAAAAATCTAAATCTAACAAACTTCAAGGCACAATGATAAAATAATAAAATTAATTTGCCACTATTTGGGGATGATCAATTTGTGTGTATAACAAATTGCACAATTACTAATTTCTTGATTATAAATGTTATTTTGGCTTTCTTTCTAAAAACGGCACGCAGTCTGCATGATGTTATGAAAATGGCGTATAGCGTTGGCATTAAATAGGTTTCAGTCCTAATTCTTTTAAATATTCATTGTGCTTGTCTGTGTTTGCTTTTATGCTTTCATTTATTGAAGTCAGTTTATCATTTACATCTTTCAAGTCAATTTGCACTTCATCTTCTGATGTGCTGACATACCTTGAAATATTCAGGTTGTAGCCGTTCTTTTCAATTTCGTCCATTGAAACTCTACGGGCATATCTTTCAATATGGTCTGGTCGGTATTGGTATGTCTCAACGATTTTTCGAATATCGTTTGGCTCTCCGTTTTCTCCCACTCTTAACGTGTTTTGTCGTTTGCCTTGTTTGTAATGTTCTGATGCATTGATAAATAAAACATCATCGTGTTTTTTGCATTTCTTTAAAACCAAAATTGAAACTGGAATACCTGTCGAGTAGAATAAGTTTGAAGGCAAACCAATGACGGTGTCAATATGATTGTCTTGTAACAATTTTTTTCGAATTCTTTCTTCTGCTCCACCACGGAATAAAACTCCGTGTGGTAAAATAATCGCCATTGTACCCTCTTTGCCTAAAAAGTGAAAACCTTGTAATAGAAAAGCAAAATCGGCAGCTGATTTAGGTGCTAAACCATAACTTTTGAAACGGAAATCTTCTGCTAAGGTGTCATTGGGTTCCCAACGCAAACTAAAAGGCGGATTGGCTACAATAGCATCAAACTCTGTCTTTTTGCTTGGGTTCATTTCGTTAAGCAATGACCAACTATTTTCCAAAGTGTCTCCGTGGAATATTTCAAACTCGGTGTCTTTCATACCGTGCAAAAGCATATTCATTCGGGCAAGGTTGTAAGTGGTTATGTTTTTTTCTTGACCGTAAATTTTGCCCACACTACCGCCACTATCTTTGATTCGCTTTCTTACATTGAGCAACAACGAACCTGAACCACAAGCCATATCTAACACTTTGTCTAACTTCTTTTTCTTACCTGTCTTTGGCTCTTGACTGTCTAAGGTTACGATTTCAGAAAGTATGGTTGAAATTTGTTGTGGTGTATAAAATTCCCCTGCTTTTTTGCCTGAACCTGCTGCAAATTCGCCTATCAAATATTCATAAGCATCGCCAAGCGTATCAGAGTCGGCAGAAAATTCAGCAATGCCTTCTGCAATTTTTTGAATGATGGTACAAAGTTTTTTGTTCCGTTCCGCTGATGTTTTCCCCAATTTTTCAGAATTCAAATTGATTTCAGAAAACAAGCTCTGGATTCTGTGTGCGAGCCATTTCGCTGATATTGCTCCACAAGTGGTCTGGTTCTATAACATAATGCACTTTTCTACGCATCTGTTGCTCAAAGTCCACTACTTCATCTTTATTGGATGCATACCATACAGAAAGTGGGGTTTTCTTATCCGTTTCAGGTAGGTTGGGATAGTCCTTGCCCAATTCTTTCTTTGCCGCTTCTTCGTAGTTGTAGCTCAAATACCTAAGAAAAAGAAACGAAAGCATATAATCACGAAAATCATCTGCATTCATTGCACCTCTCAAATCGTCTGCAATATTCCAAAGGGTTTTACCCAGTTGTTGCTGGTCTTTATTTGTCATCTATTTTAATAATTTTCTATTTTCAACATCCATCAGCACTTTCATTTGCTGAATAGCTATTTGATTCAATTTAATGAGTCTTTCTTTTTGTGAAATTTTTTCCTGAATAAAAACAGCATCCAGGTTTTCCATATTAGCCAAGCAAATCAATTCGTTAATTGTGGCATAATCACGCATATTTCCTTTTAAACCAGGGTTGTCTTCTCGCCATTGCTTGGCTGTTATTCCAAACATTGCCACATTCAATACATCCGCTTCTGAAGCGTAAACTATAGCTGTCTGGGCAGGTGTGAGTGCTGCTGGTATCAGATTTTGCTTAATGGCATCCGTATGAATGTGGTAATTGAGCTTTGTCAATTCTCGTTTAGCAGACCAACCCAACTGCTTTTGTTCTTCCTCTTTTAGGCGTTGAAATTCGTTAATTAAATAAATTTGAAATTCAGGGCTTAGCCACATTGCAAAATGAAAAGCAATATCCTTATGAGCATACGTACCACCATATCTGCCTGCTTTTACCAATAAACCAGCTGCTTTTGTTCTTTCAACCCATTGCCCCACAGACATAATAAATCGGTTTATTCCAGCCTCTTGCTCAATTACCCCGAATTCAGGGTAATTAAAATTAGGATTGTTTAATTTTTCCCAAATGCCTAAATACTCAAGCGTATTTTTGTTCGTTATCCATTTGCCAATTAAACTGCTTCCTTCCTTAAAGCCAACTGTCATATCTGTCAGTGATAAATAATCTAAATCGTTTTGTACCACTACAGTGATTGCTGTACCTTTTACATGTATACTGTTCTTTGTTGCCATATTTTTACCCTACTTTTGTTAATCCATTGTTTTCGTTGGGTTTAAAGTGGACGATTTCCACCCCATTAAAATTGTCTGATTTATGTCCTTTCTTATATCTATCATATTCATCATTTAATCACAAAATCACGGCTCAGACATTTTTGGAAACAAGCCCTGCATCAATCCCTTTTTGTGCCACTTCAATTGTTCTATCTTTTCGGCTTGTGCGGTGATGAGCGCATCTAACGAAGGCATATAATCACGGAAATCATCCGCATTCATTGCACCTCGCAAGTTGTCAGCGATAGCCCAAAGGGTTTTGCCCAGTTGTTGTTGGTCTTTATTTGTCATTCTTCTTTTGCTTTATTTGCTTTAATTTTTTGTCAAAATCAGAAACAATTTTTTGGGTCTTATTAAATTGGTCGTATGCTTCACCTGCTTTTTCAATGGCTTTAGTATGCGAAATCTTGCCTTTTCCGTCCATGGTCTTGAACTCGTTGAAATTCAAGAATTTATCTACGCTATTTGCCAAAGTTTCCATCGTGAAGGTGTTTTCTCTTTCTATCAGGTTTTCTATGTAATCAAAATAACCAGTAACGGTGCGCTCTAATTGTTTAATTTCCTTTTCCTGTAAGTAATTTTTGGCTATAGCTGTATCTGATTTAAGAATTCTACCGTCTGGGGCATTTTTCCAAGTGGTTAAACCCATATTTTCTTTGGTAGCATCGGCATTTTTAAAAATGATTTCAGCTGCAGTTTGACCTGTAATGGCGAAATGGAATTTGTTTTGCACCATTGCGTAGAAGTTTTTAGTTATTTCTGCATTCGGGTCATAATCAATGCTGCATTCTGCAAAAATATCGGTGATTTGCTGGTAAATTCTGCGTTCGCTGGCTCTGATGGAACGTACCCGCTCTAATAGCTCTCTAAAATAATCCTTGCCAAAAACAGTTTCACCTTGCTTCAATCGATTATCATCTAGCACAAAACCTTTGATAATGAATTCTTTGAGTGTTTTGGTTGCCCAAATTCTGAATTGGGTGGCTTTAGAAGAGTTCACCCGATAACCTACTGAGATGATGGCATCTAAATTATACATTTTTTGCTTTCGAGATACTTCCCTATTGCCTTCTAATTGAACTTGTAAAAAATCCTTACAAGTTGCTGCCTCATTTAACTCACCACTTTCAAAAATATTTTTTAAGTGAATGGTTATATTTTGTGTAGTGGTGTCAAACAAAACACTCATAGCCCTTTGGGTAAGCCAAATAGTTTCATCTTGCAATAAAACGCTGAGCTTCACTTCACCAGCTGGTGTGGTATATAGAATAAAATTGCTTGTATTTGAAGGTAAATTTTCCATCTCGTAATGTTAATTCGTATTTATTTTCGGAAACACCCCCTGCATCAAGCCCATTGTCTGAACCTTGATTTTTTTGATTTTAAGATTAACTTGATTTCTTATCACTTTGAGCTCTCATGATTTTCGTTGACAACAATGTTGTAACTTATAACAACATGTGGAAAACGTAAAGTTAAGAAATAAATAATAATACTGTACCTTTGTTTTGACGATTATGTGAAGCGGACTAAGGCTCTGCTGGGGAGCAACCTTGGAAGGAATATCATAATTACTCAAAGTGGAACGTAAGGTTCGGTCGAGGAGCACATTTAAAATGCTCCTTGACTTTTTATAACCTACATTCCAATTTAGGGAATCATGCCTTAAAAACCCCATGTCCCGCTTAGCTGTCAAAATCATATAATACTTTTTAGGTCTTTCGTCAGGATGCAACTTTGCCACTAATTGTTCAAATTGTACAGGGCTTAGCTGTCCTAATTGTTCGATGGCTCTTTGGTGATTATTGATATAAATCAATTCCTGGCACGCTTGCTCTAGCTCTTTGAAGGTGCGTATACTCCAAGGTTTGAGGTACATATTTTTAACAATGGAATTTAAATTTTCGGCACTTCCATTTTCCAAACAATTTTCAGCTCTGCTAATTAGCATCCCTGCATCTGTCAACATTTTTTATAAGCTGTTGAGTTGTATTGAGAGCCATTGTCAGAATGATGGATACATCCCTGTAAATTTATATCTTTACGCAACATAAATACTTGTTCCAGGCACTGTATGGCGATGGAAGCTTCCATAGTTAAAGACGGTATCAGTCCTAGTACCCTTTGCGAATAAATATCCTTTAACGTGAATATGTAACTGCACTGACCATCAATATTATAATACGTAATATCACCAGCAATGAGTTGATTCACATTATCCAATATGAGCCCATTGATCAGGTTGGGATAATCGCCTTTACCTTTTCCGTCACTTGTCTTTACTATTCTTGTTCTACCAGGCTTGATGGTCAAACCTGAAGTACTCATGAGTTGTTCAAACCTATTGACTCCCAGTCCAAGGTCAATGCCACCAACATTTTTTATACTATAATACAATGCACGGCTTCCCATACGTGGATGTTTGATCCTCCATTCCTCACTATGGGGATAATTTGCTCATATTGCATTGTTTGTCTATCATCCCGCCTCCACTGCTGATGCACGGCTTGTCTGCTCAGCCCTAATTCTCTATACACTGATTGCATACTGTACGACTTTTTATTGCTATGAAGACGGGTGATTACTTTTTTAAAAATTTTTTCTCAATATCCTCTTTGTAATGCTCTTTGGCCATTTCGATAAGTGTCTCATAATAATCAATTCTGATCTGTTGCTTGCCTAAGATCCGCTCAAGATTAGACTTCTCTTTCTGCAATTCCAAAACTTTCAGATAATCGCTGTCCGTCTCAATGACTATCTTATCCGGTGGACTGACCTTTCCATACTTTTTGACCCATTGGTAAACAGCCGCATAACTCACATCAAATTGGGCAGCAACTGATCCAGTGGTCATTTTGCCACTTTCTATTAAGTCTACTTTTTGCTTCTTAAAGCTCTCTGAGAATACTTTTCTCGTTCTTTTTGTACTCATATTTGCAAATTTGTGAAAAGTTTTCCACATTTTTGCTGTCAACGTATTTCATGAGACCACACTTCCATATTCGTAATTCGTAATTTTTAACTCGCAATTATTTTCGGAAACAAGCCCTGCATCAAACCCTTTTTATGCAACTTCAATTGATCTATTTTCTCTGCTTGTGCAGTGATGAGTGCATCTAAGGATGATAGACAGGTAGCTATTTTTTGTTGTTCTTTGAGTGATGGAACTATAACGGTTAAATTTCTTATAACACCTAGAGCAATAAATTTCAATATACCTCCAGCATTTACTTTTTCGAATTGTGATAAAATGTAATTGCTTTTAAGTTGGTGTAAAAGAAATTCCTGATTTAGTTTACCGATACTTTTAATTAAAGCAACATTTTTTATTGCAAAACCATCATTTTTAACAATCACAGGATTTCCAATTGTCCCAATCATTCCGAATAGAATATCATCAATATCTACTTTAGAACGTTTATTTATTTGATTGTAGTCATCTTCTGATAAATAGCTCACATTGTCAAAATCAATCATTCCATTTATAAGAAGGTTCTTAGAAGTAATCATTGGATACCCTTTTGAAGCATATTTAGGACTATCGTGTGTGCCGTCTCGAACATCACAAATTTCTCCTAATATTTCTTCCACCCACTCCCCATCTCCTCAAACTCCTTAAACCGAACCTTTGGAACATTGTCTGAACCTTGATTTTTTTGATTTTGGGATGTCAGGATTTTTTTGGTTTTATTTTTAATCTCATCATCATTCATCCTATTATCCTTTAATCCAGTAAATCCTGATTCAGACATTTGCGGGAATAAGTTTTGCATCAAGCCTTTTTTGTGGTCTTTGAGTAAATCCAACTTTTGGCTGTGGGCAGCTATCACTTCATCTAAGGATGAAAGACAGGATGCGATTTTTTGTTGTTCTGGCTTGTTATAGACTATTGGTAATTGACAAGTAATGATTTGACTTGGATAAATATGTTTTACGGTTGTTCCAGAAACTAGCTTGATAATTTCCTTCTTGGAATGATTAAGTAAATAGCTTATAAAAATTGAATAAAGGTTTTCTTTGGTCTAAGAATATTCATATCTCCACCCAAAACAACATTATCAAGCATTATTGCGGAAGCTTTTGCTAAGCCATCAGGTGTTACATCAGAACTAGGCATTAAAACATCTCCAACCTCACTTTTGAATCCTTCACTTTTATTTGTTTTTGAATATATGTTAGTAATTACTTCGTTGTACTTTGTGAATAACTCACCATAATGAATACACGGATGAGAACCATTTTCATCCATATCAGCTTTTGAAAATGTGCCACCTCTATAGACATCACACATATCAGACAATAAATTGATTTCCCAATTTTCAGAAAACTCAGGAAACCTCAACTCTGGTATTATTTTCATATCATTACTCATAAGCTGCTAATCCTGAAATTTCACGCCCTTGGGCCAATTTTTTTAATTGGGGTACTAAGTCTGCCATCAATGCCAGTTCTTTGTCCCTGCGTTCTTTCCAACTCAGGTCTAAAGGTTCTAACAGGTCGGTGAGTTTTTCTCCGTCAAAAATCATACGGCTCATTATTTTTTCTACAAAGTTTTTCAAGTCAGCCGTTTGCAAACCGTGTTGGTGGGCAATGGCAGCCAGTTCTTTGTTGTATTTGTCGTCTTTAAAAGTGTCGTACCCTTTGCGTAGCGTTTCAACATCTTGTCCGCTATTCCAATCCAAACCATTGATGTATTCGGTTAAATCTTCTTGTTCGTCCATCAGGTTGGCATTTGAACTTAGCAAACTAATCACCTGTGCTTTGGTCATTTTTTGTTTGGCAGGTTTCTTTTGCGTACTGTCGGCAATCAGACTCATGATGTAATCGTAATCAATCACGGCAGAAGCAAACAACACAAACTCAAAATCCAATTGCTGAATTTCTGGCGGTGCTTGGTCGCCTTCTTTTTGTTGGCGTTTTTGAAATTGTTTGGCCGTTTCTATATAAGAACTTCTAAATTCTAAAAAAGAATCTTTGGGCAGAATTGCTTCTATTAACTGCTTTTGTTCTGGTTCTAAATCTGTAAATTGCTCTAAGGCCACTCTTTGGCGTTGCACTTCTTTAAAGTTTTGTATAAAAGCAATTTTTGCAGCATCACCTCTTACATTATATACTTCCTGTGGTTCACAGACAAGGCCATGTTCTTGCATAAATACACCCAAAGCTTCTACTGCTTTCTTGTATTTGTCTATCACCACAGGTGCAGGGTCAACCAACCAAATTTCATTGGCTTTTCCATGGTCTTCACCCGAAAACAATGCAATCGCTTGGTTTACGGCATCTTGTTGCGAACGAAAATCCAAAATATTGCCATAAGGTTTGGTATCGTTTAGCACACGGTTGGTGCGTGAAAACGCCTGAATCAATCCGTGGTATTTCAGATTTTTGTCCACATACAACGTGTTCAGGTATTTACTATCAAACCCTGTGAGCAACATATCCACTACTATGGTTATGTCAATCTTTTGGCTGTGGGGCAGTTCCTTGTTCGTCCATTTCTGGTCTTTGATACGGCTTTGCACATCCTGATAATATAAGTCGAACTCATTAAAACTGTGATTCGTTTTAAACTTAGCATTGTAGTCAGCAATAATACTTGTTAATACTTTCTTCTTTTCATCAGGATTTTGTTTGTTATCTTCTCTTTCCTGAGCAAGATCTTCTTTCAGCTGCTTAACATCAGCCGCATTTTTTTGGCTTTGTTGGTCACCATCTTTTGCAATGAGTTGAGATGGTGGCGAAAAAACACAAGCAATGTTCAATGGAACATAATCAGGATTTTCGACCTGTTTCTTTTTTTGAATTTCTTTGAAAAGATTGTAATACTCTATGGCATTGTTGATAGAAGCCGTTGCCAATACAGCGTTAAAACGTCTTGAATTGGTAGCAGCATCGTGCTTCTCTAAAATGGCTTCCACTACAGCTTGTTGAGCAATTTGCTCGCCTGGCTTTGCTTGATGTGTTCCTTTGCCCTTGAAATAGTCAATATGAAAACGCAACACATTTCGGTCGTCAATGGCGTGGGTAATGGTGTAAGCGTGTAATTGCTTTTCAAAAATATCTTGCGTGGTTTTGTAAGATGCTTCTTCGCCTTCTCTTATTTGATACGTTGCGTTTTCGTCAAAGATGGGTGTTCCTGTAAAGCCAAATAACTGAGCATTTGGAAAAAATTCTTTAATAGCTTTGTGATTTTCACCAAACTGCGAACGGTGGCACTCATCAAAAATAAAAACCATTCGTTTATTTTTTAATGGTTCTAGGCGTTCCTTATAACCTGTCCTGAGCCCGGTCGAAGTGTTCTTTTTGTTGGTGCCATCCAAGGCCAATCCTAATTTTTGAATGGTTGTGACAATAACTTTGTCGGCATAATCGGTAGAAAGTAAACGCCTTACCAATGTTTCGGTATTAGTGTTTTCTTCCACACTTCCTTCCTGAAATTTATTGAACTCTTCACGGGTTTGTCGGTCAAGGTCTTTACGGTCAACCACAAACAAACATTTTTCTATATCGGTATTGTCTTTTAGTAAAGTTGATGCTTTGAAAGAAGTCAAAGTTTTACCGCTTCCTGTAGTATGCCAGATGTAGCCGTTGCCTCTATTGTCTTTGATGCAATCTACAATAGCCTTAACTGCATAAATCTGGTAGGGACGCATGACTAGCAATTTCTCTTCGCTCTCTACCAAAACCATATACTTGCTGATCATTTCACCAAGCGTACACTTGCTAAGAAACTTTTCAGCGAATAAATCAAGGTGTGTTATTTTTTTATTGCTTTCGTCTGCTAATTGATAAATCGGCAAAAACTGCTCATCGGCGTTAAAAGCAAAATGTTGATTCTTATTGTTGGCAAAATAGTAGGTATTGCTTCGGTTACTCACTATGAACAATTGCATAAAACACAGCAGAGAATTGCCATATCCATTGCCTTGTTCATTTTTGTAATCTACAATTTGCTGCATTGCTTTTCGTGGTGATATATCGAGTTTTTTCAACTCAATCTGCACCACGGGCAATCCATTGATCAGCAAAATGATATCAAATCTTTGATGACTGTTTTCAGTGTTGATGCGCAATTGGCTGATCACTTCAAAATCATTTTTACACCAGTCTTTGATATTTACTAATGTATAATGCAATGGTGTACCATCTTCTCGCTGAAAGTACTGTCTTTCACGTAATAACTTAGATGCCTTAAAAACATCTGGTTGAATTATTTCTTCTCTTAGTCTTAAAAATTCATTATCAGATAATCGCACACGATTAAGCGCTTCAAATTTTGTTTTGAAGTTTTGTTCAAGCGTTTTTCTATCAACTATGTCAGGGCGATGCGTGTATTTCAGCCCTTTTAGTTGCTCGATTAGATTTTCTTCTATTTGATTCTCTTTGCTCATTATTCTTCTTTCAATAAATCTTTGGCATTAATGTTCAGAATTTTTGCAATGCGGTACAAATCCTCAATGCTAGGTTGTCTCACGTTTCGGGCATACTCATTAATCGTGTTGTAACTTTTGTCCAACTGCTTAGCAAGCCAAGTTTGTGAGATACCTTTCTCTTTCAAAACATCTTTAATTCGGTTCATTTGTGCCTAATGAATTTTTAACAGGTCAAAGATAGCAAAATTACATTGTCCAATAATGTAAATTTCCACTATTGTGTGTATAACAAACTGCACAAATACTTAAATTCCCTCGCTACCCTCATTCCCTAAAGAGCCTGTCAAGCTACGCTTGAGACGACCCACGCCAATGCTTTCAATATTAGTGCTGCTCTCCCCTTTAGTTGGGAGTAAGTATAGGCAAATGTAGCAAGTTAATTTTTTTCACAAAAGTGCAATATGTTATACACACTCCACTATTTTGTCGTGGGTGGGAAGGGGCAAGCGCATTTGGTTTTTTGGTCAGAGCACTAGCCGATAACAGCTTGATTTATATATTCGGTGCTTTCGAGCCAAAGTTGATAAGTGATTGCCTTTTAAGAATTGGCGCACTCAAGGTTTTGAATAAATAATAGCCAAGTGCACCATAAAATTTTATAATTCATCACTGAATAATGTATATTTGCAACTTCAAAGTGTATGTTTTATGAAATACTTATTAATCGTAACTTTGTACGTATCCTTATACACAAATATGGAAGGTCAGAAACTCATGACTACTAAATCCGGTCAAAGTGTGTACATTATGTCCGATGGTACATGGAAATATTACCAATCTGAAGTTGCTGAAACATCGATCACAAGCAATGAATTACCTTACAAACCATTTATGACTCCTGAATTGATCGGGCAACTCAGATCTGTCATAAAAGCAATTGAATTAAAAGAAGTTTTGGCATTTATGGTCTTAGACTCACTCAATAAAGAGAAAGATCATAAAAAAATGAAAATTTCGCAGTCCAAAAGACTGAAGAATAAACTGGAGCAAAGACAATTTGAAAAAGAACTTAAAACGGTCGAAAAAGTTATCAAACTTGCTGAATCCAACTACAATTCGGCTTCCCTAAAAGTGGAAGAAGTCAAAAAACTAAGGTTACAAGAATATGAAAATTATCTTAAGAACATGAATATCATTACGAAGGAATTGAATATTCCAGAAGAATCAAATTTAATATTGCAGGCAGCAAATCCAGAGGTAAAGGCACCATCTCCTGAAGGTATTACTATTAAAAAATCAAAGCCAATTCCAGCGGATTGTATCATTAACAAAGACGTAACTGAAGGAAAAAACAGGACATTAGAGTTGAAAAAAGAATATCTATTTAGCTACACCCCTGAAAAATTGAAAAGCTATTTTAAGGACAAAGAGTTGATGGAAACGGATGTAGCAATTATTACAGAAAAAAATATAACCAAACTGAGATTATTTCAAAAACTAATTTCAAAAGATGCATCAAAAAATTATGGTCATATTCCATATGAAGCATTGATGCGAATCTCACTTATATCAGGTAAAAAAATTGACATTTATAGTCTTGAAACTTCATATGGAGAAGTAGAAAATTATACAGGTAGTGTGATCTATAAAACTGATTTTCTACTCAAAGACAGTGATGTAAAAGCACTCAGTGAAGTTCCTGTGGATACTATCGGCATTATGTGGACATCAGGTTTTGAGTCTTATGTGATCTACAATATAGATGTCATCATGAAGCAACTTTCTTGTATCAAACGAGTGATAAATTAAGGTATGTTTTAACTGAATATTTAATGCTTATTCGAAGATCATGCTTGGATTAAAATTAGCTACAGACCCTTATTGGGTAAATATTGCCGAAAAAAGTATAGATGAGATACTGACAGACCATGCCTATTGTGAGCAAAAGGCGGCATCTACTTGTATTTCCCTGATCATACAGTTTCCTGATCGTACCGAACTAGTGGAAGAAATCACGCCAATAGTCGCAGAAGAATGGGGTCATTTCAGAAAAGTACTGAAAGAACTTAAGTCGAGAGGGTATGCTTTCGGTAAAAACCGAATTGATAATTATGTGACGGAGCTCATGAAATTCCAACGTAAAGGAGGGAGAGAAGAAGACAGACTGATGGACAAGCTCCTCATTTCTGCAATGATTGAGGCGAGGAGTTGTGAACGATTCAGATTATTGTCATTACACATTTCTGATGATAAGCTAAAAGACTTTTACCATGAGTTTATGGTGTCGGAGGCGGGTCATTACAGGACATTTCTTGATTTGGCAAAAATGTATGCTCCTGAAGAGAAAGTCAAAAAAAGATGGCAGGAAATGGTGGAATTTGAAGCTGAAATCATGAAAAAAAGAGAATTAAGAGGAGACAGAATACATTGATACCTTATTCTTTCTTATATTTGCCGGCTTTTATAAAACATATTCAATTCATGGAATTTTGGGAAAGAGATTTTGAATTTTTAAGAGTCAGGACCATTGTAAAAAATGCCTTAAAAAAAGACACTTTACCAGATCTCCAGACGATATTGTTTCTCATCGGTGTACAGGAATTAGGCAGGATACCAAAATCAAAATTTACAAAAGAAGAAAAAAGGGATCTGATGCACATTGCAGTCTGTACCTTGCTGGAGAGTGAAGGTTATTTTGAATTTGAAGGCAGAGATCAGGACGGATGGCCTCATTGGAAAGAGAAGATGCCTTTTAGTCTTAAAGGTATCAATGAGCAGGAAGCTTATTTGGTTGGAAAGATCATTGAGTATTTTAATAATTATAATCATTTACATACTTTTACAGAAAACTAAATAAATTATGGTAAGGATATTTTTATTGATTTTCACAGTTATGACGATCATATCGTGTAAATCAGACACATCATATACAATAGAGACTGATTCGGGTAAGATTGGTATCAGGGTTTTCAAATCAACACCCAAACATCAGGAAAACTTCAGCAAACTGGTGAGTGAAGGATATTATGACGGTTTATTATTTCACAGAGTAATGAGTGGATTTATGATCCAGGGAGGTGATCCTGACTCAAAAAATGCATCACCGGGGCAACCACTTGGTTCTGGTGGTCCTGGATATACTATCCCGGCTGAGATAGCAATACCACACTTCAAAGGTATGATTTCTGCTGCAAGACAAGGTGATGCTGTCAATCCTCAGAAAGAGTCTTCGGGATCACAGTTTTTTATTGTCCATGGATCACCCGTTACCGATCAGGAACTGAATGTCATGGAAAAAACCAAGGGTTTTAAATATACACCGGCTCAACGTGAAAAATATAAAAAATTGGGTGGTACTCCTATGTTGGATGGAGATTATACAGTTTTCGGTGAGGTAGTCAATGGGCTTGATGTTGTGGACAAAATTGCTTCTGTAGACACAGATCATCAGGATCGTCCGCTCAAAGATGTAAAAATGAAGATTTATAAATAAATTGTTTTAAAACTACCCTTGTGTCAGAGTCATTCAAGTTATTTTTATTTTTTATTATTTTCACTTATTCCTGTAGTGGGCCTAAGGCCGCATTTACATTTGAAAAAAAATCGGACCTTGCTCCTTCTCAGGTCAAATTCATCAATCAATCATCAGACGCGGAAGAGTATTTATGGCATTTCGGAGACGGTACCTCTTCTGCATTGGCAAATCCGGTCAATAGATATATACATTCCGGAAGATATGAAGTAATACTTGAAGCTAAAAAAAATAAAAAGACCTCCAAAAAGATAACGGTTTTGCACGTATTTCCACCTCATGAATGTCTGGCAGAAATTCAGACTACCTCGGGCAGCATGGTCATAAAATTGTATAACGCCACTCACGAGCATAGGGACAATTTTATCAAATTGGCAGAAAGTGGATACTATGATGGGATACTATTTCATAGGGTGATCAAGGGCTTTATGGTACAGGCCGGAGATCCGGATTCAAAAAATGCAGAAGCAGGACAAAGATTAGGTGGCGGAGGGCCCGGATACACCGTCAAAGCTGAAATATCAGATAGCATCTTTCATATCAAAGGGGCAGTGGCAGCTGCCAGAATCGGCGACGAGATGAATCCTTCCAAATCATCTTCAGGATCGCAATTTTACATAGTCCAGGGAAGGCCCGTGCCGGAACAAGTACTTGATGGATATGAAGCACAAAAAAAAATAAAATATACTCCTTCAGCCAGAGACCTGATGATACAAAAAGGAGGCGCGCCTCAGTTGGATCGGGAATATACCGTTTTCGGTCAGGTGATTGATGGTTTTGAAATTATTGACAGTATTGCAGATGTCAAAACTGACCAAAATGACCGTCCTGTTAGCGATGTCAAAATCATAAAAATTAATATAATTAAGTAAATATATTGAATCACCGAACCATTTAAAAAAGTAAGATTATCATGGAAGTATTAGGTATAGACGTTGGAGGTACTGGAATCAAAATTAATACTGTAAAAATTGAAACAGGAGAGTTGACCGGCGAAAAGCTTAAAATTAAAACACCAACTCCAGCCACACCTGATGCCATCATTGAATGTATGAAAACCGCTGTAGATCATTTCAAATGGCAAGGAAAAAAAGTTGGAATCGGATTTCCCGCAGTCATTAAAAATGGCGTTTCGCTCACAGCCAGCAACATAGACAGCCAGTTTATAAACTATCCGGTGGACAGTGCTTTTAGCGAGGCGTTAGGATGTGATATCACTGTCGTCAATGATGCAGATGCTGCCGGAATCGCAGAAATGACATATGGAAAAGGAAAAGGGGTAAAAGGTTTAGTGGTCTTTTTGACCTTGGGTACTGGTATAGGCTCCGCATTGTTCTATAACGGGCAGTTGCTTGCAAACACAGAATTGGGTCACTTGAAATACAAAAAATCAATTTTTGAAAAATACGCCAGTAATAGCGCGCGGGAATTTCATCATCTCAGTTGGAGAAAATGGGCAAAAGAACTTGATGTGTACCTCAATCATCTGGATCTGCTTTTAAGTCCGGACCTCATTCTCATAGGTGGTGGAGTGAGTAAAAACTTTGATCAATACGGTAAATTCCTTAACACAAAAGTTCAGGTAGATACGGCATCATTGTTGAACGATGCCGGAATTGTTGGTGCTGCCATGGCTGCCAGGAAATAACTTTAGAGCATGATTAAATTTAATTAATTAATTTATCCTGCTTCAAAGCAGTATGGGTTCAGGTGGTCTGAATATAAGCCAGATCTAGTTATTCTGTGTTTATCAGGCAGACGGTACCTAACATTTAATCTTTCTCCTTGGTGTCCTAGCCCAGTCATAGATCTCTCAGCTGTGTAATCCCTTTGGATTTGATGCAATAATATTATTTCAGCACATCCTCCCATTATGATTGATGTTATTTCATAAGCTTCAAAGATTTGGTTTATTAATGGTATAAGAGACATCTTAATCGTCCTAATTCTACTTTGTCAAATTAAACGGAAACTGTTGGGTTGACCCAACAGTTGTGACCCAAATTCACTCATACATTTATCTTTAAATATGAAAAGCTATCAGGTTTCCGGCTGCTTACATTTTGATGAAAGTGTAATTGACTTAGATTTTTGAAGGTGACAAAGTAGCACCATTTTATTACTAAAGAAATTTGATTCTTTACCATTCTTTACAAACATCGTAATGTCCAATCAAAGTTTTTTTATCAAAGATATTTTATTTCCTATGATGTTCAATTGACCATTATTTTGGATGACGGGATCATTTGTACTTTTGATTTCTGAATGATCCAGATTTAGTACTCCATCATTTTTAAGAGAAGGCAAAGCCGTTCCCGTTAAATTTAAAATGACATCTTTTAATGTAACAGTTTTGTTAACATTTACACTTAGACCAAAATTAGATGATGAGTTAATTCCTATAATTGATGAATTGATGGGATCACCTTGCAAACTTATATTTTTATTGACTTCCAAAGATTCTGTCAAGTTTATAATTGGGGGAAAATCTATCGTGCCCCCATCTGAGATACACGCTAAAATACTTCGTAAAGTACCGGCACCGTCATTTGCAGGATTGGTTACTGTATTGCCTGACTCGACATAAATCGACTTGGTAGCTTGAGAGCTGCAATTGACAACATTGTGACTTACTGTGACAGTATATGAAGTTGTAAGCAATGGCGTTACATCTTGATTTTGGGTGGTGACGCTATTACTCCACAAGTAAGAGTAATTTATTGCCGGAGACGAAGATAGATTTACAGTGGTGGAAGGACATATCACTTCTTTGTCTGCAAAAATCTCAGCAGAAGGTAAGCAAGAACAAGCACAATTTAAAGGGATTGCATTTCCAAATTTACAACTTTTATATGATGAAATGGATGGAAAAGCAATAGCAGGCAACCCTGGATAAGTGATAGTAATATTTACGGTAAAACTTACTACAGCAGGGCTACCACCGCAACAAGAACCTGTGGCTTGGTCGTAAAGCAATATCAAAAAACCGTTGGCAGGATTGTAACCAGGGAAATTATTTTGAGTCAGGGTATATGATGTAACATTACCGGGTAAAAACAAGCCAATACTAGCAGTATTGGCTGCATTTCTTACATCGACCAACATATTGTTTGCAGTACAATTAGATGGATATACGATGTTTGAAATAGCGATATTGTAAGTAGGAGGATTGACAGGGATTGAAGGAGTGCCTGATACAGCCCCTGTATTAAATAATCCACCACTCGCATATCCACATCCAAAATTAACTCCTACAGAATTTCCACAAAGACTTGGTTTTGTGGTACAATTAAAAACTTCATCTGGAATAGCCGCCGCATATTTAGCAAGAACAGGTGTGGCAAAATAGTTTTTTTCTTTGTTCAATGATCCACAATTGAAAGGTAATGTCAAATTTTTCAATGGAGTACCTGCTGTGGATTGGATCAGGTGGTTTACGGGGTTGGAGATGGATCCGTTTATGGTGGCTGAAGATAAAGCACTGACCAAAGTTGCATCATTTGTGACTGTTGATGTGATGGGCTGACCTTCCGTGATCCACCAACCTATGATATCGTTGTTCAGTAAGGCTGATGCTGTAGTTGTAAGATTGGCATTTGCGGACATTGTACATGTGTTTGAAACAAAAGCAGACAACCCATTGGCTGTAGCTGTACCAATATTAGCATTTACTTTTATGGTCAGTTTTGTCCGGCAATTGGAGTTGATTTCATTTCGATCTCCCAGATACCAGAAATATTCCCCTGGCACTAAATTATTTAATTGTCCAGGCCCAGTACCAATCGTCGGAGTAAATGTTGCTGATCCAACAGTCAATGGGGAAGTGGAGCCTAAATTAGCATACCAATTATAACAACTAGATGTGGCTGTAAATGCAGGTGCGCTACCACCCAAACAGATTTCTTTATATGTATCTGATATGCCATTGACAAATTCTACTTCCACATTCCTATCGCACATCTGAGGTCCTCTGACACAAAGTAAGGCATCCATCATCTTTGCTTTCTGACATGGAGTCAATGTGTTTCTACAATCAAATCCATTATTATAAGACATTATATTGGACTCTGAGTTGATATCAGTTGGGTATGGTGTACCACAGGGAGAAGTACAATTATTGGGTGATTTATTGCATCCACTACCATTTGCACATGCATTAAACAATCCAGGGTCTGCATCAGTATCCTTAATGTAATCTCCCGCAACACAGCCGTTGGACATATTAGGGCATTCGAGGGTTGCATTAGCTTCATTGTGGGTGTGATGCAATCCTAATATATGCCCAAATTCATGAATCAATACTATACTAAGACCTAATGAAGGATTACCACAATCGATATATCCACTGGGATAGGGATAGGTAAATGTATTGAATGCTGCTCTTGACATGACGACTACATTTTGAGCATTTGTACCAGTAGGTAAGTAAGCCCATCCATTTGCCCCTGTTCCATAGGAAGTATTTGCAAATATATAAATATTGAGTACATTGGGTACATTGTTCAATACACTTGCTGAATAAGTACAGCCAATATTTTGATACCTTGTAGATAAGTCTCCTGTCGTAGGGTGATTAGAATAAGTAGTAGATTTGTAAAATTCAATAGGCACGCCTATACAGTTCATATAGTCATTGGTGATCGCTATTTGAGCATCAATATTGGATTGTGTAGGGGTAGAAACGCCGCAACCAGGTTGAGTACTTACTGTAAATACAACTGGTATTCGGTACTTGCTGCATGGCGCTGCGCTTGTGATGACACAATCATGGGTACATGATGTGCCATATCCATCATTTACATTCCATGTACCTGACCTAAAGCCACCTCTGGAAGCCCTTTTAAAAGGAATGGCATCCGGATGTCTTTTATTTTCAGAAATCTCGTTAGTAAAGCAATTTTTATTCCAAAAATAGGTGTTTTAATAGTATCGGTTTCAATTTGACTTTTACCTGTAGTAATAAATGCACAGTTAAGTATTAAGATCAGCACCAATGATCGTAACATAAGTTTTGATTGTTTGATTTAATAAATTAGAAATACCTTAACACAAATATAGTCTAATTTGTAAAATGCAGTTAATCTTATTTAATTTTCTTTTTTTGTAAATAGTTTTTAGTTTTTAAGGATTTACTCCAAAAAACCATATTGAGTTTTTTTTATGCTTCCTTATTATCCATTTCATAGCCGGTCAAGACGATTTTTAAAAAAAATGTCTTGACCGGGACAGAAGCGTCCCTGAGGCTCAAGCATAGTTTGACGCGGTACGTCGAATAATATAACGTCGGACAAAATAAAATTTGCTACTTGGAGCCAAATGATAAAAGTTTAAACATACTCACAAGTCAAACATTCAAGGTCACCATTAAATATTTTTCAATCATAAAACATGTTCTGAGATATTTTAAATATATCAAAATAAAATATACCCCTGAGTAACGGCAATTCAGGTAACCTTTATTTGCTTTAATATACAAAATGATTCGAAGATTTTACCTTAATTTATCTCCTGATTTACACCTACCACTTAGAAAAATTTTAAACACTTAAGTATGCTGTAGATCACTTAATCTCTTCAGATATTTTTATCAGCTTATACTTTCTTTGACCGGAACTGTCTATCCATAGCATATTGTTTTCATCAATGTATTCGTATCTATGGCCTTTTTCGCTATAAAAAACACCTTTGTTTTTATCATCAGATTTGAAAATATACCAGTCATGTTCATCGCTGAATCTTGCCTTCAGTCCGTCTCTGGTATCAATAATATACACATTCCTGTTAAGTTCCCGAGATTGCCAGGTACCTTCAGGGCTTATGAGATTTCTATGTTTTCTTGAAGTCAAGGCACTGCCACGCCCTTCCACATCATTTTGGGATTCTTCATATTTGTAGTCTGTTCGATCATGCTCAGAATACCAATCATCATCACCGTAATTTCTGTACGTACCGCCAGGTCTTTCGCCATATCTGTCATAATATCTATCAGTGACTGGATAAAATGTGAGCCTCGCCCGTCTGTTTTGTTTAAAATATATCATCCTGCTGCTACCTGTGAATTTTACAGTATTTTCGTATCTGTCCCTAAAGGTATTTTTTCCGCATCTTTCAAACCATGTCCACCCATAACGCGAATGAATTCCTTTGATCCTAACACCATCTCTGTGATGTGAAATAAAAATATTTCTCTGAAGATAAGGATTATACCAGCTTCCTTCCTTTATGCTCTGAGAAGCATGCATACTTAAAGAAATCAATAAAATACTTAAAACAAAAAATACTTGTCTCATAACCATTACATTTTGTTGTAAAAACGCAGATATAGAGCCAAAAAAATGTTAAGAAGTATATAAATTAGCGTTAATGTATACTAAAACCCTTACTTTTGGGTTGATAAAATATCCAATTGACTGTTGCCCTAATAAATCAATAGGAAATAATACATTGAAAATGAATATTTTATAGTTATATTTTTCTCAACAATTGTCTTTCAGGCACAAACCCACCATCTTATGTATTTTTACATTTACTCTTTTGTCACCTTTTTCCTGATGACATGCAAACCTACAGAAGAAACTACAATTCAACCGACTACGTCGTCAGTTGAAGCAACTATGTCTGTCATCACTGCTGCTGAAAGAATTGCAGTCTACCACCCGCTTTTACAAAATAAAAAAGTAGCTTTGGTGGTTAATCAGACAAGTATTGTCAGAGAAAGTCATCTCGTCGATACTTTATTAAAACTTGGTGTAAATATCAGCGTGATTTTTGCTCCGGAGCATGGATTCAGGGGTAAGGCTGATGCAGGTGAAGTGATCAATGATACCAAAGATACCAAGACTGGCCTTCCTATCATCTCGATCTATGGCAAAAAGAAAAAACCATCAGCAGAAGATCTCAAAGAAGTGGATATTGTCGTTTTTGACATTCAGGACGTAGGTGTTAGATTTTATACCTACATATCCACATTGCACTATGTAATGGAAGCCTGTTCAGAATTTAAAAAGCCTCTGTTGGTACTGGACAGACCAAATCCAAACGGGTATTTTATTGATGGCGAAATTCTCGATCCTGCCTACAAATCATTTGTAGGTATGCATGAGGTCCCGACTGTGTATGGTATGACTATTGGTGAATATGCAAAAATGATCAATGGAGAAGGTTGGTTGCCCAATAAAGCCATCTGCGATCTGACTGTCATAGAATGTAAAAACTATACCCATGACACATTCTATGAACTACCTGTAAAACCCAGTCCTAATCTTCCAAATACGAGATCTATATTATTGTATCCTTCTGTGTGTTTTTTGAAGGTACCACTTTAAGTTTAGGAAGAGGCACAGAAAAACAATTTCAGGTCATCGGACACCCTTTCTTAAAATCAGACTTTTCTTTCACTCCAATACCTAATGAAGGAGCCAAAGAACCACCACTGAAAGGCGAGAAGTGTTATGGCACAGATCTGAGTAATATTACTACTGGAAGTATCATCAAAGACAAAAGAATTAATCTTAGTTATCTGATTGACTATCATAATAAGATGAAAAGCGCTAATCAGAAATTTTTTCTTGATAACAACTTCATTGACAAACTTGCAGGAAGCGATAAGTTAAGAAAACAAATACTTGCAGGCAAGAGTGAAGAAGAAATCAGGTCGACGTGGAAACAAGGATTGGAAAATTTATGCAAGTCAGGCAAAAATATCTGATTTATCAATAGACACCTGTTTTTAAATCAACCAATTGTGTTTTTATACAGGTTAAATTCTGTATTTTATTGCTAATCAAGAGTATGTTTAGAAATTAATGAAGAGAAATAATTTTGTCTGTTATTAATGTTTTCATTTTATATGGGAAAAGGTCAACAAAAGGATACACTCATTTATATAGGTGACCCGATGTGTTCCTGGTGTTATGGTTTTAGCCCTGAATTAGACAAGATTATCCTTGCATTTCCCGAGACTCCGTTTGAGATCGTCATGGGCGGTTTGAGACCCGGAGGAACGGAAAAGATGGGTGATTTAAGAGACTTTCTGCATGAACACTGGACAGAGGTCCACAGAACAAGTGGTCAGAGATTCAATTTTGCGATCCTTAAAAAATCTGAAATCACATACGATACCGAACCAGCATGCAGGGCAGTCATATTAGCAGGGAAAATGAATCCGGCTATAAAATATGATTATTTTAAAACTGTGCAGGAATCATTTTACATCCAAAACAATCTGCCCAATGACGACGATACATATGTACAGATAGCTGCAGGTTTGGGTCTGGATCCCAAAGAATTTCACAAACGATTCAAGCAGGGCCAGGCAAAAATGGATGCATATTCTGATTTTGACCTTGCCGGATCCATGGGCATCAAGTCTTTTCCGGCATTAGTTGCAAAAATAGATGGTAAGTTATACATGGTGACCAATGGGTATCAAAAAAGCGGATAGAATCATTAAGTTGCTGGCTAACAGAGGTTTGAAATGATGAGTGATAGACCGTCCCGCATAAAACAAAACAAAAGTCTGAAAATGATATAGTTATACAGTATAAAAAACATGTCATGGGTCTAAATTGTGTTCTTAACAGTTGTTTAACAGCAGAAAATGAAACTTTTTTCATATATTACAGTTTTTACCACTATATTTGTCCTTAAATTAATAAAAAACAAAAATTATCATGAAACAGCTTTTATTTATCCTATTAGTTTTTGTTGCTTTCGGTCTCAATGCTCAGAAAACAAAAGCAAAAAACGCAGTAAAAAGTGCTCCAGAAACTCCAAAACAGGAGGTTGTACAACCAGCCACACCATCTGCGCCACAGGTTGCCCCTGAATTTATTATGGCACCTTCATCAAAAGCAAAGATGACTTTTGAATCGCTGGACGTGAATTATGGTACCATAGAGCACAATTCAGATCCTGTAAGAATTGTAAAATTTACGAACACAGGTACGGAACCACTTATCATCAATAACGCAACCAGTTCTTGCGGATGTACAGTACCTAAGTGGCCAACCGAACCGGTAGCACCTGGTCAAAGCGCAAGTCTTGAAGTAAGATATGCTACTGACAGAGTTGGTAGAATTAGTAAATCTATTACCGTTAGAACGAATGCAGGTGATCACACATTACAGGTAATTGGAGAAGTTCTTCCTAAAAAAGAAGAAGTTCCGGTTCCTGCTGCCCAACCTAATATCATCAAAGGCAATTAATATTTCTACCTAAGAAGTAGTTTAAAATAAAAAAGGTTCCAATGCTGCATTGAAACCTTTTTTATTTTAGCACATGTTTTATTTTTTATTTCTTTAAACCCACATTAAGAGAATGTTTAGTGGCTTTCATTATATAAAATTAATAAAATTAATCTAAATTTTGGCTGTGCTTCAAAATATCATTTTATGAAAACGTTTTTGTTCTTAGGATTTATAGTGAACAGAAAATATTTTGCAAAAAATTTAAATCATATTATATTGTAAATTAAATAATTATGATTATATATTTTCGAAATACATTTTCTGTTTGGTATATACTTACTATTTCACTGTTGGCAAGCTGCTACAGAATGCCACAAAATGAGGTCAACCATCAAATGGTAAAAGATAGTTTATACTACACAAATCCTATAACACTTGGTATTTTATCGGATCCACAAATGGATGAGATATCAGGTATTGTATCAACAACAGGTTTTTCTGATCATCTTTGGGCACATAATGATAATGGTGACAAGGCAAGGCTTTTCCTAATCAATCTAAGGGGAGAACTCATCCAAACGGTCACATTGGATGGGGTCAAAAATAGAGATTGGGAAGATATAGCATCCTTTAAGGATACTCATAATGGAAAAACACATCTTTATATAGGTGACATAGGAGACAATGATGCAAAATACAGTTTTTGCCAAATACACATCATAGAAGAACCAGCGTATAAACCTTCATCCTTACCAACAATCGTCACCCCGATCAAAACCATCACTTACACCTATCCGGATGGCCCTCGTGATGCAGAGACGCTTATGGTAGATCCCCAAAATGGTGACATTTATATCATTACTAAAAGAGAACAAAAAGTAGGAATTTACAAAATAGCATATCCATATCAAAGTGGAAGTATTGTAGCTACAAAATTGGCAGAATTGCCATACAAATATATAGTTGGCGGTGATATAGCGAGGATCGTAGTGCAATGATAATCAAAGATTACGAGAAAATATATTACTTTAGTTTGTCAACTAATCAAAAGATTGATGAAGCTTTATTAACAACACCGTATCTACCTCCATACTTTATAGAACCTCAAGGAGAATCCATAGCATGGGCGTCAGATTCAAAGACTTTTTATACACTTAGTGAGACATCATTTGCAAAAATAGCACCTGTGTTGTACAAATACGAAAAGGAAAATAGAAAAGTCGACCATACCATATAGGGACCAAAAAATATTTTGAAAAAATCAAATCATAATGCATTATATATTAAATAAATAATCATTAGATTGAATTTTGTGTGCAATTCTTTCTTTGGTATAAAAATCAGTTTTGCGCATCTTTGACATTCACTCTTGCTATCTATGATGCCAAAGCTAAAGGATTTTTTATATCAATATTTTCAGCATCAAATATTTCATCTATTTTCCTGGATTTGTTTTTGTACACTTTTTTAAGATCCTTTTTTGAAGAAACTTCATAGGCAATTTTACTTTTGACAACATATATTTCTTGCTTATTGAATACCTTTGGCCTGGGATCCAAGCCCAAAATTTTGGCATTCGGATCTGCTTTTTTACGATATATTTATGATATCTCACCAAGACAATATCTTCACCGGCATTAAGTACTTCCACAAACCTTTTCCGGCAGTTCCTTAGCTTTTACTCTGAAAATAGGCATCATACTTTTCGATCTGCTTTCGTGATTGATCTCCACCTTATCAATAAAGGTGAGCAATAATTCCATTTCTCTTCCTTTATGCATTACATCTATAGAGCCTCCTAAAATATTGATTCTAGCCTGAGCAACATCAAAACACGTCCATCCTCCATAAATATTTTCATTGGTATCCACTCATCATGCAAAAATTCTGACCCGTTTAATTCAAGCGGTTTGCCTGCATCTCTGGACTTCATAATTTCATAAAACTGAATAGTATTGTTTTCTCCATTTTGACCAAAAAGTGGTGATAGAAACACTAAAAGTATGAAAAAGGACGACACAAGGGATTTCATTGAATTATATTTAAATGATTATTAAATTTAAAAAATTTTCTTTTACATTCACCAAACTGTTCCTCAATTAGTGTATAACGTAAACAACAGTTCAAATGTTGATGTGTAAATAGAAAAAGCCGTTCTCTTTGTGAAAACAGCTCCTTTGTGCCAAATTTCAGTGTAGCGGCCCGTTAATATAATATATCAAATGCCTTCCACCCAGCCTTGTTGTTGATCGCTATTTTGTACAGTTTTAGACAAGATGCCTACTGATACGATATCGTAGCTCTAAAGCTATGACGGACGACGGGTTACAAAAAAGCAAGATTCCTTTTTAGCTATTTACTTTATCTCATTGTTGTACTTTCTCTACAACATTCCAGTTGACCACATTCCAGAAAGCTGCAACATAATCCACCCTACGGTTTTGATAGTTCAGATAGTATGCATGTTCCCATACATCTAGTCCAAGGATCGGTGTACCTCCATAACCGATACCTGGCATCAAAGGATTGTCCTGATTTGCACTACTGCATATTTCTACATGTCCGCCAGGATGTGCGCACAACCATGCCCAGCCAGATCCGAATCTCGTCATGGCAGCAGCTGCAAACTTCTCAATAAAAGTCTCCTTGCTTCCATAAGCTGCATCTATGGCATCAGCCAACGGACCAGAAAGCCTACCTCTGTTTTCGGGATTTAAAGTTTCCCAAAAAAGCGAATGATTCCAGTGTCCACCTCCATTGTTTCTCACAGGCATATTGTTCATATCCAGTCCTTTAAGCATTGTATCAAGGTCCTGATTTTCCAGGGCTGTGCCAGCAATGGCATTATTTAGATTGGTGATATATGCCTGATGATGTTTCGTATGATGAATTTCCATCGTTCTCGCATCAAAATGGGGTTCAAGTGCATCGTAATTGTATCCTAAAGCAGGAAGTGTAAAAAGCCATATTCTAAAAAATTTTAATTTTTGATATAATGATTTTGAAACACTAAATTGTACCAATTGTTTTACATATTTCTAATACCTCACCAAAACTTCGTTTATTTTCTTCCTGTTGATATCAGGAACGAAGACACCATCAGCCGGAAAGCCAACAGGCAGCAACAAAATGGTTTTCATTTTCAGGCCTTCCCAATAATTCCTGCAAAAATTCATCGGACTGGGCGTATGGGTCAAGGTCACCAAACCTGCCATATGAATAGCAGCTATCAAAAATCCGGCAGCGATACCTACTGATTCTGACACATAGTAGTTTTTGGATTTTGACCCATCGTCTTCCTGGTCATAGGCCTTTCTGAAGATCACTATCGAGAAGGTGCAGTGGTCAGAAACTCCTTTTTCCAGTCGGTTTCAAACTTTTCCAAACCTTAAGCCATTCGTCAGACATGCGACCGTGATAGTTTTCATATTCTTCCTTCTCGGCTGCAACTCTGATTTTAGCTTTGATATCAGGATCCTTAATGACACAAAAATGTCCATGGCTGTTTATGTGCTCCGGATGGCGCAGAAGCTGCAGTCATGATGATATTTTGGATCACTTCATCAGGAACAACTTTATCTGAAAAATGTCGGACTGATCTTCTCGATTTCATTTTTCGGTAAAAATCGCTGGTATATTGGATCAATAATTCTTCTGATGGTTTTTTATACTCTAGCGGTATAAAACCTGATTTTTTCATTTTTATGATTTTAAAAGCAACATTACAACAAATTTTCGATTTTTAAAATTTTAAAATATTTTTTGCTTTGCTTTTTATGCATCATTTAGTAGAATTTCAAATTTCAGTACCATGTTAAAAATTTTTACTATTAACCTAGAACCAAAACATTCTGTTTTCTAAATTTCTGAAATCACTAGGAATTTCCGTTTCTTCCAATGTCCCAAAACGATTCCGTCATTTTAAGTATCCGTTATAATTCGTGAGTAATGCCGAGTATTTGGCAAAATGATTAAAGAATAAAGATTTCTTATTTAAAACTTATATTCTAAACTATCATGATTTTCTCTTTCCCCACAATTTGGGGTTTTATTGGCATTGCATTTATTTCTTCGAAAACACCTTTGAAATAGCCTCTATGACGGAGTGTACATCTAATTTTTGGTAACCCCGGATGATCATGGTACCTTGGACGTAAAGGCTTCATCAAAGTAATTGGATGAGAAGTATTCCCCTATATTTTGTATAAACTTGATCATTCGCTATCTATCATTACATTTTAACTAGTACTTGGTCTCATTTTGGTAGCAAATAATTCATATATAATTTGGTGAGATTTAGAGTTTGTTCCTTTCATAACTCCTTGAAAAACAAACGCCAAACAGAATTTACTTCTATTTGATGTTATGTTTTTGCCGGACTGGACGGGTCGGCCGCAAAAGAAGATTTTTTCTATATATCACTTTTATTCAATTGATTATAAATAAAACATATCTTTATATGTAATTTGGGAATCTCTGGGAACATGTAATTTCATACAATTTAAACCATTTTGAGCGTACCGCAAAATTTATTTTGCCTTTTAAAACCGCTAAAAATGATGCCAAAAAGTTAATATTTTGAGCAAAATTCCAATCACACATTTTGCCATATTTTGATACCAAAACAGCAGTCCATATGAGTTCTCAAAATAGGATATGGAGTTCTTTTTACGGTCAGGTGCGTACTGATTCGCAGTCGGGTGCGTACCGTAATGAGAACTCGTCGAAAACCCGTCGCAGTACCAAATAAAGACATATACTACTATATACTACATAATTACTTAACTACAGCAAAATTAAAAATTTTAGAAAAGACAAAAAACTACAAGGGACACTCGCACTAGGGGCGGCGATCGAAAGGTTTCCAATATCACCAAGAAAAATAGAAATATTCACAAAATGTTATTCTGTTTTGATAGGTGAATATTGATAAATGTCAGAATTCTTATATCGTTTTTTTGGTCATCTTGTTAAACTTGATTTCCATTGATCTCAATAAAGGCCTTTTCTTTCCGGAAAAACAGGTGTTGGAAAAAACCGTACATATAAAGCTTTTGAGAAGATTGATGGACCTGAACGAAAGATTTAAAATAAAGTCATGTCAGCAACTTTCTTTGGAATATATGGAACAAGGTTCCAATGTACTCATGCTGTACGGGCGCAATTATGTAGACTATATTGACAGGAATACGATCCAACAGTCGTATTGTTTTGACGATCTTGGTGCAGAGTGACTAAGTCAAACATTACGGCACCACTACCAATGTCCTTGGCCAGATCATCCTGATGCGTTATGAGCTTTTCATCAATCGCAAAGTGTTGACACATTTCACCAGCAATCTTTCTGCGCCACATAGAAAATGTTACGGCGAACGCGTATGGAGTCGTTCGGCGTGAGATGCAATTGGATAGAATACAAATCCACATCTACCGATAAAAGAAATAAGATGCATGGTTCACATTGTTTTGGTTATGTGGTCGCTGCCCTGGCAGCGGCCACTTTTAGTGAACCACCATTAAATTGTTTCACATCATTGATTGAGTTTACTAACTTTTTCGCATACAGAAAGGTGTGTGTCCAGAGCAGCTGCTTTAGCTCTACTCAGTAGCGCTCTTATTGTAGGATACTTCTACTGTTCAAAAACACTCGATAGCGAGTGAAGAATCAAAAGTGCGTCTATCGCATTTGGCACAATATCACATAAAATCAACATGCGATAGAAAAGCATTTTGATTTGGGAATGAACGATGCTTCGTAATCGCCTTTTTGAACTAGCGTTTTTGGATACTTTTTGGCAATGCAAAGTATCTGCCCTGCCGGCATTAATGCAAAATCAATTGAATACAATCATTTAAATCATCGAAATTAATTAAAATGAAACCTTCAAATTTCTATTCTCAACCTTAATCTTATTCCTCTTCCTTCCTTAAATTGCCAGGAAAATCATCTTCCCGGCCTAAAAGAAGATTCCCTAATCACCGAACTAAAAGGATACTACACCCCAAAAATATCCTAAAATACGACGAAGCCAGGACCAAACTCTATACCGAAATATTCCCGGAACAAGATTCCATAGAATGTTTTTATTCCGGGTACAGAATCCCAATCACCGACAAACGCAAAGTCTTGTCTCTGAACAGCTAAACTGGGCATCCAAACCGAACACTTATTTCCCAGGTCATTTGAGCAGCATCGTTTCCGGCACTAGGTGATCTGCATCACCTGGACCTTACCAAAGCCAGCATCAATACACTTCGACGAATACCCCATTTGCAGATACTCCTGATGATCAAACTAAATACTGATCCATAAAGACAAAGTTTTGACTACAATACCTGTAGAACACAAATTCACCAGTACTCTGAATCCAAATCTAATGCTTTGGAACCGATTGAATTTCAAAAAGAGACATTGCCAGGTCTATATTTTACTTTACACTTTCTACCGATCTGAAGCTGATAAAAAGAGCAAAACCTTTTTCACTTTTATGTTCCCGATCTCTGCCGTTGGCATCGATCGGACAGCAGACTCCACAGAAATCAAACGATCCATGACCATTTGCCCGCATCCAATCCAATGTAAATCCATTTGTTTTTGACCCATCACTCGTTGAACGATGTTATTGCAACATTTTCCAGCTTTACTGGAAAACCTACACTGTCAATATCTATCCCAATCCTTTAAAAGGACTTTTTACATCGATATTTAGGATTATAAAGGACTAGTCATTATGAAGATTTCTGATCAGTCAGGAAAACTCATCGAGTCATCATTTGGTTTATTCAAGTTTGATGACACGGAGATTGGGAAAGGGGATTGGTTAATAAATTTCTCATTTGGTACCCAAAAATTTAAAGCTTAGAAATTTTAATAATTAAAAAAGGCCAGAAGTTCCGAAGCTCCCGACCTAATAAATTTCAAGTTTTACACTTTTAAGCGAACCTAAAATTTGAGAATGATCTTTATAAACCTTTGATTACTTACTCAATCACTATCAATGGTTTGCTGGTCAGAACACCATCCACATTGATCAAGCAATGTAGTACATCCCTTTACCCAACCTAATCCTGTATCCTGATACTTTATTACTTCTCCGTCAGAGACACACTGTCTATGATCTTACTTCAGCTTCTTGCCGGTACTATCATAGATATCTGCTGTCACTTCTTGTCCCTCTGATGCCCGATTTCTATCGTATAGGTCTTTGTTGGGCTTGACATATCAGCTTTCTACCTGTATTGTCTCTTTCTACTTTTATCGATAGTGGTCCACATGCTTTCATTGCCATCATGATCCACTTGTCTCAAACGATACACGTAATCACCATTCCTGCTGGATTTCTCTATCTGCAAGCTTGCACACATTGATCTCCTTGTACTATTTCCTTTTCCTTTTACACGGCCTACCACCCCAAAATCTCCTCATTCACACTTCCTTCTATCTCAAAATAATCATTATTGACTTCTGTCATTGTTGTCCACGCAAGCTCATTGACATCATCAGTCTGATCTCCATCTTCCCGTAAAGTCTTTGAGTATTACAGGTAGAGCTTTTGATTTTATTCCGGCATCTATATCGGTTATTGTCACTGCACAGCCCACTGTAAATAGTAAGGCCGTCCCATCTGGAAAATTCATCACATCGCTATCTTTTGGCATCATCTGATCCTTGACTGGTGTTACAAAAATCATAATTTTCAGGCTTATGTACTTTTATAAAAATATGTTCCC